>DEIT01000219.1:0-12257 GCA_002352635.1 Hyphomicrobiaceae bacterium UBA2767 | reverse complement strand
ACGGCTGGTGGAAATTGCCCACGAGACAGGCGCTGATGCCATTTCCCACGGTGCGACGGGAAAGGGTAACGACCAGGTCCGTTTCGAACTTGCCGCCTATGCTCTCGATCCGGATATCAAGGTCATTGCGCCATGGAGGGAATGGGAGTTTGTGTCTCGCGAGGACCTGATCGAATTTGCCGAACAACACCAAATTCCGGTGCCCAAGGACAAACACGGCGAGGCGCCGTTCTCCGTGGATGCAAACCTGTTGCATTCATCATCGGAAGGAAAGGTGCTTGAAGATCCGGCCAAGGCGCCACCGGATTATGTCTTCATGCGGACGCTCTCACCTGAAGAAGCGCCGGACAAGGCGACAGAAATCTCCATTGGATTCGAGAGAGGCGATCCGGTTTCTCTCAATGGCAAGGTTTTGTCACCGGCAGGCCTCTTGACTGCACTCAATGATCTGGGGCGCGACAATGGGATCGGCCGTATCGATCTGGTTGAGAACCGGTTCGTCGGAATGAAATCACGCGGCATTTACGAGACGCCGGGCGGAACAATCCTGCTTGCCGCACATCGAGCGATGGAGTCGCTCACTCTCGACCGCGAGGCGGCACATCTGAAGGACCAGCTCATGCCGCGCTACGCGGAGCTTGTCTATTACGGCTTCTGGTTCGCGCCGGAACGGGAAATGCTGCAAGCGCTGGTCGACAAGTCCCAGGAAAACGTTTCCGGCGAGGTGACGCTCAAACTCTACAAGGGCAACGTGATTGTCACTGGCCGCGAGAGCTCGAATTCGCTCTATTCAGAGGACCTAGTCACCTTTGAAGACGACCACGGCGCTTATAATCAAAAGGACGCTGAAGGTTTCATCCGGCTCAATGCGCTCAGGCTGCGGTCTCTCGCCAAGCGCAAGGGGCGGCCCTAGCTAACGACGCTAGTCGGCAAACAGCCCAGTTGGCCTCGGATAATCCAGCATCTGTACGGTCTGGACCGATGGTTTGGAAAGATACATCTTGTCACCATTGGCATTTTCAAATTCCAGGAAGGGTTGCCGGCCGTTCAGCAACTCGTTGATTCCCCGGGTTTTGGGGACGACAAGACTGCCCTCCATAACCATTCCGCCGTTCATGTGAATGCGCACGGTACGCCGTGCTTTGGGCTCAGCAGGGCCGGTCTGTCCCTCGGTCATCGCCATTGCTTGTTCCATAACACTTAACCTCCTGTCCCAAATTGGGAATTCATCGGGATTGCCACCAGCTTGTTGCAGGAAATGTGCAAGTTGGGCCGGTACGGAAAATTTCATGAAAATCAGGTAATGGTCTCGTGTTTGCACTTGCAGCCCAATTGCCCCTATAAGGGCGCGCCGCCTACGTGCACCGGTCGCGCGCGGCCCAATTTTCCAAGAGAGATGACATGACCTTGCGAAACATCGCGATCATTGCCCACGTCGATCATGGCAAGACCACTCTTATCGATGTGCTTTTGAAAGAGTCCGGGGCATTTCGGGATAATCAACGCGTGCAGGAACGCGCGATGGACTCAAACGACCTGGAGCGTGAGCGCGGCATCACCATTCTCGCCAAATGCACCTCACTTACCTGGAATGGCACTCGCATAAACATTGTCGATACACCCGGTCACGCGGACTTCGGTGGCGAGGTCGAGCGTATTCTCAACATGGTCGATGGAGCGATCGTTCTGGTGGATGCCGCGGAAGGGCCGATGCCGCAGACGAAATTCGTCGTCTCCAAAGCGCTCAAGGTTGGCCTCAGGCCGATTGTCGCAGTCAACAAGATCGACAAGGCTGACGAGCGCCACGCACATGTCGTCGATGAAGTGTTCGACCTTTTTGCATCTCTCGATGCCAGCGAGGAGCAACTGGATTTTCCTATCCTTTATGGTTCGGCGAAAGAGGGCTGGATGGCTTCATCGCCTGAGGGTCCAAAGGACGGCATGGCTCCGCTTTTCGATCTGGTCGTCTCCCATTTTGCGCCGCCGCCGGTTGAAGAAGGCGCTTTTTCCATGCTGGCAACGACCTTGGAAGCCGACCCGTTTCTCGGACGCATTCTGACCGGGCGCATAACCAGTGGTTCAGTCGCGCCCAACACCGCAATCAAGGCCTTGGGTCGCGACGGGACCGAGGTTGAGCGTGGCCGCATTACCAAGCTGCTGTCCTTTGACGGGTTGGAGCGGGTTAGCGTCGATGGAGCGAAGGCCGGAGACATCGTTGCTATTGCCGGGCTCTCAAAAGCCACAGTGTCCGACACTCTCTGTGACCCGGCCGTTACAACGGCTTTGGAGGCGCAACCAGTCGATCCGCCGACACTTGCCATGACGTTTCGTATCAATGACGGACCGTATGCCGGTCAGGAGGGATCGAAGGTCCAAAGCCGCGTCATCCGGGAGCGACTGATGCGCGAGGCGGAAGGCAACGTTGCGCTGACGATTTCAGAGACGGGCGACAAGGACTCCTTTGATGTCGCCGGGCGCGGCGAATTGCAGCTGGCCATTCTGATCGAGACGATGCGGCGTGAAGGTTTTGAAATGACCGTCTCGCGTCCGCAGGTCGTCATGAAAACGGACGCCGAGTCCGGCCAGATGCTGGAGCCGATTGAAGAGGTGTTCATTGACGTGAGCGATGAATATTCGGGCGCGGTCGTGAAGAAACTGACCGAGCGCAAGGGCGAGTTGAGACAAATGAAGCCCTCGAGCGGTAGCCGGCAAAATCTGATCTTCTATGCTCCCACGCGCGGACTGATCGGATATCTGGGTGAACTCCTCACTGATACTCGCGGCACCGCAATCATGAACCGGGTGTTCCACAGCTATGCGCCCTACAAGGGGCCGATACAGGGGCGCCGCACCGGTGTTCTCATCTCAAACTCGCAAGGAAGTGCTGTCGCTTTTGCATTGTGGAACCTTGAAGACCGGGGCCCGTTGATGATCGAGCCGGGTGCGCGGGTCTACGAAGGCATGATTGTTGGGGGGCATACCCGCGGCAACGATCTGGAAGTGAATGTACTGAAGGGCAAGAAGCTCACCAACATCCGCGCCGCTGGCCGCGACGATGCCGTGACGCTGACGCCGCCGGTGCTGCTGACGCTCGAAAAGGCGCTGGCCTTCATTGAAGACGATGAACTTGTTGAGATCACTCCGGAGTCGATCCGCCTGCGCAAACGACATCTTGATCCACACGAGCGCAAACGCGCTGAACGCCGCGCTGCCTCCTGAAGCAATTGCGGCCATGGTCCGTTAACGGCTAGTCTGCGTTGCCATGACGACCGGTCTCATCTCAATCCGCAAGGCGAAGCAAGCCGACGCTGCCAATATCGCTGGCGTCTATGAGGATACCTGGCGGCACACCTATCAGGGCATCATCCCGCATTTACCGCTCTCGCAAATGATTGCACGGCGAGGCCCGGGCTCCTGGCAGCGTAGCCTGCACCGGGGGATGGTGGCACTTGTGCTCGAGTTTGACAGCGAAATAGCGGGTTATGTGACGCTCGGGCGCAGTCGCATGCGCGGTACACCTTATGGTGGCGAATTGTTCGAGCTTTACGTCCGTCCCGTATTTCAGGGCGTTGGCTTCGGAGGCCGGTTGTTTCAGGCGGCGCGCACGGAGCTGGAAGGGCGCGGTATTGATGGTCTGTGTGTGTGGGCGCTGGCGGACAACGAAATCGCGTGTGCTTTTTACTTGCATATGGGCGGGCGGCAAATCTCTGAAGGTGCCGATCAGTTCGGTGACAGGACTCTGAGGAAAGTCGCTTTCGCCTGGCGGTGACCATTATTTGTGCAGACGTTCACCACCATTTGCGCGCCGGTCCGCTTGCGCCAGCGCGTCGTTCCGGTAAAGTCTCAGCCAAATTCAGCGGCGTGCAATAAAGATAATAATCTGCGCTGCCAGGGAGGACACAGTCGTGCTTGAAACCACGGTCGCCGGTTCTTTGCCGAAACCGTCTTGGCTGGCCGAGCCGGAAAAGCTCTGGGCCGCGTGGCGCGTTCAAGGCGAAGAACTCGAACAGGCCAAGCGCGACGCCACTCTTATCTGGATCAAGGAACAGGAGGACGCCGGCATCGACATCGTGTCGGGCGGCGAGCAGTTTCGCATTCATTTCGTGCACGGCTTTCTCGAGCACTGCAACGGCATCGACTGGGAAAAGAAAACCAGGATGGGAATTCGCGATGACCGGTACGTCGTGGATGTGCCGACGGTGACGGGACCCGTAGGCCGCAAATATTCCATCCACTCCGCCGAGGTGCGCTTTGCCCGACCACATGCGCCGAACAAACTGAAATTCACTCTGCCCGGGCCGATGACCATCTGCGACACGATCGCCGATGAGCATTATGGATCGCGGCCGGAAATGGCGATGGCCTTCGCTGAACTCCTCAATGAAGAGGCAAAAGAACTGGAAGCGCTGGGCGTCGATACGATCCAGTTCGACGAACCTGCCTTCAACGCTTTCATGCAGGACACGGTGGAGTGGGGCGCTGATGCGCTCAATCGCGCCGCCAAGGGTCTCAAATGCACCACCGCCGTACATATTTGCTACGGCTACGGCATCAAGGAAAACATCGACTGGAAGAAAACACTCGGGAGCGAGTGGCGCCAGTATGAAGAGATTTTCCCCGCGCTCAACAGGTCCAAAATCGATCAGGTCTCTCTGGAATGCGCCAATTCCAAAGTGCCGCTGGAGCTCATTGGGCTGCTGAAGGATAAGGATGTGCTTGTCGGCGCAATCGACGTGGCCACGAGCGAGGTTGAAAGTCCTGAGCAGGTCGCGGCGACACTGAGGGCTGCGATGGAGTTCGTGGATCCGGAACGCACATATCCCTGCACAAATTGCGGGCTGGCGCCGCTTCCCCGAGGCGTGTCTGTCGGCAAGCTGAAGGCGCTTGGAGCCGGCGCGAAATTGGTGCGCAAGGAATTGAAGAAGTCGAGAAAGTCAAAATCGGGCAAAAAACACAAAAAGGAGAAAGCAAAAAAAGGGAAAAAATAGCCGCGTCATCACGTGTATGGCGGGCTAGCGGAAATTATGCTTCTATCGCCGCAGGTCTGCGCTGAAGATCCAGTATTGAAAAGCGAGATCGTGAATGTAAGCAGACCGTGAGTTAGTTTGTGTTGGTATTGGGAGGATTTAAATGACCGAAATCAAGAAGATGGACCGCCGGTCCTTCATCAAGAAAGCCGGTGTTGGCGCCGGTGTTGCTGCTGCGGCAACTGTAGCAGCGCCTGCGATCGTGCAGGCAAAAACCGAAATGGTTATCGTTTCCACATGGCCGCGGGATTTCCCGGGCCTTGGCATCAGCGCGCAGCGCCTTGCCAAGCGTATTCCGGAATTGACCGAAGGCCGCATCAACGTCACCTATTTCGCATCGGGCGAGAAGGTCGGCGCATTCGACTCCTTTGACGAAGTCGCTTCCGGCAAGTCGCAGGCCTATATCGCGGCTGACTACTACTGGAAGGGCAAGAACCCAGGCTGGGCGTATTTCACTGCAGTTCCCTTCGGGCTTGTTTTCTCAGAGATGGACGCCTGGATGAAATATGCGGGCGGCCAGCAGCTGCTCGACGAAATCGGCGCCGAATTCGGCATCAAGGGCTTCCCGTGCGGAAACACCGGCGTGCAGATGGGTGGCTGGTTCAACAAGGAAATGGAATCTGCTGACGATTTCAAGGGCCTTAAAATGCGTATTCCGGGCCTCGGCGGCGACGTGCTTGCCAAGCTCGGCGCATCTCCGGTTTCGCTTCCTGGCAGCCAGATCTATGAGAACCTGGTGTCCGGCGCTGTCGACGCGACCGAGTGGGTTGGCCCGTACAACGACTACTTCATGAAATTCTATGAAGCAGCCAAATATTACTACTTTCCAGGTATGCACGAGCCGGCGTCCCAGCTTTGCATGGGCATGAACAAAGCCTGGTGGGAGGGTCTTTCGAAGACTGATCAGGCCATCATCGAAGCGGCCTGCAACGAGGAAAATTCCCGTCAGATGGCAGAGACCAATGCCAACAACGGTGAGTTTCTCGACAAGCTGATCAATGAGCATGGCGTCAAGCTGCGTAAGTTTAATGACGACATCTATGACAGCTTCGGCAAGGCAGCCGATGAAGTGTTCGATGAAACACGCCAGCACAGCCCGCTGGTGAACAAGATCCACGAAAGCTTCCTGAAGGCACGCGGCGATATCGGCCGTTGGATCAGCCTTTCAGACACCGCGTACACCCAGCAGCGCAACCGCGTGCTGGAAATCGGTTAGTAGGCGAACTGGAATTGCCTATAGGTTTTGGGACGGGGCACTTAGAGCCTCGTCCCATTCCATCGGGGGGACTCAAGTGTAATGGCCAAGAAGGCTCGCGCTGCGCGTGGGGCAGGCAGCTCCGCAACTGCTGCGCAAGACAGTTCGGTACTTCTCTCGCGTTGCTTCGCGTGGAGCGTTATCGCGGTCATGACCGCGTTTCTCCTGAACAATTACCTGACAAACTGGCGAGACTGGCCGGGGCCAACCACCCTCGTGACAGGCGGATCGCAAGCGTCACTCGCATTGATTCAGGCCGGCATCTATGCCGTGGCGGTCGCGGTCGCCATCGCATTTGTGCTGATGACGAAGCCGAGGGCACTTAGGCCCGACAGCGAAATCATCTATTCGATCACTGCTTACATCATCCGCGCTTCTTTCTGGACGGTATTATTCGTCGGACTCGCGGATATGGTGGTCTCGTTTCTGCGTGTGGAAGATATGTTGCCGGGCATTTTCGGTGACAAGCTGGCAATTGATCTTGGCCGTTCGACTTTTCGCGGGCTTTGGGTGCATTTCCCGATGCTCGCGCTTGGGTTTCTTGTTGCGACGTTCCACCGTGGCCTCGGGTTCCCTTGGCTGGCGTTAATGGTGGTCTCAGCCGAACTGCTGATCGTGCTCACCCGGTTCATCTTCTCTTACGAGCAGGCATTCATGGCGGATCTGGTGCGGTTCTGGTATGCGGCGCTGTTCCTGTTCGCGAGCGCCTACACCCTGCTCGAAGAGGGCCATGTGCGGGTCGACGTGCTCTATTCGACCTTTACCGAGAAAACCAAAGGTCTCGTCAACGCATGGGGAAGCGTCTTGCTTGGCATGTCGCTATGCGGGGTGATCATTTATTACGGCATGGACGGCAAATCGACGATCATCAACGGACCGCTGCTCATTTTTGAAACCACCCAGACCGGCTTTGGCATGTATGTGAAATACTGGATGGCCGGATTCCTGGGGATTTTCGCCGTGTCCATGCTGCTCCAATTTTCGGGCTATTTTTTGGAAGGTGTTGCTGACTATCGCGGCGATCCTGGCAAACGTGAGCTCGAATCCGAAGACGTCTTGGAACATTAGCTTAGGCAACGCGGCATGGAACTTTTCTTTCTCTTCCTTCTCGTCGTTCTGATGGCGGGTGCATTGGGGTCCGGTTTCCCGGTGGCGTTCGCGCTGCCTGGTTCCGCCATTATCAGCGTCAGCCTCGCCGCGCTTTCGGGTTGGCTGGTTACCGGAAGTCCTGATGCGTATTTTGCACAAGGCGGCCCATCGGAATGGCTCAATTCCGGCGTTACAAATTTCCGGGGTGTCTACTGGGAGGTTGAACGCGACACTCTAATTGCGATTCCGCTGTTCGTATTCATGGGGATCATGCTCCAGCGATCGCGCATTGCAGAGGATTTGCTCGTTACCATGGCACAGTTGTTTGGCCCGGTGCGTGGTGGCTTGGGTATGTCGGTTGTGTTTGTCGGCGCATTGTTGGCGGCGACCACCGGTATCGTCGGCGCGACGGTTGTCGCGATGGGATTGATCTCTTTGCCGGCAATGCTTCGCAACAACTATTCACACCCGCTCGCAACCGGCACAATCGCAGCGTCGGGAACCCTGGGCCAGATCATTCCGCCGTCAATTGTGCTCATTATTCTGGCTGATCAGTTGGCGAGCGCGACGGACCAGGCGAGCACGGCTCGCAAGGCGATGCACAAGACGTTCACCGGCGAACTCTCCATGCCGTCTGAATTCGACGTCTCGTCCACCAGTGCCGGGGAGATGTTCCTGGGCGCCTTGCTTCCCGGCCTGGTTCTCGTCGCTGTCTATATGATTTTCATCGCGGTTCTCGCCTTTTTGCGGCCCAAGGTGGCGCCGGCGGTTCCGTATGATGGAAAATACGACGCTCAGTTTGCGGTCAAAGTTGTCATGGCGCTGGTTCCCCCGCTTGCGCTTATCTTTATTGTGCTTGGGTCGATCATCACCGGCATCGCCACGGTCAATCAGGCCGGAGCAATCGGTGCCATTGGTGCCATGGTCATGGGCGGATATCGGCTGCGCGAGGGGCATTACCGAGCCTATTGGCCCGCGATACTCGCATTCATTTCTGTCGCGGTGATTATTGCGATTACCCAGTTTCACCCGATCAATATCAAGAACGTCGTGACGAGTGCTGACGTTACATGGCTGATCATCGCGTGCATTTCGGTCGGGTGTCTGCTGGCGGCCATCCTCTGGAGTGCCGTGCGTGCTTACCGGATCGACGACACGCTCAGGGGCGTCATGGTCGAAACGGCGAAAACTACGTCACTCGTTTTCATTATTTTGCTGGGTGCAGCAATGTTGACAGCGGCGTTCCGCGGATTTGGCGGCGAGGAATTGGTCAAGGAGTTCCTTACCGGCCTGCCTGGCGGGTTCTGGGGTCAGTTCTTTATCGTTATGGCCGTGATTTTTGTCCTCGGATTTTTCCTCGACTTTATCGAGATTGCCGTCGTCGTCGTACCTATTGTCGCGCCGATACTACTCGCGGACCCCTCTGCGAACGTCACCGCGGTCTGGCTCGGTGTGATGATCGGTCTCAACATCCAAACCTCGTTTCTGACGCCGCCGTTCGGCTTTGCGCTGTTCTATCTGCGCGGCGTGGCGCCGGCGGTGGTTAAGACGGTTTCCATGTACAAGGGCGTTATTGCGTTTATCGTCATGCAATTGGTGGCACTGGTGGTGGTCGCCTACAATCCACGCCTTGTGAACTACTTGCCGATGCGCTTGTCACTCACCGGCGAAACGGCTCCACCACCGGTCAATCCAAAGTTGCAGCACTGCGTCGAGCAGTTCGTATTTGATGCCTATAGTGTACGTGGCGAGGAGATTCGTGCGGCTATCGAGCGCGCGCGCAAGATGGACCTCTCGACCCTTCCCAAGAAACTGCAAAAGTCTGTCGGAGAAAGCTTCGATGATGCGCAGAAAACATTCGAATTACGCGAGCAGGTTATAACCGCTCAAGCGGCGGTTGACGCGGCGATGCCGGCTTACAGGCCATTGCATAGCCAAGTTCGGGCAATCCAGTCGTCCATCGCGCGCGAAAAATCTGAAATACGCGAACTCGAAACGCTCCTTCGTCAGGTATCTGGCGAAGACGTAGCCGGCCGAAAGGATGCAATCGAAGCTAAGATCGCGTTGCTCAAGGCCGACAGCAAATCGCTGGAAGCTTCGATTCCGAGCCAATGGCCGGAGACACAAAAGAAATTCGTTACTCTGTTGAAGGCGGAGAAGACCGCGCGTCTCAAGTATCGCCGCAATGTCGACAACGCCTATGAGCCTGTGCAGGAAGCCGTGACCATCGTTGCTGCATCAAAGGATCTTGCAGCACTTAAGCCGACAATTGAGGCCTTGCGCGAGGTGATCAATTCCGAGCCGCCCGCGAAAGCGGCTGAACGAATTGCCGCGGCCCTGCCGGAGATTGGTGCCGTAGCAGGCGCGAGAACGATCCGGTCGCAGGTGTCGCGTGTCCGGCGCGCCCTTACCGGACGCGTGCCCAACAAGGACAAAGCGTTTGCCGAACTGGACAAGGCAACGAAGATGCTGGACGAGGATGTGGCATGGCGCCAACGTGCATCCAGCTCGGCGCTGCCTGAGCTTCAGGCATACGAAAGGGCCATCTACGACACAATTGGTCTGCGCAAGCAGTCCAAACTGCCTCCCGCGCAGGCAGTAGAGGTTGCGGGATGCATGGCATACCACCGCGACATATCCCTGCATTTCTAGGCAGTTCGGCGATGCTCCGCAATCTGATTGCAAGAATGCGAAGACCTATCATTATATAATTTAAATACAATTTTACAAAAATAAGTATAAAATATATTTTACTATTGAAAAACTGCGTTACCCTGAAATTGACGTATAGTTTTTTTGTTCCATTAATTTGTTTCTCTTAAAGTCGACTGCGTGAATTTATCGCGCAGGAGTCTTCTAATGCTGCGAAGGATCTTCATCCAAGACCGAATGGTCACGATGGGGCTTATAGCACTTGGGGTGCTGACCGTGGTCGCGGGCTTTCTGTCCGGCCAGGCAACGTTTCAGTATGCGTTGTCGGCAGATGCACGCCAGGTAGCGACCCAATGGGTCAAGAGCGTCGACGCAGAGCTGTTCTCAGGGCGTTCGGATGCGCACAGACTGAACCCGGCAGGTCGTTTTGTCGTTTTGGCACCGCGAAAGATTTCCGAATATCGCGAAGAAATCGGCAAGAACGGACATGACAATTTTCGAATTGCCCGGTCCGTCCACGGGGACACCGGACTGCTGTCGAGCATCGACGGGCTTTTTTCTGGCTGGATTACGAACCTCACACAAATTCTCGGTTCCGATAGTCATGTTAGCAATGTCGGAAAATTCGCGCTTCTTGATTCCGCAGGCTCCGTCGTAATCCGCTCCCAGGATTTCAAGCCGGACACCGTGAACGCGCTGCTGGAGGAAGACGACTTACAGTCCGAACTGCACAAGGCGATGGGCCTGCTTACGACCCGCGTCATCAACGACTTTGCGGAACCAGGACAAAAACCTGATGCGTTTCGCAAGGCCTTGATCATACCCGTCATTGAGGGCAGGAAGGTCTCACGTGTCTATGTTGTGGAAGTGGATCAGAGTTCCGCTGCGCCAATGTCCAAAGTTGCCCTGGTTGCCGCATCATTAATGACCGGCCTCTTGATCGTGCTTGGATATTCCGTGCCTGTTGTGGTCGCATTTCGCCGCTTTCGCGAGCGCCGGAAATCCGATGACAAACTGAGATTTCTGGCCATGCACGATCCGCTGACCGGTTTGTCGAATCGCGTCCAGCTTCAGGACTTGCTTAGAGAGGCTCTGGCGCGCGCGCAACGCCGCGACGCCTTTGTAGCGATCATGTGCATCGACCTTGATCGCTTTAAGGAAGTCAACGACACACTCGGCCACAGAGCCGGGGACACGCTCCTGCGTGAAGCTTCCGACAGACTTCGGAAATGTGTCCGGAAAACCGATTCCATCGCGAGGGTTGGCGGCGACGAGTTTGTCGTGGTCGCCGAAGATTTAAGCGAACCGACAGAGGCAATGCACTTGGCCCGGCGTATCTGTCGCGAGCTATCGCGAACATTTGAGGTTGAGGGACATGACCTTGCGATTTCGTGCAGCGTCGGCATCACATTTGCGCCAATGGAAGGTACCGATGCCGACACATTGCTGAACAATGCAGACCTGGCGCTGTATCGTGCGAAGAATGACGGCCGCAATACATTCCGCTTTTTCGAGCCGGAAATGGATCTGAGTTCAAAGCGCCGCCGCTCGTTGGCTGAGGATCTTCGCCATGCCCTGACAAATGGCGAGCTGCAGATTCACTATCAACCGCAGTTTGATCTGATGACGGGCGCACTAACCGGCTATGAGGCTTTGGCGCGCTGGATTCGAGGTGAACAGGGCGAAGTTGAACCCGCGCATTTCATTCCGCTCGCGGAGGAGAACGGGTTGATCACCATGCTGGGCGAGTGGGTGCTCATGACGGCCTGCAGATACGCTCGTCACTGGCCCAGTCACGTCAAACTTTCTGTGAACGTATCGCCGGCCCAGTTCATGGCGCAGGATCTGGCAGGCGTTGTACGCCGTATTTTGGAGGAGACCGGGTTTCCGCCGGAACGGTTGGTTCTTGAGATTACAGAGGAGCTACTGCTCCGGGACGGCGATGAAACAGCTGCGACCCTCAAGGAGATTGCGGCTATGGGAGTGCTGCTCGCTCTCGATGACTTCGGTGTTGGATATTCGAGCCTCAGCTATCTGACAGAACTGCCGATGGCAAAAATCAAGATTGACCGGTCATTCATTGCCAAAATCGAGAACGACGACGACATGAACGCCATGGTCAACACCATCATCGGCATTGGCAAGTCGCTCAATATGACGGTCTCCGCGGAAGGTGTCGAAAGCAAAAACCAGATCAAGCTTCTGCGTGCGGCCGGTTGCGACGAGGTTCAAGG
>DEIT01000100.1:10527-11316 GCA_002352635.1 Hyphomicrobiaceae bacterium UBA2767 | reverse complement strand
CATCACCAACGACGTCACTTGACATATAAAGATATATTTATATGTTTTGGTCTAAGTTGATGGTGGTCAAACGGAGATGAGTTCGCGCGACAGCGCTTCGGGATAGCGAAAAATGGCTGAAAATCTGGGAAAATCGGACCTTCTGCCCGACCTAAATGAGGTGACGTTGCAGAAGATGACGACAGGCGAACTTCTGTCCGGCCTCAAGGCCGCAGGCGAAGCCACCCGACTACGGTTGCTTGCGCTCCTCGCATCAGGCGAGCTGAACGTAAAGGACCTCACGCGTATTCTGGGGCAGAGCCAGCCGCGCATCTCCCGGCATCTCAAGCTGCTTAACGATGCCGGTCTGATTGAGCGTTTCCAGGAAGGAAGCTGGGTGTTTTTCCGGCTTGCGGCCAGCGGTTCGCAAGCCGCTCTTGCCCGCGCAATCGTGAATTCGCTCAATCCTGCGGACTCTGATCTTGAGCGCGATCGCTCGCGAGCCGCGTCAGTGATGCATGAGCGAGCCGAAGCCGCGCAGTCCTATTTCAAGGAACATGCCGGTGAGTGGGATGTGATGCGCAGCCTCCATCTGGCTGAAGATCAGGTCGAGGCCGAGATGCTTGATGCTCTCGGTGCCGGACCGTTCGAGTGTCTTGTCGATCTTGGCACCGGTACGGGACGGATGCTCGAATTGTTTGCGCCGCGTGCCGGCCGCGCCATCGGTGTCGACGTCAACCGTGACATGCTGGCCTACGCACGGGCCAAACTCGAATCCTCTCAACACGATCACTGTCAGGTTCGTCAGGG
>DEIT01000100.1:1560-10456 GCA_002352635.1 Hyphomicrobiaceae bacterium UBA2767 | reverse complement strand
CTACGCGAGGCAGCGCGGATATTGGGGCCCGGCGGAAGGCTCCTGATTGTCGATTTTGCGCCCCATGAGCTTGAATTCTTGCGTGAACAACACGCCCATCGTCGTCTCGGTCTTGAGCCCGCACAGGTTGAAGACTGGATAGTTGCCGCGGGACTTTCGCTGTCTTCACGCCGTGATCTCGAGCCAGCCCCGGATGAGGGCGCGCAAAAGCTAACTGTTTCGTTATGGGTTGCGGATAAGCCTGGTGTTGCGCGGGTTCGCGAATCTGCGTCAGTGCAACTGGAAGGAGCCTTGTGATGTTGGACACAACGGGTACACGAAGGCCTGCACGCCAGGAGCAGGATTTCCACGTTTCGTTCGAATTCTTTCCCCCAAAGACGGAAAAGATGGAGGAGGGGCTTTGGGAATCCGTCCGCCGCCTCGAGCCATTGGCGCCTCATTTCGTTTCCGTGACCTATGGCGCCGGCGGTTCGACACGTGAGCGTACGCACTCGACCATTGCCCGTATTCTGAAAGAAACAGACCTCACACCTGCGGCACATTTGACCTGCGTAGGCGCGAGCCGTGAGGATGTGGATGAGGTGATCCGATCCTATTGGGAGGAGGGTGTGCGCAACATCGTGGCGCTGAGAGGAGACCCGCCGGAAGGCTATGCCAAATACGCGCCGCACGCGCAAGGTTATGCCAGTACAGCTGATCTGGTGGCCGGTATCCGGCGCATCGGTGAGTTTGAAGTCTTCGTTTCCGCATATCCGGAAAAGCACCCCGAGAGCACGGATTTCGAAGCTGACATCGACGTGCTACAGGCAAAAGTGGATGCAGGGGCGACCCGCGCCATCACCCAGTTCTTTTTCGACAATGATCTCTACTTCCGCTATCTGGACCGGGTGCGAGCGCGTGGAATTGACATTCCCATTACTCCTGGATTAATCCCGATTTACAACTTCAAGAAAGTTTCCTCGTTTGCATCCTCGTGCGGAACTCATATGCCGAGCCGGATTGCCCGCCAATATGAGGGGATTGATGATGATCCCGAAACGCGAAAACTCGTGGCGGCGACGGTTGCCGCCGAACAGGTCCGGGGTCTCGTTGCAGAGGGTGTGACCGAGTTTCATTTCTACACACTCAATCGAGCGGATCTGGTCTTCGCTATTTGTCATTTGCTCGGTCTGAGGTCACATACGCATGAACAGAAGGAAGTTCTCCAATGACCCGCGACGAACGGATCGCCGCGCTGAAATCGGAAGCGGAAAAGCGTATCCTTGTGATGGATGGGGCCTTCGGCACAATGATCCAGGGCTACAAGCTGGACGAGGAAGCATATCGTGGTGAACGGCTCAAGGATTGGGATCAGGATCTGAAGGGCAACAATGATCTGCTGGTGCTCACTCAACCCGATGTAATTCACGAAATCCACGACGCTTATCTCGAGGCCGGCGCCGATATTGTTGAGACGAATACTTTCAATGCGACCTCGATTTCCCAATCCGACTATGGATTGGAATCGATAGCATATGAACTCAACCTGGAGGCGGCTCGCTTGGCGCGCCATGCTGCTGATGCGTGGACCAAAAAGACACCGGAAAAGCCACGTTTCGTCGCCGGTGCTATCGGACCGACCAACAGGACGGCATCCATTTCGCCGGATGTGAATGATCCCGGCTTCCGCAATGTGACATTCGAAGCGCTGGTTGAAGCCTATGGAGAGCAAACACGGGGCCTCATTGAGGGCGGCTGCGATGCACTTCTGATTGAAACGGTGTTCGACACCCTGAATGCCAAGGCCGCGGGCTTTTCTGTACAGCAGGTCTTTGAAGATATTGGATTTGAACTGCCCATCATGATTTCTGGCACCATCACGGACCTGTCTGGGCGCAATCTGTCGGGCCAGACACCGGAAGCGTTCTGGTATTCGGTCCGCCATCTGAAACCCTTTTCCATCGGTATGAACTGCTCGTTCGGTGCAGAACAGTTGCGCCCGGCTGTTGCTGATCTGGCCCAGGAGGCGGACGCCCTGATCTCCGCCTACCCCAACGCAGGCCTTCCAAACGAGCTTGGCGAATATGACGAGACACCGGAAGAGTTCGCACCAAAACTGGAAGAATGGGCCCGCAATGGGCTGGTGAATATTGTTGGTGGGTGTTGTGGAACGACGCCGGAGCATATCCGCCAGCTGGCGCATGCCGTTGCCAAGCATCCCCCGCGCACTTTACCGGAGACTGAATACAAGATGCGGCTCTCCGGCCTCGAACCTTTTGTTCATGCATAAGCGGTTACAATCCCATAAGCATCAGAAAGTATTATGTAAATGACCGCTGCGGCAGGATCATCATTCATCAATATCGGCGAACGGACGAACGTTACCGGTTCGGCAAAATTTCGAAAGTTGATTGAGGCCGACGACTATGCGGCCGGGCTCGATATCGCGCGCGAGCAGGTGGTAAACGGCGCACAGATTATCGATGTCAATATGGACGAAGGCCTGCTCGATTCCGAGCTGGCTATGACCACTTTCCTCAACCTCATTGCGTCGGAACCCGATATTTCCCGCGTTCCGGTCATGATCGACTCATCCAAATGGTCGGTAATCGAAGCCGGGCTCAAATGTGTTCAGGGCAAGG
The DNA here is from genome assembly GCA_002352635.1 of Hyphomicrobiaceae bacterium UBA2767. Lineage (GTDB taxonomy): Bacteria > Pseudomonadota > Alphaproteobacteria > Rhizobiales > Methyloligellaceae > UBA2767. The sequence continues at coordinate 7,835 of DEIT01000100.1, read as the reverse complement.
GGATCGTCAACTCAATCAGCCTCAAGGAAGGCGAAGAGCCGTTTTTTGAACAGGCCCGGAAAGTCCTGCGTTACGGCGCGGCCGTGGTCGTCATGGCATTTGACGAAACCGGTCAGGCGGAGACGGCGGAGCGCAAGTTCGCAATCTGCGAGCGCGCCTACAAGCTGCTGACAGAAAAGATTGGATTTCCGCCGGAAGATATCATTTTCGATCCTAATATCTTTGCCGTCGCAACTGGCATTGAAGAGCATAATGACTATGCGCTCGCATTCATCGAGGCGACGCGGCTGATCAAGGAGAAGCTCCCATACACTCACGTTTCAGGTGGAGTATCGAACCTCTCCTTTGCTTTCCGCGGAAACAACAAGGTGCGCGAGGCGATGCACTCGGTATTCCTGTATCACGCCATTCAGGCGGGAATGGATATGGGAATTGTCAATGCAGGGCAGCTGGCGATCTACGCCGATATTGAGCCTGAGCTGCGCGAACTCGTTGAAGATGTGGTCCTCAATCGCCGCCCCGATTCCACCGACAGGTTGCTGGAAGCAGCGAACCGCTACCATGGGCAGGGCGGCCAGAAACGCGAAGAGGATCTCTCATGGCGTGAGGCGCCCGTTGGCGAAAGGCTGACCCATGCCCTCGTCAAAGGCATCGACGCCTATATCGTAGAGGACACCGAGGAAGCGCGGCAGAGCGTCGAACGCCCGCTGCACGTCATCGAAGGTCCGCTGATGGACGGCATGAACGTGGTTGGCGATCTGTTCGGTTCGGGCAAAATGTTTCTGCCCCAGGTTGTGAAATCAGCGCGCGTCATGAAGAAGGCCGTCGCTCACCTTATGCCTTTCATGGAACAGGAAAAGAGGGAGCTTGGGTTGGAACATGCGCCGGCCGCCGGCACGATCCTGCTCGCTACGGTTAAGGGCGACGTGCACGATATCGGCAAGAACATCGTCGGGGTTGTGCTCCAGTGCAACAATTACGAAGTGATTGATCTTGGAGTGATGGTGCCGAGCCAGAAAATCCTTGAGACGGCGCGCGAGCGGAAGGTGGATGTAATCGGGCTGTCCGGCCTCATCACACCAAGCCTGGACGAGATGTGCCACGTCGCTGCGGAGATGGAGCGGGAAGGATTTGATATTCCGCTGCTTATTGGCGGCGCGACCACCAGCCAGGTGCACACAGCCGTCAAGATCGATCCGAACTACAACAAAGGTCAAACCGTGTATGTGCCGGATGCGAGCCGCGCGGTAGGTGTGACCTCGAACCTGTTATCGGAAACCGAGTGTGAGAATTTCGTCGCACGCGTACGTCAGGACTACGCCCGTGTCGCGGAGGGCCATGCCCGGGGTCAGAAAACCAAACGGCGTGCAACACTGGCTGTGGCGCGTCGCAACAAGGTTCCGATCGACTGGGCAGGCTATGTCCCACCGAAACCGAGTTTTACAGGCACGCGCCTGTTCGCCGATACGGACCTTGGCCACTTGCGCGAATTCATCGACTGGACGCCATTCTTCTCCACATGGGAGCTCAAGGGCCAATATCCGCGCATTCTCGATGACGACAAGTATGGCGAGGCGGCCCGCGGTCTTTTTAAGGACGCGCAGGCTATGCTCGATCAGATCGAGTCGGAGAAGTGGTTGAAAGCAAACGGCATTGTCGGGTTCTGGCCAGCGAATATGGTCGGTGAAGACGATATCGAACTTTATACGAACGATGACCGCAAAGAGCGGCGCGTGTTGTTGCACACCTTGCGTCAGCAAATGGCACGCGACGGGGGGCGGGCGAACACGGCCCTGTCCGATTTCATTGCGCCAAAGGAAACGGGGCTGGCGGACTATATCGGCGGCTTCGCGGTGACGACGGGCATTGGCGAAGAGCCTCACCTGAAACGGTTTGAGGAGGCGCATGATGACTATTCCAAAATCATGCTGAAAGCCCTCGCCGACCGTTTGGCGGAAGCGTTTGCGGAAATGATGCATCAAAAGGTGAGAACCGAGCTGTGGGGTTACGCACCCGATGAAGGCCTGAACAGCGAAGAAATGATCGCGGAGAAGTATCAGGGAATTCGTCCCGCGCCAGGCTATCCCGCTCAGCCGGATCACACGGAAAAGCGGACCCTGTTCGATCTACTCGACGCTGAGGCGAAAGCCGGCATCATACTCACCGAGAGTTATGCCATGTGGCCCGGCTCGGCCGTCTCGGGGCTCTATTTCTCCCACCCCAAGAGCCACTATTTCGGCGTCGGTAAAATCGAACGCGACCAGGCCGCGGATTATGCGCGGCGTAAAGGTTGGGACCTTTCGGAAGCCGAACGCTGGCTGGCGCCGATCCTCAATTACAACCCGCGGGATGTGGAAAAAGAAGTGGCGTAGAGGCCGCCTGACCTGGGAGAATTGTAAGTGATTGATCTTGAGGCCGTGCGCGCCGACACGCCGGGTACACAACACCGGATCCATTTGAACAACGCAGGTGCGGGGCTCATGTCTCAGCCGGTGATTGATGCCGTGAAGGGTCATCTCGACCTTGAAGCTGAGATCGGCGGTTATGAGGCCAAGGCGAGCGAAAATGATCGCATTGAAGGGGCATACGACTCTGTCGCCCGTTTGATTGGGGCCGAGCGGAAGGAAATTGCCTTTGCTGAGAACGCGACAGTGGCCTGGCAGTGGGCCTTTTTCGCGCAGGATCTGAAAGAAGGCGACCGCATCCTAACTGCGGAAGCTGAATACGCGGCGAACTATATCGCGTATTTGCAGATGGCTAAGCGGACCGGCTGCACAATTGATGTCATTGCGAGCGATGCTTCGGGTGCGACCGATCCGCAAGCGCTGGAGAGAATGATCGACGGCGGGGTCAAGCTGATTGCAATTACCTGGATCCCCACCAACGGCGGATTAATGAATCCGGCCGCTGAGATTGGTGCGATTGCCCGTGCCCACGACATCCCCTATCTGCTCGACGCGTGCCAGGCCGTTGGGCAAACTCCGGTCAATGTCGAAGCTCTTGGTTGCGACTATCTGTCGGCGACAGCGCGGAAATTTTTGCGTGGGCCACGCGGGTGCGGTTTTCTTTACGTCAGACGGGAAAGGCTGAAACATATCGAGCCCTATATGCTGGATATGTTTGGCGCCACCTGGGTCGCGCCGGAACAGTACGAAATGCGAGCCGACGCGCGCAGGTTCGAATCCTGGGAGAGTTCGCTCGCCTTGCATCTCGGAATGGGTGCTGCAGCGGACTACGCCTTGAATATTGGTCTGGATCAAATACGAGATCGCGCCTTCGGCCTCGCGGCTGCACTGCGACAAAGCCTGGCAGAAATACAGGGAGTGACTGTTCGCGACATCGGTGCAGAACAATGCGCCATCACTACCTTCTCCCACGACCGTGTTGATGCGGGTGACATTGTTTCGGCGCTGCGAGAAAGTGGGATCAATGCCAGTGCTTCGCGTCCGTCAAGCACCCTGCTGGATGCGAGTGCACGCAACCTCCCCCACCTCGTGCGGGTCTCACCTCACTATTACAACAGTGAAGATGAGATCGAAACGTTCCTCGCCGAGTTGCGCAGGATCACGGCCGCTTAGGGGTGCACCATGCTGCCGGCTAACGCAAAAAGGCCGCCCCGTCACGGGGCAGCCTTTCGCAGTTTCACTGCGGACTTCTGTTTGGCCTGACGGCAGGCCTTACCACGATTCATTACAGTCGGAGGCGATAGCCTTGGGGGGCTTAAAGCATACCGAGAATGATCGCGACCAGAAATCCAAATGCCACCACTGTGGCACATGTGGTAAGTCTAGCTGTCACTCCCATCGGAAGCCTCCTTTCCGCTGGTCGCGCCTAAGCGCATTAGACAAAAGTTTAATGAGACTCACGGTGCCGTGGCAAGCCGTATTCGTTGACGCACCGCAACATATTGGTGCAATGCAATAATTGTGCATAATTACACTCGCGCGCCACAGGTGCCGGGGCGTAACCAACATCTGTATTTGGCATGGCGGGAAGAGTTTCCGCTTGCTAAACGAAGCCCCTGCCTGCACTTGTTGGCCAGAGCTGCGTCTGCAAGGAAACAGCAGAATTATCAAAGAGGGTCGGGTTTATGGCGGGTTTTAAGGCACTTCTGGCGACGAAGTCAGATGAGGGGCAATCGGTTGATTGGGTCGAACTCACCGAGGACGACCTGATGGAGGGCGATGTCACGATCCGCGTCACCCATTCCACGCTCAACTACAAGGATGGTCTTGCCATCACCGGCAAGGCCCCGATCATCCGGCACTGGCCAATGATCCCCGGGGTCGATTTGGCGGGAGTTGTTGAGACCTCCAAGAGCTCCGAGTTCAAGGCGGGCGACAATGTCACGGTGAACGGCTGGGGTCTGAGCGAGACCCATTATGGTGGTTACGCGGAAAAAGCGCGGGTCAAGGCCGAGTGGGTTGTCCCCATTCCGAAGCAATTCAACAGCTCCGATGCCATGGCAATTGGAACGGCTGGCTACACGGCCATGCTCTGCGTGCTCGCGCTCGAGGAGCACAATGTAAAACCGAACAGCGGTCCGGTGCTGGTAACCGGTGCATCCGGCGGGGTGGGTAGCGTTGCTATCGCGGTTCTGTCCAAGCTCGGCTATGAGGTGGTCGCATCAACCGGCCGGACGGAAGAAGAGGATTATCTCAAATATCTTGGTGCCTCGGAAATAATCGACCGCACCGAGTTTTCCGGCAAACCTTCAATGCTCGGAAAGGAACGCTGGGCGGGAGCGGTCGACTCTGTGGGGAGCTCGACGCTGGCCAACATCCTCAGCCAGACCAAATATTATGGAGCGGTTGCAGCTTGCGGTCTTGCGCAAGGTCCCGATCTTCCCGCTAGCGTCATGCCGTTCATCCTGCGTGGGATTACGCTGCAGGGAGTTGAGTCGATAATGGCGCCGAAGGAGCGAAGGATCCAGGCATGGACCCGGCTCGCAAAGGATCTTGAGGTCGGCAAACTGCGGGCCATGGCGGTTGCACACCCGCTGGAGGATGTTCTTGAACTCGCCCCGCAAATTGTCGAAGGCAAGGTGCGTGGCCGGGTCGTATTTACTGTGGGCTGATAAGCTTCTCAATACAAAGAAGAATTCCCGATGTTGGTGTATTGTAGGCGCCTGACGGCGGGCGGATTGACCCAAGCCACATGGTTTTGTGAAACGCGCAGGCGATCGTGATGTCGAGTTTTTCTGATGGGAGGGGACTGATCACGCGATTGTTGACCGATGCGCGAAGTCGTGTGTTGAACGTGATCATTTGCATATCCAGCTTGAGAGAAGGCGGGCCCCGAATAGAGGGTAAATGGAGGTATACAAGTATGAACCAGATAGCTCACCCGATTAAACTATCTGCTTTCTCAGCTGCGTTTGCGACTGTTGCTACCCTGATGTCCGGTGCCATGGCTCCAAATGCCGAAGCTGCCATCCAATGCCGAGGTACAGCCCAGGTTATTTCTGGCGGTCTGCACGTCACGCCCTACTGTGAGGACCATAATCTTGCAGTGGTCGCGCGGAAAGTCGGGTCGAAATACACGTTTAGGCAAATCCGGACCAACCCCAACTTGAAGCAGGAGTTGTGTCATTTGTTAGCCGGAGACATTCGCGTCAGTTCCGCATGTGCTGGCCTTGAAGGTATCGAGGGCGACAGCCGCGGTCGCTGAGGCGACATCAGGTCACGGTTTACCCACGTCAGAAGTCTTTTAAGTTCAGGTCCGCCAGCTAGTCACAAGCTGCGCGGGCCTGTATACGTTTGGGTTGGGATATTTGTACGGCGATGCCTCCAAATGACTGACGCCTCGAACATTCTCGGCGATAGCCCATATTCGATCGTCATCCGCAATCCGGAATTGCTGACCGTATTTCTGTTGCTGGTGTTCTGCGAGGTCGTGTGGCGCAAGTTTGTGCGGCACGAGGAATATGGCGCGGCTGAAGCGGCTGCGTCGGTTGGCATTGCCATTGGCCGGGCGGTTGCCAAGCCGGTGATGATCTTCGTCCTCGCGGGACTCTATGTCTTCGTCTACGAGTGGCGCATCTACACCTTCGATATGAGCAAGTGGTGGTCGTGGGTGCTGGTATTTGTTGGCGCTGATTTCCTGTATTACTGGATGCACCGCTTCAAGCACGAAATCCGCTGGATGTGGGCCGACCATGCCGTCCACCATTCCGGCAACCGAATGAACGTCTTTATGAATTTCCGGCTTGGCTGGACCGGGCTTATCGTGGGGACGTGGCTCATGCACCTGCCGTTGGTTCTGGTAGGGTTTTC
>DEIT01000100.1:358-1395 GCA_002352635.1 Hyphomicrobiaceae bacterium UBA2767 | reverse complement strand
GACTATGGATTGGTGCAGCGGCTGACGTCCGTCAATCCTTTGCGGATTGCGTTTAACGAATGGGGCAATCTCATTCACGATGTACGAAACGCAAAGACCTGGAAGGAACGCTTCCGTGCTGCATTCGGATATCCCGGCGATAAGAAAGCAGTAATCGAGGCGCAGGCGCGTATCCTGGCGGAACGGGAGAAAGCCAAAGTCAGTGGCGCGGACAAAAGGCGGGTCGCTCAAAGCCACGCCGCCGCTGAATAGTCAGCGCGGATGATGAATTTCCATAAAATATTGAATTCAAACCGCTAATTTTATTCATCATGCACGGTCACGCGTGCATACGGTTCATTTAGAACTTTCCAGTAACCATACGTTCCTGAGCAGTCTTCATCGGGGTGTATGTATGCGTATTCCGTTCCTGAGTATCTCCATTGCCGCAGCAGGCCTGCTGCTGCCGCTCGTAGCTGCAATACCGCATGCCAGCGCGATCAGTCTTCCCAAGACATATCCGACCGGAAAAGTGTGCCGGGCCGAGCTTGGCCATGTCCATTGGCATGCTGCCAACGGCGCCAAGGCGGACAAAATGGAAGCGCAGATCAAGGCGATTCTCGACTGGAAGCGGTTCACCAGGTTTGAGTATGGGCGGCGCTGGAGCTACTGGTCGCTTGCAGTCGGCCATAAGATGACATGCGTGCATGACGGCGATGCCGGGGTTTGGCGTTGCCGGGCGGAAGCCCAGCCTTGCAAGAGCTAGGGAAGGGCTAGCTCGACGCTGAGACGTCGCTGAGCGGCATCTTGCAGACGGGTAAATGCGCGCCTCAGTTCCCGCGGTAGAGCGAATAATGTAAGCCGCTCTCGAAGGGCAGGGTCACGGAGTGGAATGGCCCGTCTGCGTTGCCCATATAGTCCACATACTCCTGTATTTCAGCTGGGAATGTGTGAATGTTATCGGCGAGCACCAGCCCGCCGGTCCGCATATGTGCCTCCATCATTTTCGTTACCGGGACATAGAGGTCTTTCCACCCGTCGAGAAACAGAAGATCGAC
>DEIT01000100.1:0-250 GCA_002352635.1 Hyphomicrobiaceae bacterium UBA2767 | reverse complement strand
GAGGTGCCGAACTCAACAATGCGCTTCGCACCAATGCTGCGGGCACAAAGGTTCAGGAAGTGACCCATGACCGGTTCAATCGCCAGGTAAACATCCTTCGGATACAAATCGTAAGAGAATGTTCCGGCCGCCTTGGCCGCATCGATTTCGCCACGTTGGTTTGCCAGCCGTTCTGTGTCGCCTATGGATAGTTTGTGCTCGCGCTCAAGCACGCGCAGGACTTTCGGATCATCGAGCGCGTTCATGGGCG
>DEIT01000185.1:2313-3571 GCA_002352635.1 Hyphomicrobiaceae bacterium UBA2767 | reverse complement strand
AAATATCGCGCGGGCCTGTCAAACTCGGCCTGCTGCTTTTGCCGCTTGGATACTTCCGCCTTTGGGCGTTGCGGCTGACCTTCACCCAGATCCGGCGGCGCAAGATCAGGCAATTTCCAGTCAACCTTGACGCCTTTCATCGCGCTGTCGAAAGTTTCCGCTGTAACGCCTCTGGCGAGGGCATCGGCGCGCAATTCTGTCAACCACGGAGCAAGCCGCTTCTCGACTGCCGCCCGATATGCTGCCGTGCCTTGTGCAAGCGCTGGCGTGGTGAGGCACAGCAGCGCGCATGCGGCGAAAAACCTGAGCCGTATTCGCTTCATTCGTATTGCGGATTGGCGCCGTGAGACGGACCGCCCTTCCTCCCACTTGTTTCAGGAGGTGAAAGGTATCGAGGCGGCGGGTTATTTCAACCCTTGAAATGAGCACAAGACGTGAATTCCTGTTAATCCCGCGCAGGCGGTCATGAGGCTTGCTTCATCTCGGCAAGATGCTTTTCCCACTCATAAGCGTGGGCGACAATCGTTTCCAGATCGTCATACTCCGGCTGCCACTCGAGCACCTCCGGCAGGCGTTGCGCATCCGCAACGAGTGCTGCCGGGTCGCCGGGACGGCGATTGCGGTGGTTCACCGTGAAATCGGTCATCGAAACCTTTTTGACTGCCTCGATTACTTCCAGAACCGAAAAGCCGCGGCCGTAACCGCAATTGAGGATTTGGGATTTTCCACCATGGCGCAGATAGTGCAAGGCAGCCGAGTGGGCACGAGCCAAGTCGGCAACGTGAATATAGTCGCGCACACCGGTTCCGTCGGGCGTTGGGTAGTCGGTGCCGTACACCTCCAGAAAGGGCCGCTGACCCAACGCGGTCTGAACGGCCACCTTTATAAGATGCGTCGCATTCGGCGTGGACTGCCCGCAACGCCCTTGTGGATCAGCACCAGCCACATTGAAATAGCGCAAGGCGACATAACTGAAATCGTGCGCCACCGCCGCGTCGCGCAGCATCATCTCTGTCATCATTTTTGATGACCCGTATGGCGAGATTGGCGCCAGAGGTGCATCCTCGGAAATTGGATTATTCTCCGGCATCCCGTAAACGGCAGCTGTGGAAGAAAAGATAAAATGCTTCACGCCACATTCGATGGCACAAGCCATCAGATCACGCGATTTGACGGTGTTGTTGCGGTAATAGCCGAGAGGATCGGCAATCGATTCCGGCACCACGATTGAGCCCGCAAAATGGATGATTGCGTTGAC
>DEIT01000185.1:0-2232 GCA_002352635.1 Hyphomicrobiaceae bacterium UBA2767 | reverse complement strand
TCGAATACCACGACACGCTCGCCGGTGTCGCGCAGTTCGCGGACCATGTGGCTGCCGATATACCCGGCGCCGCCTGTGACAAGAACACTCATAAAACCGCCATTCATTCGCGGATAAGCATTTCGCAATCTCATGGTGATAGGACACAGAGGTTTAATGACCGTAAGTGAGATGCCTTCCCTGCAAACGTGGTAACCAAATGGTGACTCGATGACCACACCGATACGCAAGGCTGTGTTTCCCGTTGCCGGGCTTGGCACGCGTTTCCTGCCCGCAACCAAAGCGATGCCGAAGGAGATGTTGACCGTTGTCGACAAGCCGCTAATCCAGCACGTGGTGGACGAAGCGCGCGCGGCCGGAATTGAGCATTTCATCTTCGTGACGGGCCGCAACAAGGGCGTTATCGAGGATCATTTCGACAGGCAGGTAGAGCTGGAACAGACGCTCCGGGAACGCGGAAAGATCGAGGAGCTGGAAGCACTTGAGGCCGGGCTGCCGGGACCGGGTCAAACGAGTTTCACCCGCCAGCAATCGCCACTTGGGCTCGGTCACGCTGTATGGTGTGCCCGGGATTTGGTTGGAAACGAACCTTTTGCGCTTCTGCTGCCCGACGTGCTCGTTCAATCAAATGGTACGACCTGCCTGGCCCAACTCATGGACGTCTATTCGAACACAGGCGGCAATGTCATTGCAGTGGAGGAAGTACCGGATGAAGCGACCCATCAATACGGCATCGTCGACATCACGCGTGGTGAGGGGAACGGCCACTCAGTCAAGGGTATGGTCGAAAAGCCAGCACCGGGCACCGCACCCTCAAACTTCATCATCATGGGACGCTACCTGCTGCAGCCGGAGATTTTTGATATCCTTGAAGCACAGGAAGGTGGCGCGGGCGGAGAAATCCAGATCACCGACGCCATGATCAGGTTGCTGGAGAGCCAACCATTTACGGCAGTGGAATATCAGGGCAAAAGCTTCGACTGCGGTTCAAAGGCAGGGTTCCTCGCAGCAAACCTCGCTTTCGCTCTGCAGCGGCCGGACCTTCGCCCGGAGTTGTTACGGGAAATCAAAAAGCTGAGCTGAATCCACCGCTATTGGCGCACACGGACGCCGAAACGGACTTCATTTCCGGTATAACCGTCGCCAGGAACGTTGCTCGTATTCCTCGCATGTTCATACGCCACCGTAAGCGCTACGGAACGAGTGAAGATGTACTCACCGTTGACACCAAACAGCCATTCCTCCTCTTCCTGGCCTGTACCGGAGAATTTCTCGTTCTCGTAACCAAGCGACGCACCGACGATGATATTGCGCCGAGGACGGTGTTCCACCGAAACCTCCACGTTTCGGACGATGGACCCGCCGGATCCGGAATCTGTCGTCTCGTCAACGTCCGATGAAGCGTCGAGGCGGAATGTCGTAAGGCCCGTAGCCTGCCACTCAAGCCCCGCATTAAAGATAACGCCTTCCACATCTTTCTGGCTCGTTTCATCCGGCGTCTGCATCGCGTAGCCGATGCTTGCCTCTCCCGTCAGCTTGCCAGATAGAAGGAATGAAATCCCCGCCTGCACATCGTGGCCTGATGAACCGCTAAGCAACCCATCATCGTCTACATCCTGCGCAAAATCCCGCTCGTTGGAACTGGCTTCGACAAAAGCAGCAACACCGGGTTGGAATTCGTAGGCAGCGCGCGCAGTGACGCGCTGCTCCGTGAAATCGCGGTCGTCATTGTTGATTGCGGAGCCATCGTTTGCGGTGGCGTCATCGAAGTCTTCGTCCGAGAGCTCGCCTCGCAGGGTGAGTGTAACGCGGTTGAATGTGTGATTGCCTTCAAGCGAAACATCGCGGGTACGCGTCACCGCCCGATCGGCCGCGTCCAGCGGAAAGTCATTTGAGGAACGATCCTCGGGTTCCTCAGCATAGCTGGCACTTCCAACAAGATTGGTCGAGCTGCGGATGTCGAGCCGCCCGGTAACCTCGGCGGCGAAATCCTCTTCGTTTTCGGTTGTGAACTTGTCGTGGTAGCTGCGGACGGCGCTCAACGTCCCAACAAGAGAGTGCCGGCTCCAGTCGGATTGGAAAGTGAGGCTGGGTGTCAACTCATACGCCCAATCACCTTGCGGGTCGGTGCTGGAGAGGAAGACGTTGTCGTCGTAGACAGCTTCAGACCTCAACTCAGGGAACAGCAGGAAACTGCCAAGGCGAATACCGAGTGGGGCGAAGGGATCCTCC
>DEIT01000108.1:5150-7996 GCA_002352635.1 Hyphomicrobiaceae bacterium UBA2767 | reverse complement strand
CCCCACTGACCGCGTGCAAGAAGTTTCAAAGCGGCCCCTCCCGGCAGACTTCAAACAGTTGGGTTGCAGGGCCCGGCATACGCGTCGCCGGACCCTGCGGTTCATTGCGGCTTAAAGCATCGATGCGGCTTTATCCGCCAGTTCCTTCGCCTTGGCGTAGTTGGCTTTTACCTCGCTATCCCATTTCTGCTCGATCTCAGCCTGACGTCCGGTGACCTTCGTGGATGCCTTCTTTCGTTTCTTTTTGAAGACATCGTTGAAGCCCTTCTCGCTGGCTTGGGCCGCGGTAATCGGCACCTTGTTTACGAGCGCTCTGGCATCGGCAATTAGTTTTTGTGCATCCGCATTCGACTTTCCGGCAAGCTTGCCTTCGGCCGCCTGAATCGCCTGTGTGGCCTTACGCAGATCGTCCAGCCGGTAAGTGATCATCACATCGAACAGCGAATTGACCACATTGTAGCGGTTCTTGGATTTCTGCAGATCAAATTTTACGGCCGATCCGATCGATTTATCCTTGAATGGATTTGGGAAACCCTCAGGTGCCTTCGCGTAACTCGCGGGGTTGACGGGCAGGCGCCGAATCTTCGGGTCCAGAAGCACTTCCTGGCCTGCAGGTGAAAGCAGGAATTCGATGAAGGCCGCGGCCGCTTCAGGATGGGGCGCATTCTTGACGATGGCAATATTAGCCGGCACGAGCGTCGTAATCGGTGGATAAATGAAGTCGACAGGGAAGCCCGAGGCTTTCGACGACAGACCGAAGAAGTCAATTACGATGCCGAGACCGAACTGACCGGAATTGACACCGTCAGGTACGCCGAAGCTGCGCTCCGTCACGGTCTTGAAGTTACCCGCGATGTCCTTCCAGCGGGCCCAGCCCTTGTCCCAGCCTTCGCCCTGCAACAAGGTCTCGACGGTCAGATGCGTCGTGCCCGAGCGTGACGGCGCACTCATGCCGACATGACCGTTGTAGACAGGCTTGGCCAGATCCGCCCATGTCTTGGGCACCGGCAGCTTTTTGGCTTTCAAATAGCGGTCGTTCCACATGATCCCGTAGCCCGACGCGGCAAACCCTTTGTAATAGCCCTCCGGATCGTTGATCGGGAACGCCCCGACCTTTTCGGGGATGCCGGTGACCTTGACCTGATACTTCTGCAGCAGGCCATCGCCCTTCAGAACCTCGAACGCGTCCGGCGCCGAGGCCCAGAACATGTCTGATGTGTTGTTGCCTGCGGTCTCCTGCAGGTACTTGATGCCGGCGGTTGTTTTCTTCTTGAGCATCTCGACCTTCACACCGGGATGCTTCGCCTCGAAGGCCTTCTTGACCGTCTCCGTGGTATCCGGTGGATAAGATGTGACGATGACGAGCTTATCCTCCATCGCCTGCAACGGCAGGCTCGTCGTGAACGGCAGAACAGCGGCAATCGCCATCCCAACAATCAACGCCCGGCGATGAATGGTCTTGAACATGAGACTGATACTCCTCCCTTGTGATTTGGATATGGAACAAAGCTACAACGGAATATCCTAAAACAAAATACGACTCCATGGCGCATCATTGATAGGCATCGAATCCATCGGTCTCCGCGTTGGCAGTATTTGCCCTATTGGTGAGATGAAACCCAAGCGCCAGGAAGATTGTAAGGCTGGAGCGGAGCAATTGTGCAGCCCTGTGCCGGGATGGAGATCATGTTGGGGTTCGGCGCAGGGGGAGGGCCACCCCATTTGGNNGTGACCTGCTGCCCGAAAACTGGACCGTTTTGAGCTGGAATTTTCCATTTATGATCCCCGGTGAGGGAGAAGGAGAATTCCATGAAGAGATCGAAGTTCACTGACGCTCAAAAGGCGTTCATTTTGAAACAGGCTGAGGAAGGAACACCGGTATTGGAGGTATGCCGGAAGGCAGATATTGCGGAGGCTACGTTTTACAATTGGCGTAAGAAGTACGCCGGGTTGATGCCCTCTGAGATGAGGCGACTGAAGCAGCTTGAGGATGAGAACGGCAAGTTGAAGCGATTAGTTGCTGATCTGTCATTGGACAAAGCCATGTTGCAGGACGTTATCAAACGAAAGCTCTAAGGCCTGCTCGTCGCCGTGAGTTGGTCGATGACCTTCGGTCCATCTGGGATGTCAGTATCCGGCGTGCTTGTCGTGTGCTGATGGCCCCGCGATCCAGTTATCACTATCGGCCCTGCGACAATCTGGCACAATTCAAGTGTTTCGCAAACTTACCGTTTGTTTGTGGTCGGCATGGCTCGTGATGGCGGCGAACATCCGCCAAGTGCAAGGAGCCGCTGTTCCGCTACTCCCGAATTCCAATTGAACCTTTCCGCGTCCCGCCGCGACCAATTCATTAAGGGCCAGCAGCATCACCAGGAAACTCGGCCCCGTTGGAAAGGGAGCGAGCGATGTTGAGAACAACCGCCAGTTTGTTTGTGGTCTTCATGTTGCTTTTGGAAACCGGACCTGCCGCAGCTGCGGGATTCGACGGGAAATGGCGCGTGGTGGCTAACGGTGACTCCGGTTGCTATGCGCGGAAAACCACATGGATCATGACCATCACGGGCAACGCAATCACTGGTAAGGCCCCGCAAGACCATTCGCGCAACGGCTCGGTCACGAGTTCAGGCGATTTCCGCATAAGAGGGCCAAACCAGGCGAACACGGGTCGTGATGTCGTGTACACCGGAAAGCTCGCCAGCCGAACCGGCCGTGGGACCTATCACGTCGTTTTCGGGTCGTGCAATGGAACTTTGACCCTGACCAAACAATAGGTGGCGATTGGCGTCCAGCCGATTGTCGCATCCCGACAACCGCACCTTCACTCTGCAAGCGGGATATGCTCACGT
>DEIT01000108.1:0-5123 GCA_002352635.1 Hyphomicrobiaceae bacterium UBA2767 | reverse complement strand
GATGCAGGGGGTGCAGGTAAAGCATGGCAATCGAAATGTTGGATGAGTCGGCCAAAGGGGTTTACGTCATCGCCGCGACACCGTTCACCGCCTCCGGCGCGGTGGATTTCGACAGTGTCGACAGCCTGACGGAATTCTATATCGGTCAGGGCGTGCACGGCATGACGGTATTGGGCGTCATGGGCGAGGCGCCAAAGCTGACTGACTCAGAACAGGCAGCACTGATGCAGCGCTACATCGCCCGTGTCGATGGCCGCGTGCCGGTGCTGGTGGGAGTCTCAAGCCCCGGCATCGACAACCTGGCTGCGCTGTCCAGGGCGTCAATGGATGCAGGCGCTGCGGGCGTGATGATCGCCGGCATGGGTGGCCTGAAGACCGACGAGCAGGTGCTCGGCTATTTTGACAAGGTGATGGCCAAGCTCGATGACGCAACGCCCGTTTGCCTGCAGGATTACCCACCCACCACCACGGTCTTCTTCTCCAACGCCGTGGTCAACAAGCTGATCACCGATCATCCGCGCATCAAGATGTTCAAGCACGAGGATTGCCCCGGCCACCGCAAGCTCACGGCACTTCGAGGCGCGCCCGAAACGCAGGGCGTGCGCCGTGTCTCGATCCTGACGGGCAATGGCGGCCTGTACGTGCCCCAGGAACTGCATCGCGGCGCTGACGGGATCATGACCGGCTTTGCCTTCATTGGCGCGCTGGTCAGGGTCTATGAGCTGTTCGCGGACGGAAAGACGGATGAGGCGGAGGATTTGTTCGATCTTTATCTGCCCTTGATCCGGCACGAACAACAGTTTGGTTTTGGCCTGGCGCTCAGAAAAGAGACACTGCGACGGTTTGGAGCGCTCTCATGTCCGCTGGCACGCGCCCCCGGTCCGGCCATGGATGCCGATGATACAAGAGAACTGGAAGCCTTGTTCAAAAGGCTCCGGGCAAAATTGCAAGGTGCCGGCGAACCGGTGCCCGACGGCATTTGACGCAAGGCTAACTCTCTTATTACGCACTCTGAAGAACCACGTCTGAGACCGCCGAAAGCTGTTTGGCCATGGGGCTTGTCTTGCGCCAGATCATGCCGATGGTGCGGGAGGGTTGCGGATCTTCAAAGCGCGCGACGGATACGGACGCTGAACGCGTCTCCACGCCCAGAGCCATCTCAGGAACAAGCGTGACGCCGATGCCGGCGCTGACCATTTGCACGAGCGTGGAGAGCGAGCTCCCGTCCAGCACCTCGCGTGGAAGGGCGGTTTGCATATTGCAGAAGGAGAGCGCCTGATCGCGAAAGCAGTGCCCTTCTTCCAGCAGAAGCAGCCGCATTTCGCGCAGGGCTTCGCCGCTCGGAACCGGGCTTCCCTCATCGGCTCCCGGCCGGACGAGCACGAAATTTTCCGAGAACAGAGGCACTTCGGTAAACGAGGGCTCCGACACGGGCAGGGCAACGATGGCCGTATCAATCCGCCCTTCAGCCAGTTCCTGTATGAGCGTCGGCGTCAACGTCTCGCGCACATGGATGTCGAGTTCGGGGTACATGCGCGCCAGGTTGGCGATGACCCGGGGTAGCAGATAGGGCGCGATCGTCGGGATTACGCCGATGCGCAGCCGCCCCCCAAGCCGGTCCTGTGAGGCACGCGCCAAATCTCCCAGTTCATCGACGGATCGCAGGATGTTGCGGATGCGCCCCGCGGCCACTTCACCGAAATTGGTCAGCCGTACCTGTCGCGCACCGCGTTCGAACAGCACCGCGCCCAGCGCTTCCTCCAGTTCCTTGATCTGCATCGACAAGGCGGGCTGTGAGATTGCGCAGGAATCTGCCGCGCGTCCGAAATGGCCATGACGTGCCAGTGCCTCGAAATAGCGCAGTTGCTTGAGGGTAAGGTGGTTCATCAGAATATCTTATCGAAACAATCAGTAAATACAACTTCAACTGATGGGCTGCGTTTGCTAACACAACAGGTGTGCAGTCGAGGAGGAACCGCTGCCAGGAACACCCCGCGTCATATAACCACCCCCTGAACCGGGATTACCTTCCGGTGACGCCATGATATTCCTAAACGAAACATGTTGAATAACCGCAGTCGCGATCGGAGAGAACAATGGACGCTAAAGTCGAGAATGAAGGCAAATGCCCGGTGATGCATGGAGCGATTACCGAGGTCGGTACGTCGAACATGGACTGGTGGCCGAATGCCCTGAACCTGGACATTCTCCATCAACACGACACGAAGACGAACCCGATGGGCAAGGACTTCGACTATCGTGAGGAACTCAAGAAACTCGACGTCAAGGCGCTCAAGAAGGATCTGACCGACCTTATGACCGACAGCCAGGTGTGGTGGCCGGCAGACTGGGGTCATTATGGCGGTCTGATGGTCCGTATGGCGTGGCACGCTGCGGGCACCTATCGCCTGGCCGACGGCCGTGGCGGTGGTGGCACCGGCAACCAGCGTTTTGCTCCGCTCAATTCCTGGCCGGATAACGTCAGCCTCGACAAGGCGCGTCGTCTTCTCTGGCCGGTGAAGAAGAAATACGGCAACAAGATCTCCTGGGCCGACCTGATCCTCCTGGCCGGCAACATCGCCTACGAGTCCATGGGTCTGAAAACCTTCGGTTTCGGGTTCGGCCGCGAAGACATCTGGCACCCGGAAACGGACATCTACTGGGGTGCCGAGAAGGAGTGGCTCGGCAAGGACCGCTATACAGACGGAGGCGACGAGACTTCGCTTGAGAACCCGCTTGCAGCGGTACAGATGGGCCTGATTTACGTCAATCCTGAAGGCGTTGACGGCAAACCGGATCCGCACAAGACGGCAGAGGCCGTTCGTGAGACCTTTGCCCGCATGGCGATGAACGACGAGGAAACCGCTGCCCTGACGGCTGGCGGCCACACCGTCGGAAAGGCGCACGGCAATGGCGACGCGAGCAAGCTCGGCCCGGACCCGGAAGGGGCCAGTGTCGAGGACCAGGGTTTCGGCTGGAAGAATCCCGCAAGCAAGAGCTTGGGCCGCGCAACGGTCAGCAGCGGCGTCGAAGGCGCCTGGACGACCAATCCGACAGAGTTCGACATGGGCTATTTCGACATGCTGCTCGATCACGAGTGGGAAATCCAGTCGAGCCCCGCAGGCGCCCGGCAGTGGCAACCTGTGGACATCGCCGAAGAAGACAAGCCGGTTGATGTCGAGGACCCTTCGATCCGCACAATGCCGGTCATGACCGACGCCGACATGGCGATGAAGGTTGACCCGGCCTATCGCGAAATCATGGACAAGTTCCGTGCCGATCCTGACTATTTCAAGGACACGTTTGCCCGCGCCTGGTTCAAGCTGATCCATCGCGACATGGGCCCGAAGGCGCGCTATTTCGGCCCGGAGGTGCCACAGGAAGACCTGATCTGGCAGGACCCGATCCCTGCCGGCGCGGCGGGCTACGATGTCGATGCCGCCAAGGCAAAGATCGCCGACAGCGGCCTCAGCGTCAGCGAAATGGTTTCCACCGCCTGGGATAGCGCCCGCACCTACCGTGGTTCGGACATGCGCGGCGGCGCCAATGGTGCCCGCATCCGCCTGGCGCCGCAGAACGACTGGGAAGGCAACGAGCCGGCACGCCTGTCCAAGGTGCTGTCCGTTCTCGAACCGATCGCAAAGGACGCGGGCGCCAGCGTCGCGGACGTCATCGTCCTCGCCGGGAATGTCGGCGTTGAGCAGGCCGCAAAGGCTGCCGGCTATGACGTTTCGGTTCCCTTTGCACCAGGTCGTGGCGACGCGACCGACGAGATGACCGACGCTGGTTCCTTTGATGTGATGGAGCCGGTCGCCGATGGCTACCGCAACTGGCTGAAGAAGGACTACATCGTCAGCCCGGAAGAGCTCATGCTCGACCGCACGCAGCTGATGGGCCTGACCGCGAACGAGATGACCGTTCTGGTCGGCGGCATGCGTGTGCTGGATACCAACCACGGTGGCACCAAGCATGGCGTGTTTACCGACCGTGAAGGCTCTCTGACGAACGACTTTTTCATCAACCTGACGGACATGGCGTACAAATGGGTGCCTTCGGATGACGGTGTCTACGAACTCCGCGACCAGAAGACCGACGAGGTCAAGTGGACGGCGACGCGCATGGATCTGGTGTTCGGCTCCAACTCGATTTTACGGGCTTACGCGGAGGTCTATGCCCAGGACGACAGCGCCGAGAAGTTCGTCAACGACTTCGTGGCGGCGTGGAGCAAGGTCATGAACAGCGACCGGTTCGACCTCACAGCCTAGTCCTCATTTGAAGCTCTCCTTGCGCTTGTAGCGTCAGGAACAAGAATTCAGGACGGCGTCTCAGCATTCGTTGAGGCGCCGTCTTTGTTTTTGGGGGAGGTGGCTGCACCGTACCACCATCAGACATGGCCAATCCCGCACGCCCCTTGAACCCGCAATCGATATCCGCCAAAACGGGCCCCTGACACCAACCAACAAATCATCACTCCGCACGTGCCACGAACCCGGCGCGTGAGGCGACCGGAAAATTGGGACGCAGCACGTGAACCCGGACACATGGGATAGGGAAGCCGACGTCGTCGTCGTCGGTTTTGGTGGTGCCGGCATCGCGGCGGCGGTGACGGCACATGATCTGGGCGCCCAAGTGGAGATCCTCGAAAAGGCACCGCAAGCCCACGCCGGTGGCAACACGCGCATCGCCGCGCAGGGCTATCTCAACACCTCGTGCGAGGAAAAGGCGGCAACCTATTTGAAGGCGCTTTGCGGTCCCTACACGGTGCCGGATGAAATGATCCGGGTGTGGGCAGAGGAGATGAGCCGCAATACGGACTGGGTAGCCGGGCTCGGCGGCGATCCCCAGGAGCACCAGTTCCAGCCCGAGGGCATCGAATTTCCCGAATTGCCCGGGTCTGACTGCGTCCACAAGTTCCATGACGGGCCGAAATACGGATATTCCCTGACCTGGAAACGGTTTGAGAGTTTCGCCAGGGATCGCGCCATCCCGGTTCTGTATGAAACGCCGGGCCGCGAATTAATCCAGCACCCCGAGACAAAAGAAATCTTCGGCGTGCGCGCGGAGCAGGGCGAACGTTCGGTTTTCGTCAAGGCCCGCAAGGCTGTCATCCTGACCTGCGGCGG
>DEIT01000204.1:534-8824 GCA_002352635.1 Hyphomicrobiaceae bacterium UBA2767 | reverse complement strand
ATGGAGGGTGATCTGGCGCCAACCATGGAGCGATTGCTACCGAAAATTGCGCATATGCAGTTGGCCGATACGCCCGGACGTCACGAGCCGGGTACGGGCGAAATCAACTATGGCTTCCTGTTCGCCCATCTCGACCAGATCGGCTACAAGGGCTGGATCGGTTGCGAATACATGCCGGCAGCGTCGACGCTGGACGGCCTTGGCTGGATGGCCCCTTACAAGTAAGCGAAGACAATACGGAACAAGCAGTAAGGGCGCGAGACATCGTCCTTGCTTGAGTGAATCGGAGAGGAGTTGGTCATGACTGATATTGGATTTCTCGGACTGGGCATAATGGGCGCGCCGATGGCCGGTCATTTGCTCGATGGCGGACACGCGGTACGAACCGCAGTTCACAATTCGCAGCCGGCCAAGGAATTGACGGAAAAGGGGCTTGAGGTCCTGGGCTCGGCAAAGGACGTGGCCGCGGCCAGCGATGTGATCATTCTCATGGTTCCCGATACCCCTCAGGTCGAGCACGTGCTGTTCGGCGGGGACGGCGTCGCGGAAGGCCTTTCGAAGGGAAAGACCGTCATTGATATGAGCTCAATCGCGCCGATGGCGA
Source organism: Hyphomicrobiaceae bacterium UBA2767 (assembly GCA_002352635.1). Lineage (GTDB taxonomy): Bacteria > Pseudomonadota > Alphaproteobacteria > Rhizobiales > Methyloligellaceae > UBA2767. Next base: position 8,220 of record DEIT01000204.1, on the reverse strand, counting down.
CGAAGGAGTTCGCCAAAAAGATCAACAACTTTGGATGCGACTATCTTGATGCGCCCGTTTCGGGAGGTGAAGTTGGCGCTAAGAACGCGGCCCTCACAATCATGGTTGGCGGTGAACAAGGAGTGTTCGACAAAATCAAGCCACTCTTCGATCTGATGGGCCAGAATATCACCCTGGTTGGCGGCAACGGCGATGGCCAGACCTGCAAGGTCGCTAACCAGATCATTGTTGCGCTTAACATCGAAGCGGTATCGGAGGCGTTGTTGTTTGCATCCAAGGCGGGCGCTGATCCGGCCAAGGTGCGCGAGGCACTAATGGGCGGGTTTGCGTCGTCGAAAATTCTTGAAGTGCACGGCGAGCGCATGATTAAGCGTACTTTCGATCCTGGTTTCCGTATCGAGTTGCATCAAAAGGATCTCAATCTGGCGTTACAGGGTGCAAAGGCTATTGGAGTCTCATTGCCCAACACGGCTACCGCGCAGGAGTTATTCAATTCCTGTAGCGCCCATGGCGGTGCGGCATGGGATCATTCGGCGATGGTTCGTGCGTTGGAGATGATGGCCGATCACGAAGTGGCCAAGGGATAAGGGCGTTCGATCGACCCTCAGGAAATGGGAATCAGGCGCCAACCGCGGTTGCCGGAGGCTCCTCGGCGGGAGTGCTCTCAACCCGGTTTCGCCCGTCGCGCTTGGCGGCGTACATGCACATGTCTGCCCGGTGTAAAAAGGACTCTGCGGTATCGCCTTCGACGAACTCAGCTGCGCCCGCTGACACGGAAATTTTGCCCATACTTTCGCCGGTCGCCTTTTTCACAAGATACCGCGCGTTGACCAGATGCCTGATACGCTCGGCCAGGCTAACTGCGTGCTCGACACTGGTATCGGGAAGAATAACGGCGAATTCCTCACCACCGTAGCGTCCGGCGGTGTCTTTGCTTTTGATGTTCGACTTGATGCAGCTGGCAACATAGCGCAGCGCGGAGTCGCCAGCCACGTGCCCGTGGGTGTCGTTAAACTCCTTAAATTTGTCGACATCGACAACGAGAAGGCTGGTCGGTTGTCCGGTACTGGATGATTTGAGAATGGACTCGTCGATCACCAGCTCGAGCTGCCTCCGGTTGACAAGGCCTGTTAGGGCATCACGAGAGGACTCTTCGCGGGCCAGTTTGAGGCAATCTTCGAGTTGCTCGACTTGCGCGCGCGATGTTTCAAGGTTAGCGCTTACCTCGGCATTGGTTCTGGCCATTGCATTTGTCGCGTTCAGCAGCGCGCCGACCATTTCCGATGCATTTTGCTGGGCTGGGCCATCGCCAAGCTGTCCTTCTGCATTCACCAGGGATGCCTGGTAGGTGTTCACTGAGTTGGCGGCATTTCCGATCAATGACAGCAGAGCTGTCATTTCGTTATTCATTTGGGCGCCAATGGTCTCCACTTTCTCAGATAGCTGCTGAGGAGAAAGGAATTCCTGGTAAAGCCGTTCGGCGTCCTGAGCGGTGACGTGCCTATGCTCTGCGATAACCTTGCCAAGAGCTTCGTTCAGCTCGGGGTTAAGTCCTGCACAAACCGTATAGAATACTTCATAGGCATGCGGTGTGGGCGGCGTCCCATAACGGGCGATATAGTCAAGCGCGCGCTTTGCCAACCCAAGCGCGTTTTTATATTGCGAGTGATTGTCCACCCACAAATCCCCCGATCAAGAGACAAATTTCCCGACGGACCGCTAAGGTCCGGAAGTTGAACTCCAATATAGGGATGGGGGCATCAATACATCGTTAACGCCAAACACATGAAGTGGCACTGGGTCTAGGCCATAGCAATCATTCCGGTTGGGATCGGGCCTAGAAATAGGCACCACGTGCGGAAACCGGCCAGATTTCCTCAACAACCGGGTTTTCACCATGCAGGCCACGCACACACACATACCAGTCATGCAGGTTTACGGTCGGGTCGCAATGGCCGGGGACGAGGAGGACTTTTTCGCCCAACTCAGGCGGTTTGTTGGACCCTTCGATGAACAGGACGCCATGCTCATCGGACGGGCGTTCGTAGCGCATGCCAGTCATGGAAAACGGTTCAGGCATTCCTGAATCGATGCTTGCTGCTTTGTGTCCCGCATCGACCACGGCTTTATTGGCTTCCGGACGACTCATGACACCCGTCAGCACGAAAAGCGCATGCTCAAACATATCGAATGGCCCGCCACCCTCAGAGTGGTTGCGGGCATAGTCCGCATCCATGAAGATGTAGGAACCGGCCTGCAGTTCATTGTATACACCGCTCGCTGCTTCCATCTCGAAGGTGCCTGTGCCTGCGCCGCCGACGATTTCACATTCCAGGCCGTTCTCCCGAAGAAGATCGACTGTTGCCCGCGTCATCTCGATGGTCTCGTCGATAGCGGCTTTGCGCTCGCCATGATCGCGGATGTGTTGGGCCGAACCGTGATAGGCCTGCAACCCAGTGAAATTCAGATGCGGATCATCGGATATCAGGGTTGCGAGCTGGAGTGCTGCTTCGCCCGGAGCAACTCCACAGCGTCCAGCCCCCACGTCGATCTCGACCAGTGCATTCAGAGTGACGCCAGCGTTCGCTGCCGCTTCGGACGCCTGCTTCAGACCAAGCTCGGAATCAATGCACAGCCCAATCCACTCTGCATCCTTTGTGAGTGCAGCCAGCCGGGCAAGTTTCTGCAGGCCGATGACTTCATTGGATACGAGCACGTTGGCGACGCCATTCCGGATTAGGACTTCGGCCTCTGATACCTTCTGGCAGCATGCCCCGATCGCGCCTAACTCCATTTGTTTTTTCGTGATGACAGGGCTCTTGTGGGTTTTGGCATGAGCCCGCAACCGGACCGGCTGGTCTTTTATTGCCTCAGCCATGCGGGAGAGATTCCGTTCGAAGGCATCAAGGTCAACAATCAGTGCGGGCGTGTCGATATCCTCAAAGGGCATGCCCTCTTGTGCCGGGGCGTCCATGGGCGGAACCGTCTTCATTTCAGCGCCTCCGCTAGGTCGTCTGAATTCCCGGTCCAATGTCTCAGAAATGGCATTGATTGCTCCTGCAGGCGGGATTGCAGGTCGACCAAGGTACCGAAAAGATCAAAAGTGAGGACTTTCGCCTCGCGTTTGAGTATATCTGCCGAATCCATGGTTCTCCCTTGGTCGCGCGTGACTTTTTTCTCGTGTCTCGATCTAATGAATAGGGGCTGGGACCTGTCTTCGGCAAGTCTGCAGAATCCATGGAAACAAGAAGCAAAGCCCGGCAACGCTTGCCAGGTCTTTGCCAGGGGCGGGTTGCGGGGATGCTACCACTGGAGACAATTGCCTTTTTGGTCACGGGCGCGGCCTTGGCCGGCTTCGTCATGGGCTTGGTGGGATTCGGTACCGGTCTTGCCGCGCTCGGCTTCTGGCTGCTCGTCGTTGACCCTCTCGTTGCCGTGCCCCTTGTCAGCATCTGCTCGATCGCCACGACTGCGTTCACCTTGCGGTCATATGCTCACGCGATCAGCTGGCAGCGTCTTGCACCCTTTTTCGCCGGTGCCGTCCTCGGGTTGCCGATGGGTGTGCTGCTGCTGGGGCAACTGGATGCCGCGCTGTTCAAGGTGATTATGGGTGTGTTTTTGATCGGTTACACACTGTTTCGGCTCGCAATTCTTCCAAATGTAACTGTTCGCGGAAAGGGGCAATTTATGGACGCGGTTGTCGGCCTCGGCGGCGGTGTGCTTGGCGGGTTCGCCGCAATTCCGGGACCTCTCACCACTGTGTGGTGCGGACTGCGCGGTTGGAGCAAGGATGAGCAGCGCGCGGTCTACCAGCCGTTCAACCAGACCATTATCCTGCTTGCGCTTGCAGGATATGTGAGTCAGGGAATGTTGACCCAGGAAGTCGGATTGCTGGCATTTTATTGTGTGCCGGCATCGCTCCTGGGTATGGCGGTTGGCATGGCTGGATATAAACACATCGGCGAAGCTCAGTTTCAGAAGCTCATACTGTGGTTGCTGCTGGCGAGCGGGATCATGCTGATCATTCTCAACGTGTTTTCGATCGGCCGCTCATGAAGCTGGTCTGCTGCTCGACCGAAATCACCCGGGCAATAACCCTTCGCTAACCCAGGCGAACTACTATTCTTGTCGGAAGCGGGTTGAATCAGACAAAGGAGGGTGCCTCATGCGCCTTTGCATTCCGCTTGCCGCAGGGCTTCTTTTCCTCAACACATCGATGCTTTCTGCTACGCCGATTACCGGCCACTGGGTTACCCACAAGTCCAAAGCCGTCGTCCGCATCTCCCAGTGCGGGCCGGGGCTATGCGGCCAGATCGTCTGGCTGCGCAAAGGCGTTGATCGAAAAGGTCAGCCGGTACGCGATATTCGCAATCGCGACAAAACCCGGCGCGGGCGCCAGGTTTTGGGATTGACCACATTTTCAGGTCTCGCGCCCTCCGGTCCCGGTCGATGGTCCGGCATGATGTACAATCCGGACGACGGGCGTACCTATAACGGCTCCATAGTCCTCACCAACAACGGCTCAATCCGCGTTGAAGGCTGTCGCCTCGGCGGAGGCCCATGCGGCAACCGGCAATGGACACGGGCAAAGAAGTAACCCTGCGCCGGTACTGAACCTCCTGTGGCCGGTGGCGGAGAGATTGCGATCGGCCATGCGCGTGGCGTGAATGTGCCTGTGCCCCCATGCCGCATGGGAGCGCGTGTCCGATCTGCGAGAATAGAACACATGTCGATCCGGTCGTATCTTGCGCGTTCAATTTTTCGGCTCGTATTGGTAGCCGTCCTGGTGTTTCAGGGCATGCTTATGGGCTCTCAGGTCACGCGCATGGCCGTGGCTCAGGCTGTCGCAGGCCCGCAAGATACGGTCGTTATCTGCACGCCGGAAGGATTCAAGACTGTTTTATGGTCGGATGTGTCGGGCGACCAGACACTGCGCGTTTCCGGATGTGCCTGTCCATGTACCGCTTCCTGTGGTCACTGCGGGCTGTTCTCGCCCAACTTTCTGACAGCAGCCATCCAGTATGGCGGAGTGCACAAGAGCGAACCCTTCAGTGATGAATTCGTTTCGGTGCCTTATGGTCCGCTCGCCTTCAGTTCAGGTGGTGCGCGCGCGCCGCCGGTTCATCTCAGCTAGTTCTCGCATCAAAATTTCTTTTATCGAGCGCGTGATTCCGGCAAGGACACGCGAGACACTGCATGGAGTGAATGAAATGAAACGGATTATCCAACTGGTTCTGGCAACATCGTTCGGCTTCGCCTCAACCTTCGCCCTTGCCGCTGACTACCGCCAGGGAGATGTAACGGTTGAAAACCCCTGGGTGCGGATAACCATCCCCGGCCGGCCGGCCGCAGGCTATATGGTGGTCAAGAACGCCGGCGGTAAGCCGGATGCCATCGTGTCGGCCTCATCGCCGAACGCCGAACGCGTCGAGCTTCACACGCATCTGATGGAAAACGGGGTGATGAAAATGCGCCCTGTCAAAACGGTTGAAGTGCCCGCGAAAGGGGCTGTGGAATTCAAATCGGGAGGGTTTCATCTGATGATTTTTGGGACCAAGAAGCCGTTGAAGGCTGGCGACATGCTGCCTCTCACCGTAGTTTTTGAAAAGGCCGGCCCTCTTGAGATGGAGTTTGCGGTCGAAACCATCGGCGGTAGCAAAAAGAAGTCGGACAGTCATTCTGGCCACGGTGCTCACAAGCACTGACGAGTTGCCGTTACGAAAGAGTCTAACCTACCCGTCAGATTTTTCGCGCCACCAACACCTCTGACGTGAGGCCACGGGGGGAAACTGTTTCCTGGGCCACGACACCCCATCTCGACGAATCGAGCAGAGGCCTCAGATTGACCGGGCGGCATCCCCCGACAATCCAGGGCCAACGCTTCTGCACCAGCCGCCAGATCTGGGTAAGGATTGTCGTGTCGCCATCCAACGTGTTGGGCGTGAGGCTGGCCATACATAGAAATCCGCCCGGACGAAGGACGCGGTGGAATTCGGCGACAAGGTTTTTCGACTGGGCGGGTGAGAGCAGGTCGAACAGATAGGTTGCAATGATGCGATCCATGTGTGCGGAGGCCGCGGTCAGGCCAAGTGTTACGTCACCCGGCTTGAGGGTTACGTGAGGGGCAAACCTCTCAAGCCGTCTGGCTGCCCGCGCCAGCATGGCCGGTGCAATATCGATCCCCGTATAGCGCGTGTTGCGACCCGAATGTTCGCGCAAGATCATTTCTGCAAAACGGCCCGTTCCGCATCCCACTTCAAGGATGTCTGTTGCTGCTTCGAACTCTGAAAGGGCAATCAGAATGTGGAATGCCGGATCTTCATACCACCCTTGCGCGTCCTGCTTGTGGGCATGAGCGTCGTAGTGGGCGCGGGCTTCTTTTGGCGTCAGCAGTGGCGGCATTGAACCCATGTGATTCCCCGTTCACCTCAGCCAAGGACCTCGAAATCGTCCTCGCGCAGCAAAACCACGCCATCATCCTGAAGGACCCAGAGTTCCTTGGTAATAACGCCGTGGGCTTTGTTCATCCTCCACGTGGCCGACAGGATTGCCGATTTGTCGTCGATCACCTCTATTTTGGGTTCGATATAAGCGACGTCCGAAAAGCCATCCGCCATAATGTTCCCCCAGAAAGCTTCGATATCAGCGCGGCCGCTGAAACTGCCAAAAGGCTTGGCGTTCATTGTCGCGGTCTCTTCATAACAGGCCGCACAGCCGGCAGCGTCCCCCAGATTGAACGCACTTTGCCAGCGATTGCTACCCTCCCAAACTGCAGTGGTCAGTATTTCATTCTGCTTGTCGGTCACTGTGATCAATCCCTGCCATCGTCGCTGCTGCGGATACAAATTCGGCGACTACTGTACCCGGCCAATCTAGGCCGATACAAGTTCGAGCCACTCTGCGACGCGCTTCTCGGGTTTCTCATGGGTTACAATATCCGTCACAACGGCAAGAGAGTCTGCACCCGCGGCAAGCACGTCAGGCGCGCGCTCAACTGTTATCCCGGCAATAGCGACGAGCGGGCAACGGATTGAATTTTTCCACTCGGTGACGCGTGCAAGACCTTGAGGGGCCCACTTCATTTTCTTGAGCTTGGTTTCGTAAACCGGGCCGAGCGCCACATAGTCAGGCTCCGCCTTCAGCGCGACTTCAAGCTCTTCATGGCTATGGGTGGAGATGCCGAGTTTTAACCCTGTCTGCTTGATCGCCTTGAGATCTGCGGCAGCCAAATCCTCCTGTCCCAGGTGAATATAGTCTGCGCCCAGTGCGATCGCTTCGTGCCAGTAGTCATTGACGATGAGCTGGCAATCATGCTTTGCGCACAACTCGAGAGACGCCTCGATCTGACGTTTCATCTCCTGGGGGTCAGCATCCTTCAGGCGCAACTGGACCGTCTTCACCCCCAGCGGCACGAGCCTTTCGAGCCAGCTCAGGTCCGGCAGGACCGGATAGAAAGTATGCAGCATAGGTTTCGGTGCTCACCTATGCCCGGTCGATCTTGAAGAAAGGCGTGCCTGCCACAGGCGTTGAAGGGCTCGCCATGTCACGCGGCTCCATAAGCCCTGACTCGTAGGCCAGCCGCCCCGCCTCTATGGCCTGGGAAAAGGCACGGCCCATTTTGACGGGATTGCCTGCTTTTGCGATGGCCGTGTTCAGCAGGATTGCGTCATACCCCATTTCCATGGC
>DEIT01000204.1:0-389 GCA_002352635.1 Hyphomicrobiaceae bacterium UBA2767 | reverse complement strand
ACTCCCAGATCTTCGGTCATATAGGGGAAAACCTTGAAGCCGTCTTCGTTGAGAATGCGCGCGGCTTCGACAAGACCAAACACTTCCGGTTGCAGCGTGTCATTGTTGGCAATCACTTCGAGCTTGATCCAGTCGGTCTCGAAAAGCTCGCGCGCCATCCGTGCTGTGGTGACGGCCTCTTTCACTGTGTTGCATCCGGCCGTGTTGGGCAGGACATACACGTCGAGCTGTTTGATAAGCTCCCAGAAGCCCTGACCGGAACGCGCGCGCGCCGCCTCGCGCCGTACTGAAACGGTAACGAGCTTCGAGCCGGATGCCTCGACGGCGTCAGCCAGAATTTGTGGTGAGGGGTACAGCGCCGTACCGATCAGCAGCCGTGAGTCGATTTT
>DEIT01000213.1:5397-6456 GCA_002352635.1 Hyphomicrobiaceae bacterium UBA2767 | reverse complement strand
GTATCCATATCGGCAATGACGGGCAGTGAAACCGCGTCGACGATCTCAGATATCCGCGTCGCAATTTCGCTCAGTGTTACAAGCCCCATGTCAGGTATCGCGCGACTGCGCGCAATGGCGCCGCCACTGGCATAAACCGCGCCGAACCCGGCACGCTCGATAAGTCGCGCCGACAGCCCGTCAAAACACCCCGGCGCAACAACCATCTCGCCGCTGTCAATCGCTTCCCTCAGTTTCCTGCCTTGATCCATTATTCAATGTCCTGCGTTTAATGGTTGCTTGTTCGACTTTTGCTATCTTCGTCGAGCCCGGCATGCGGCGCTGACACTGAACTGCCGGCAAATCATCAACAGACGATAAAAATCGGCAATCAGAAACCCTGAGAAATACCTGTTGCCGGAGAGAATGCAAACGATCTGGTGAAACTTGATATCCTTCATATGATAGGTCGATGTAGAGTCTGCTGGAACTCCATCCCGCACAGTGATGTGTGTATTGAGAAGCTTTGCAGGTTAGAGGGGACGAAATGAGCCAACTTGAAGGTGCCGGTACGCAGGACAATCTAAAACAGCCATTGAAGGTTTACTGGCAGCCCGGGTGTTCCAGTTGCCTGAAGACCAAAGAGTTTCTGATTGATAACGGCGCAGAGTTCCAGTCCGTCAATGTTCTGGAGGATGAAGACGGTTTCAAGGAGCTTCAAGCGCTGGGCATTCGGATGGTGCCCATCGTTGCGCGTGGCCCGGTTTGGGCTAATGGCGCGGTCTTCCGTGACATCGCCAAGGTCGCGGGCTTTGGGTACGATGAGCAAAAAGTTCTGCCCCCCGAAGAGATCAAGGACAAGGTCCTGATGATCCTCGATGCGGCGCAGCGTTATCTGGTTCAAATTCCAGATGACAAGCTTGATGTCGTGTTACCGGGGCGGCCCCGGTCATACCGCCAGCTGGTCTATCACGTGTTCGACATTCCCAAGGTGTTTCTGGATCGGGTCGAACATGATGCGCCCTACACCTATGATGCGCTGAAGTCGATCTTGCCGGATGACATGAAGACAAGAGACGA
>DEIT01000213.1:1089-5314 GCA_002352635.1 Hyphomicrobiaceae bacterium UBA2767 | reverse complement strand
AAGTCTACTATGGCGAGGTCAGCCTGCACGAGGTGCTGGAGCGGACCGGCTGGCATTCCGGTCAACATGTCCGCCAGATCATTCTCATGCTTCGCGAAAAACTGAATATCGAACCCGATGCGCCGCTGGATGACGCCCATTTCACCGGGCTTCCAATGCCCAAGAATGTCTGGGACAACGAACGTTCGTTCGACGAACAGTCGTATTCCGATTCCGCGGAAACCCGGGACACCGCGAAAACAGCCTGAATGCGGCGGGGAATTTCTTCGCCGTCGACTTCCGCTTTGGGTCAAAAGCAGACTCTGATCGGTACGGCGTGGAGTGTCCGCTTTGTGCCAGAAGCGGTCGTGGAGCAATTGCAGATCAGAATTTGAATTGGGCCTGGATGGCACCGAAGACCGCGGTGTCGTTGGCTTCCGGAAACGGCTCAATGATTTGCAGGTTACCGGTCATGCGGAACCAGGGCGTAATAGCCATATTGTAGTAGACCCCCAGACCACTCTCGTGTCCGAACGAGACACTGAGGTCTCTGATGGCCGCGCATTTGAGATCCCGGGTGACCTCCTTGCCTTTCGACGTAACAATCGCCTTGGCGTAAACAATGTCGCGTTGAAGCTTGAATCCAAACGCCGGGTCGCCCTGCGCTCCTCCGCAAGATCCAATCCGTTACAGTCCGGCGATTAAGACAACCGGACAGATGCCGTATTCACGTGTTGTCATCTGTCGCCTCCCTGCAATCTTGGTCCGGGACCGATCACGTCGACCTAGTGTCCGCCGCCGGCAAGGCCGACGCCGGTGACAAGTGCAATCCAGACTTTGATCCGAAGACCCCAAGCCTTGATGATGCCCAGCCCCCCCAAAATGTGGGCGAATATGCCGTGGCCGAGATTGCGGTCGTAGGTCTGGACGATACAGCCGCTTCCGTTGACCAGCAGCTTTTGGTGCTCGGGGTAGGCCATCTCGAGAAGCACGGCGACCTCGCCGCGATTTGAGAATTCCCGGGGCTCGAGAAGACGGCCGGTCGGCGCGATCTGTCCCGCGGCGATCTCCGGCTGGATTGCGGTAATCCGTGCAGGCAGGACTGAGTCCACCATGGCGACATTGAAGTTGGTGTCACAGGCCACCTCCGCCGGCATGCCGACATAGAGGACGGAGCGCGCGACCTGCGAAAATCCCGCGAAGACGCGTTTGGGATGGGCCTCGTCCCGGTCGGGAACAATGAGCATCGCCGGCTTTGCCGCGACCTGGGACGCCCGGGCGCCGATATGCAGGGTGAGCTGGTCGACGACGCCGTTCACCTGGGAGCGAACGGTGGTTTTCGCCAGCTCCACCTTTGCCTGTTCAAGTGCTGCATCCGCGCTGGCACGCTGGGCCGTCAGCACGTCTTCCAGCTGAATGTTGGCTTCGTCCAGCAGGGCCTGCGCCTGCGCCACCTTGGCCTCGCCCGCCGCCTTATCGGCAACCGCCGACTGGTAACGGCGCTCGTTATAGGCAGGAGACCCCCGCGTGCGCAGAGAGTTCTGGTCGTCGAACACCTCGACCGCCTGCTGGAGGACGGCCTTCTCCTTATCCACGGACGCCTGGGCGGAACGCAATTCCGCCTCGGCCAGGCCAAAGGATTTGTCGATTTCGGCCAGCTTGAGCTCGGCGGTCTTCACCGCGGCCTTTTCGGTCGCGGCGTTCACCGTGAAGAGCACCTGGCCCGGCTCCACGCGGGTGCCGTTGTCGACCTTGATGGCCGTGACAGTGCCGCCATTTTCGCTGACGACCGGCACGGTCCGGAACGGAACGAAGCCCGTATAGGACTTCGGGTAATAGTAGAAGACGGTGAAGAAGACAATGAAGGCGAGCGCCAGCCAAACAAACAGCGAAACATGGACATTGTAGAGCGTGATGGGTATGCCCTTCCAACGCAAATAGAGTATCTGCAGAACGAACGGGATGGAGGTTACGGTCAGCTCAATCACGGTCGGCTCCTCCCGCTGCCGGCGGCGTCTGCTTTGCGGGCGCTTTTTTCCTTGAGGGCCTCGCGGGCTTTTTGGCCGGCTCGGCCTTCGCGGCCTGTAACGCAGCGTTCGGCTCTGGATCCGGCGGAGGCTGCTCCGCCGGCTTCGCCTGCATCCGTCTGCCATGCCGGTCGTGCTCGCCAAGATGCTTGTGCTGCAACTCTTCCAGCAGCGCACCTTCAATTTCGCCCTTGAGCGTGTGCTCTTTCACAGGCTCGAACCAGAGCATGAGGTCGCGCGCGAGCGCGGTTGCGATCAGGGCAAGCGGGAGCAGGATGCTGAAATGTCTAATGGGCGGAAAGATCTCATACGCAAAGGCGATCATGAGGAGCGTTGGGACGGTCGTCTTGAGCGGTGTCCCTTCATTGTGATGCTCCGCAAAGCGGTCAAAGCGGGCATAGAAATGGAACACGGCGAACAGCAACAGGAAGACAAGAATGAGTGCGGCAAAGGCGGTCCCGTCCGTCTCGCCCGGCGGCGTCCACCAGGGGACCGTCTGCCCCTCCGCGCTTGGCTCGGACGCTCCCGCGGGAGATCCGACCATCGCGATCAAGGCGACCGGAGCGATCACACAGGTCGGGCAGAGTCGTTTCATTGCTAGCCATTCCTTTCCGGATGCTGATCCCGGTCTGGTTGCATCACCCGCAGCCCAAAACCTCGCCGCAAGCGGCCTCGTCACATACAACTAGAACTTGTAAATATCCCGCCGCGCGCAGGATGCACTCAACCCGCCAGAAATGAAAGCGATAACAACGTTGCGCGACTGGTCCACGTAGACCGCCTTGCCTTCCTTGATCGCTTCCAACACCTGCCATGGCGTTATGTCGCGAATATCCTCCTGAGCCGTGTCGTTGAGCCGCCTGGCGATGATCGCCTTGGCGTAAAACGCGGTACCGCCAACCGGACAATCGACATGAGCGCCTCATTTCGAGCCAACCTTCTTCGCGATCCTGCGCGCGGTTGCCAGGCTGGTGGTGCTCATCAGGATGATGGGTTTGCCGGTCAATTCGGCGGACAAAATCTCAAATTCCGCTTTGGGTCAGGAGCGGACGTCCGCCAAAACCACGTCTTGCGTTCGCCAAGTGCCACTAACGGACCGCGAGTTTTACACTGCAGGAGAGCCATCGGGACGCCTTGCCGCCATAGGCAAATTCGATTGGTGGCGGAAGTTATTCACCAAACATTGCTTTGGCGACCACATCGCGTGCCAGCTTCGGGTCTAGGCCATGCTCCGCGATCAGCTCACCACAATCCGAAACGACCTGATCGACATCCTGCATGATCTTCAGTTGCTTGAAACGGTCATGCCGGCGCATGCTCATGGACTGCGCCACAACCTCAAGAAGGTTCACAATCCGGAACGGCCAATCGCGCTCGTACCCACACAGGTCACGATGATCGGAGTGGTAAACCGCAGCCAGCGCATCAACTCCCGCATCGCGCGCCGCTTCGAGTTCCCTAACCTGCAACTCGCGTCTGTAGGCCGGGAGCGCCGCGAGCCTGGCGCTCTGCAAGCCGACCGCCGGCTGATTCAGATCGATGAGCTCCACACCGGGAACCGCCACCAGGATTTCCGAGGCGGCTTCCACGACGCCGGCAACACCGGGGTGTTTGTGGAGGGCCACGCGCAAGTTTACGTGCTCGCGCAGGTGCGGTTTCAGTTTGTCGAGCTGCTCCCTCAGGAAGTGGATGAAGGGTGTCATCTCGAAAGGCCGTGCATCATGTTGCCGTTCGATTGCCGGCAACGTCATCTCGGTAAACTGCACGTAGCAGCTCGGACACCAAGAGAGCACTTGCCCAGATTTGCTGTGCGACATCTTTTCAATCGAGTTCGACCCCATGCGACCGGACATTTCCACATCGCCTGCTTGCAGTTGCCGGACGCCACAACAATGGCTCGGTCCCCCCATCACCTGGTAGCTGATGCCAAGCTTATCCATGATGTCGAGAGCAAGAAGCGCTATGTGCGGCGTCTTGAGCACATTGCACCCGGTATAGAAGATGAAATCGGGCGCCTCGTCCGGCTGCCGTACCGATGCAGTGCCTTGTCCGAGCCGCTCCAGCACCGCCGCTTCCAGCTGCAGGCGCGAGAGCACGGCGACGTCCTGGCTCGTGCCTCGGAAATTCAGTACGCCGTCACGCCGCCGCTCGGGCAGCGTACTCTCCCCAGCTGCCATTGCCGCACGCGCCATCGCCAGCAGAAAACGGGGATTGACGCC
>DEIT01000213.1:0-1015 GCA_002352635.1 Hyphomicrobiaceae bacterium UBA2767 | reverse complement strand
CACGACATCGAGGACGCCGGCAATCGTGTCCTGCGGATTGAGGTCTGCAACGCCAGCCTGCTCGGCAATCGGACATGCCTCAACGCATTTGCCGCACTTGACGCAAGCATCAAGCATATCGCCAACCCGGCCACTAAGCGCCACCTCGAAGGTCATGCCGCTCATCGGTATCAACTCTCTTGTTACGGGCCGGCCGTATGAAAATGCGCTGACCAATCGGTCTCCGGCGGCACCCGGATTGTAATTGGAAGCTGCTGCAAAGCAAACTTCGCACGTCGCAAGTTGCGACGGGTCACCCCGGCCGGCTGTCTCCGTCGCTGGCTTCTCTGGTCACTGGTCAGCGATCCGAGCGGCGGCAGGGTTACGGCGACGATAATTTGGTCATCTGAGAAAGGCCAGACCAACGGTGTACGCACTGAGTGGCTCAGTTCCTGGCCTCAGCACGGCGGCGTGCTGTCGCGGCATCGTCGACGCGATCGCCGGTTTCGTTCAAAGCAACGCCATAGGCGTCATATGCCTGCTCGGTTGAAACCAGCCCGAGGCGGACATCCTCTAACACGTCGGCAGGGTCGCGTTGGTAGGGATCGCCATAGCCGCCACCCCCGGGATAGGTGAGCGAGACGGCACCTTTATGCGGCATCAGAACTTGCTGGGGATGCGGAAGGGGCGTGCCGTCGCCCAGCCGGATACTGCCGAGCCCGCCAGCCCCGCCCCCATCAAAGCCCGGAGCGGGAATATGAAACCTGCCGCCCGATAGGGAGGCAACGACCGGTTTGCGCCCCAAGTTGCGCAAAACGACCCTCTGTGCGATTCCGCCCCGTTGGCGCCCCGGCCCACCTGAATCCGTGATCAGCGACTTGCTCTCACACAGCATGGGGGCTTCAACCTCGAAGAGTTCAACCGAGGTGCTCGAGACATTCGCCGGGAAGACGGTGGTCGCGACGCCGTCCTTGTTGAAACGCGCACCCTGGCCGCCTTGCGCGTTGAAGGCGCTCACAAAGGGACGGTCGTCATC
>DEIT01000172.1:12539-19825 GCA_002352635.1 Hyphomicrobiaceae bacterium UBA2767 | reverse complement strand
GCTAGGCTCGTAGCTCTGGGAGGACGATGACGCATGAAACTCAAGAATTTGATCGGGCCCGCCTCGAATGGCACAAAAACATATGCTGGTATTTGGACGGTATTGACAATGTTACCCCTGCTTGCTGCCGGTATTGGTGCAGGCCTTGCGGAACCGAAACACGCGAATGAGAGCTGGAATGCGAACACCAGGATTGCGCAGGGGCAGGGCTATGGCGAGTTCCAGATTTGCCGCGACATATTTAATCGTCCCGGCGAGTTTGTCCCAAAACATCCGAAAGCTGACCAATATGGCTGCGTTCATCCGCGCTATCTTGGAGGTGGCAGGCGGCAAGCCGATCCACATAGATTCCAGTTGCGACGTTCTAAGGATGCCTCGGTCCGCCGGTGGGCCTCCCAATGGGTGCCTGTAAACAACAGCACAAGCCACATTGTCAGGTTTCTTCACGACTTCAAACGGCCCCCAAGTGCAGTGATGATCTGGTTCAGTCCGAATAGGGATAGGAAGAGGATGTATCCAGTTCTCTGGTCACAAAAAGCGAATGCCAACAACAACCCGATAAGCGTGGACCTGGGACAAAACGGCATCAGGCTGCACATTCGTGCAAAAAGGCCGCTTCATCGCAGGTGGAATGCGCGAACTGGCAAATGGCAGCAGCACGATCGCGGGTTTTGGAAAGTGATTATCTTGGAATAGGCCTGTGGGGACGTTCTGCTAGGTATCCAAGGCCGGGTAGGGCTGGAGCGTCTCATTCTGCCTTGGCGGATGCGGTCGTTTGATTCTCGCCGCCGCGACAAGGTCTGGCAGACGCAAGGCACAAAATATAGTCGGATCGCGGAAGCTTCTGGCAATTGACACTGGCGCCCTGGGCATTGTGCCACATGGTGTATTCCTGACCGTGCTTCATGGCCTTTTGTGCCCACATGCGAACCGCATTCAGGTTTGCAACCGCATTTATCCGGTGTGGACGACCTTTGACGCTGACTGTTTTATGGCAGGTCGGATGCGTCTTTGGGTCACCGTTCGCGGGTGCCTTCAAGCCAGGTTTTTCGCCAGCTGTCCCGGAGGTTGGCCCGATAGCGCACATCAAAACGACAACGGTGGAAAAAACTCGTGAACGCGACATCGTAACCCCTATGGGTGCCATCTCGTCATTGACTGCTCCGGGACAGATTAGGGGGCTGAAGTTTAGAGATGTTTAAAGCCGCGAGTGCACACAGTCGCCGCGCAATAAGCAGCACCTACGACAGCGTTTTCTAAAAGATGGCCAAGCCTCAATGGCAGAGGGTGTCTGGTTTTTCGAGCTGGCGGAAAAAGGACAGCGTGGCCAACGCGCGCGGGTCGGGCCCGGCATAAGAAGCGCCCTGCTGATGATCGTTTGTATCCTGCAGCAACCATTTTGGAACAGGCCGGGCGTGCTGCCACATACGTGCGTAGGATTTCAGACCTAGTAGGCAGGTCTTGGGTGCATTGGCCTCAAAGATGTCGAAAGCATCACGCCGCCCAGGTTCCCGGCGCATCGCGTCGCCGAGCCAGCACATATGCTCGCCCATAATCACCTGCTCATGTGCTTCAAGAATAGCCGGAGAGTTGGCCCAGCGCACCAGATCGACATGCTGTTGGTTGGGGGCGAGCATTGAGATTGCGTGCCACGCGGAACGGAGCGCTTTTTCCGGATCGACGTCAGAAAATACGACCCGGACAGAGACATGCTGATTTTGAAGATCTGTGGCGGCAGACTGCATTGCCAGCATGATCGGCGAGACTGGCGAGCGCGCTATGATCGAAATGGACCGTGCGGCCGGAGTAGCCGGTTGGTTCTTCTCGAGCCATTCGATGTAACGCTGAAAGTATGTGTTCTGTTTGCTTTGGAAATGAGCGTTAGCTCGAACTTGACCCTGCAGGTCCCGACTGTTGAATCGCATCTAAATGCTTCTCCGGTTTGCCCCCTTAAGACCGGTCCTCTTACTCAATACAAACGAACCGGTTCTAAGCATTGGTAACCGGAGAGGGTTAAAGAAGCCTTGCAATGTGTGTGAATTTGGGCAGAAGCCGAGGCATTCTTTGAATTCTTGTCGATGGATTATGCGGATTGCGGCGACGATTTACCCTTCACCTGCGTGCGATGCATCAGCCGTCGTGTGTCTGCGTCGAACGGGTCCCGTCGGTGCAGGGTGGAACGATTGTCCCACATCAAAAGATCGCCGACACACCACTCATGGGCATAGCAATAGTCATCTCTTGTGGCGTGCGCCCACAATTCATCGAGCAATGCCTCCGACTGTTCAAGGCTCAGACCATCGACATAGGCATTACGCCTCCGACCGAGATAGAGGACTGGTTTACCCGAGGAAGGATGCGCACAGATGGCCGGGTGCAGCGTCCCATCACAGGTGCGGGGATCGTCATTGGCCTGCAAGCCCTGGCGCACATAGCCGCCTGAATTGTAGGTGCCGTCGTGTTTGATCCGACGGCCTTCTACTTTCTTGCGCAACTCATGAGGCATGTCCTCAAGCGCGGCAAACATTCCTGAAATCCATGTGTTCCCCCCCGATGGCGGTACTTCGATGGCGTAGAGCAAGGACGCGTCGGGCGGGTTTTCGAGATAGGACATATCGGAATGCCATGTCGCCTCGCCTGCCCCAAGGCTGCCAATAGGTTTGCCGTCTGTGTCCCTGATGTTCGACACCACATAGAGCTCGGGCAGGCCGGGCACAGCAGTCTTGCCCGCCTCATTAACCGGGGCTTCATCGAGATCGCCAAGATCGCGGCTGAAGCGGATCAGGTCTTCGTTGCTCAGCTTCTGGTCGCGAAAGAGGAGGGCGGCGTGCTTGTTGAATGCGTCAATAATAAAATCTAGTTCGCTGTTCGTCACACTCGCGAGATCGATGCCAATCACCTCCACACCCACCCGTGGTGTCAGCGGGCGCAGGTTTGGATTTTGTTGTAAATTTTCTGTCCAAGTCTGAGTCCCCTGCTCCATTTCAGCTCTCCCGAATCCTCTCTCGATCGCCAATTTCTGCTATGCACAGAAGGCGCATGACTGTGTGGCGGTCCAGGCCGAGCGTCTGTCATCCAGATGACGTTAGGCGGGATTCCAACCGCCGGGGTCTTGATAGAGCTTCACAAGCCCTTCCAGATTGGACACCGACAGCCTGCGTCCTGATCTTCTGACTAGGCCTGATTCGGAAAGTCGGTTGATTGCCGCGGAGATGGTAGGGCGGCGCGTGTTGAGCAGGTTGGCAAGTTCTTCATGAGTGAGAGTGATGTCATTGCGCACGCTCCCATTCGAGGAGGCAGGGTCGGGCTGGGAGAGGGCAACCAGCGCGCGCGCCAGTCGCTGCTCCACCGGCTGGGTAAGCATTTCTCCGACTCTGTAGTGAAAATCGGTCATACGGCTGACGAGCAACCTGATCAGGTGCTCGGCGAGGTCGTGTTCTGTGCGCATCAAGGCATACAGATCGCCGCGCGCAATCTCTGATGTTTCAATTGCCTCAAGCGCGACTGCGTTCCCATCCCGCACCGGATTTGTTGCGAGTGCGGTCAGTCCAAGAATGTTTCGCGGCAAATGAATGCGGAGCAGTGCCTCCTGGCCATTTGGCGTGACGAGCACAGTCTTCACACGGCCCGAATGCAGTAGATAGATGTGGTCCGCACTCTCGCCCTGTCGGTAGATCGTGTCGTTTTTTACGAACCGTTTTTCCTGACCTGCGCGTGATATCCGCTCGATAAGATCAGTCGGAATGACCGGTTCAAGTCCAAAGGGCACTCCTATGCTGTATTCCCGCATTGATTTTCGCGCCGTTAGGTCCGGCTGATGCCAAACTCGGTAAATGGAATAAATGCGATCTCATCGCCCTGGAGAACTTCAGTCACGTCTTCTCCGACTTCGATAAGGCCGTCAGCTTCGCGCAAACCCGTGATCAGGCCTGAGCCGTCCCGTTCGAATTTGCCAGCGGCAAGTACGCCATCAGCGCCTGCCTCGAGGAAACCGCGCCAGAATTCTCGCCGCCCTGTTTTCTTTTTTGGGACGGAAAATGCAGCCTTCAGTGGATATCTCGCCGGTTCCGGCCAGTTTCCGCCGCCAAGACGAACAAGAACCGGTCTTACGTAAAGCAGAAAGCAGACGAACACGGCGACGGGGTTACCCGGCAAGCCCATATGCACGCAGTCGTCAATCTGCCCGAATGCCATGGGGCGGCCGGGTTTGATCGCAATCTGCCACATATGCAACGTGCCGAGCCGGTCGATGGCATTTACAACATGATCCTCCTCGCCCCGGCTCGCGCCGCCTGACGTAATGACGACATTGTACTTGTTGGCGGCCTCTTTGAGGCTTGCCTCCACCGCGTCCACCTTGTCCGGCAATATACCGAGGTCGATACATTCCGCCCCAGCCGCTTCGATCAGTCCGCGCAGCATGGGGGCGTTGGCATCGTAAACCTGACCCGATTCCAGTTTTTTACCGGGGCGGATGACTTCGTCCCCGGTCGAAAACACAGCGATGCGCGGGCGCTTGTAGCAGGCAAGCGTGGCCTCGCCGGCCGCCGCGGCAGAGGCAGAATCCTGAGGGCGCAGACGGCACCCCGCACTCAGCATCACTTCGCCTTCTTTCACGTCTTCGCCCGCAAGGCGGCAATTGGCGCCCTGCTTCAATCCGCCGGGTATGGTGACCCAGATTTCGCCATCGCGGGCTTCTGTATCGGTATCTTCCTGCATGACAACACTGTCGGTGTCGTCCGGCATGGCGGCACCGGTAAAGATGCGCGCAGCGGAGCCCGTTTCAATTGGATTTATCGCTGCATGGCCGGCGGCAGCGCGTGCGCTTACTTTCAGCGAGCCACCGTTCTTGGAGCTGTAACTCTTGAATGCAAATGCATAACCGTCGACAGCGGAATTGGTATGCGCAGGGATATTGCGCGGCGCAATGACGTCCTCGGCGAGAATACGTCCCGGCGTTTCGTCAATGGCGACCTGCTCGATCTCAACCACCGGGCTCATTCGCTCACGCAGGATCGATATGGCTTCGGCGTGGGTCAGGCGCTCGGAGTCATGAAGGAAACAGTCGTCACGAAGCTTGCGCGTCATTCTCTTCCGTGGCTCCGGACCTCAGACCGACATGGCCCGCGATAAAATCTGCAATTCCGGCAATGTCGTTGATATCAAAGCCGGGCAGTCCGTTGGTCTGGGTTTCGCCATCATACGCGATGGCCACGATATGCGGATCGTCGTCCGATAGGGGTGCCTGCGTCAAGGAACGTTCCGAACGTGCCTCGATTTTGGGAAAGGCGCCACCCTTGAAGCCTTCCACCAGAAGGATGTCACACGGGCCTAGGTGGGCGAGCACTTCCTCAAGCGGCGGTTTTTCCTCATCGCGCAACTCGTGCATGATGGCCCAACGTTTTGGCGAAACCAGCGCAACTTGCCGCGCGCCCGCCTCACGGAACCGATAGGAATCGCGCCCCGGATGATCAATGTCGAAGCTGTGATGCGCATGTTTGAGTGCGGAAACAGTAATTCCGCGTCGAGTGAACTCCTCAACCAGTTGCGCCATGAGCGTGGTCTTGCCGGAATTCTTCCAGCCGATGACACCGAAGATGCGTTGGGTCATGGCCGAACGCTCTCTGCGAGCAGGGACCCGGCATGAGCGAGATCTTCCGGCATGTTCGCATTGAAGAACGGGTCGAGTGCTGTGTCGCCAATCTGGATGTCGGGGAATTCCGCGGTCACCGTTGTGTGCCTGTCGGTCCAGTCGAGCACTTTGCGGGTGCCGCTGGTCAAGGCTTCGCCTAGGTCGTCGATAAGTACTGTCGGCCACAGCCCGAACACGGGGTGCATTCGTCCGCCGGACATGGCGAGTGCGATAGCGGGATACTGACCGCCGGTCGCTTCTTGCAGGCGGGCAACGAGATCTGCGGGGAAGAAAGGCGTATCCGTGGCGGCAGTCACAATCCAGCGGGTTTCAGGGGCATTCTCACGAACCCAGGTGAACCCGGCCAGCACGCCTGCAAGCGGCCCGGCAAACCCCTCGACCGGGTCGGCAATTACAGGCATGCCAAATTTTGCAAACCGTGCAGGGTCGCCATTTGCGTTCAGCACCAGCTTGTCCGTTTGTGGTTCCAGCCGATCCATGACATGGGCGAGCAGTGGCTTTCCGGCCAACTCGAGGAGACACTTGTCGCCGCCACCCATGCGACGGGCCTGACCGCCGGCAAGCAATACACCGACAACGGGATCTGAATTATGCGAAGAATCTCTATCCATCCGGTTGCTCAAACCGCCTCTTCAGGCTGACTCGCTTTGCGAGCATGCCTGGCTGGTTCATCACCCACTCTCGCGGGATCGGCGTCGAAGACGACGCGCTCTGCGCCTGAGAGGACTACAAAACGCCTGCCGCGCATCCGGCCGATAAGGGTCAGTCCCGACTGACGGGCGAGATCGACACCCCAGGCGGTGAAACCCGAACGCGAGCACAAAATGGGAATACCCATTTTCACGGTCTTGATGACCATTTCCGATGTGAGCCGGCCAGTGGTGTAAAAGATCTTGTCGTCAGATGACACGTCATTCAGGAGCATGTGACCGGCAATCTTGTCGACGGCGTTGTGGCGTCCGACATCTTCAATATAGATCAACGGATTGTCTTCCTTGCAGAGAACGCAGCCATGAATGGCACCTGCCTTGAGGTATAGAGATGGTGCGGTATTGATCTTCTTCTGTAATTCGTAAAGCCAAGAGGTGTGAACGCGCGCCTCCTGGTTCAGCTTCACGTCCTCGAATTCCTCCATGAGGTCGCCGAATATGGTGCCCTGAGCGCAGCCGGAGGTTTGGGTCTTCTTTTTGAGTTTTTCCTCGAAATCTGTCTCGCGTTTCGTGCGCACGACCACCACATCGAGATCATCGTCATAGTCTATTGCTGTGATCTCATCATCAGCGCGCAGCATGTTCTGGTTGAATAGATATCCGGCCGCGAGCAGGTCCGGGTAATCGCCTATCGTCATCATGGTGACGATCTCTTGCCCGTTGAGGAACAGCGTCAAGGGTCGCTCGGTTACGACATGGGTTTCCATCTCCTCGCCATCCTGATCGCGACCATGCACGGGAACAGACAGGCGCGGGTCGTCCGGGTCGGGATAGATGCAATTTTCTTTCACGAAAATTCGCTCCAAGCTCGCGCAAGCGGGTGCATGCTTGCTTGTGCCGTGAAACTAGAACTTGTGTCCGCGCCCACGCAAGCCGTCCGTGACGGAATACCATAGACTCCAAGTCTATGTGTTGCGCGGCGG
>DEIT01000172.1:0-12369 GCA_002352635.1 Hyphomicrobiaceae bacterium UBA2767 | reverse complement strand
AAGGACAAGGTCTATTTCGCAATTTCAGTTGATCCGGCTCGTGCCCAGGAGCTTGAACCGCTGCGCGAGGCGGCGGAGAAGGTGGTGAGCGAACTGCCTGGAGTTGGCTCCGCAACTGTGTCGCTTACTGCGGACCGGGAACCGGGCTCGGCCTCGAGTTTGCCTCCCTCCGGACCGCCGCCGTCACCAGCTGCAGCTTCCATGGGTGGCCCTGGTGCGCCGCCCCCGCCTATGGGTGGTGGCATCGGGGCACCTGGTGCAGGGGCTGCGCCGAAAATCTCCGGAGTACCTGGCGTGAAACGCATCATTGCCGTTGCTTCTGGCAAGGGCGGCGTCGGAAAATCGACGACATCCGTCAATCTTGCACTGGCATTTCAGGCGAACGGCCTGAATGTGGGCGTGCTGGATGCGGATATTTACGGACCCTCCATGCCGCGTCTTCTCGGCATTACTGGTCGGCCGCAGCCTGTTCACGGAAATATCCTCAAGCCGATGGAAGGATATGGGCTGAAAGTTATGTCCATGGGGTTCCTGGTGGAAGAGGACACGCCGATGATCTGGCGGGGCCCGATGGTCATGTCGGCATTGACGCAAATGTTGAAAGAAGTGGCCTGGGGCGAGCTCGATCTTCTGGTGGTGGATATGCCTCCCGGTACGGGGGATGCCCAGCTTACGATGGCACAACAGGTGCCACTTGCCGGTGCCATTATCGTTTCAACGCCACAGGATCTGGCGCTTATCGACGCTAGAAAGGGGCTGAATATGTTCCGCCGCGTGGATGTTCCCGTACTCGGGATTGTCGAAAATATGAGCTACTTCCTGTGCCCGAGTTGCGGGGAGCGCTCCGACATATTCGGTCACGGTGGTGCGCGCAATGAGGCGGAAAAACTGGGTGTGCCCTTCCTGGGTGAGATTCCGCTGCATATGGATATCCGCGAGAAGTCCGACAGCGGCCAGCCTATTGTCATTTCCGATCCTGACTCCCCACACGCGAAAACCTACCGCGAAATCGCAGAGAAAGCCTGGGCTGGCATCGAGCAGGAACAATCGACCCGCGCTGTGCCGGAAATCGTCATAGAGAGTTGATCTCCGGCTTTTCGTGGATTGCCGGTGGAAACGATCTTAAAAAAAGGATGTGGGAAGATGTGTCCAGCGGTCAGGCAACGATACCTGATTTGGTGGCGGCAGAAGTAATCTGTGGATTGATCGGGGTCCGCGGTGCCATTTGCTCAAGGCATTTTGAAATGCTCATCGGGCGGCCATAGAGAAAGCCCTGAATCTGGTTACATCCGAGCGATTTCAGTATTTCACACTCTTCAGGCGTTTCGACACCCTCTGCAGTAATGGCCACGCCGAGAGATCGGCCCATGGCAATGATGCATTTGACGATGCCGAGAATGGCGCTGTCCCGTGTCATCGACCGGACAAAGGACTTATCGATCTTGATCTTGTTGAATGGAAAACTCGATATGTAGCTCAGGCTCGAATAGCCGGTGCCGAAGTCATCCATGGCAATAGAGACGCCAAGATCTCGTAGGCCTTCAAGGTCTTCCACAACCTGTCCTGTCGAACTGATCAGCAGGCTCTCGGTAATCTCCAACTCGAGGCGCATCGGCTCAAGGCCAGTCTCGTCAAGAATACCCTTTACGAGTTCAACAATATTGCCGGGCTTGAATTGCAGAGGCGAGAGGTTGACGGATATCTTGAGAGGTACCGGCCATGAAACGGCATCCTTGCACGCTTGCCGCAGAACCCATTTTCCGATGGGAATTATCATCTCGGTTTCTTCCGCCAAGGGGATGAAAAAACCCGGCGAGACGAGGCCATCACGTGGATGGTTCCATCGAATGAGCGCCTCGTATCCGCTTATCATTTCGGTCTTGATATCCACCTGGGGTTGGTAATGAAGCTCGAACTGGTCGGAATCAATGGCGCGGCGAAGGTCGCTCTCGCAGTCACGGCGCCTGATAAATGCCGTATCCATGCCCTGTTCGAAAAACTTGAAGGTATTGCCGCCGTCCGCCTTTGCACGCCCGAGAGCCAGATTGGCGTGGCGCATTAGCACTGTGGCATCGTTTGCATCGCCCGGCACGATGGCGCCGCCGATTGAAACTGTACAAACAAGTTGCTCGCCGTTGATCCAGAAGGGAGCTGATAGTGCTTCACTCAGGGTGGCAACATACACAGCAGCCTGCTCCGGGCGTTTCAACGACGACAGGGTGAGGGCAAATTGATCGCTGCCAATGCGCGCTGCAAAGTCACCGTCACGCGTATTCGATTTGAGCAGTTCCGCGATATGGCGCAGAACTGAATCGCCGGCATTGAGCCCCATCGCATCGTTGATTTCCTTAAACCGGTCGACGTCAATGACGATTGCCGCGAGATGCTGTGTGTCCTGTGTGCGGGCTGCAAGCGCGTGACCCAGTTGTTCATCAAACGATTTGCGATTGGGCAGGCTGGTCAGATCATCATGGCCAGACAGGTAATGTATGCGTTCCTCGGCCTTTAGCCGCTCGCGCGTTTTTCGCAGCACGATATACGAGAAAATTCCAAATGCGATCAGCAGCATGGTGCCGGTCGTGCCAGCGATTATGTTGAATGATGTGGAAAGGCTGAGAGCGTGATCAGTCTGCTCGACGAAAGCGACAATGGATCCGAGATATCCCTTCGCATCCTTGAAGGGAATAATGACAGACGCGTACTGCAGCGCCCTGCCTGATTCGTCGTTTGCATGAAGTTTCGTCGTCGTTTGGCCCAGTGAGGTGTGATACCGCGTGACCGGGGATCCTAAGAGTTCATGTGACGTAATTGTCAGATTCCAATCGGATGGTCCCGTGGAATAGAAAAGCTTTCCATGCTTGTTGAAGACGTCAAAAGCAAAGACCCGCGAAAAAGATGACGCTTGCTCGACGAAGAACTTGTCATCGAGAAACGCCTTCTCGGCGCCTACTGTGACAGTATCGATTGAGCGGGCCAGCTCGTTTGTCCAGCGACGGGCCTCGGATTCCCCATCGTGCATCAAATGGGTGTCCTTGACCGAGTTCATCGCGAGCGTGCCCACGCAGAGCATGCCGACGCCCATCATGACAAAACCGAGTAATGCCAGGAGATCGCGCTTGATCGAAAAGATTTTGGACATTTCTGCCCGGCCCCCACTGCCTTTGATTTGAGGCAGGAGAATAGAGTACGCAAGTAAACATCAGCGTAATATCTATGCTTAATGCAGTGTTTATGCCGGTATTCATTGCCCGGAATCTAGAACAACTGAAAAGCCGTTGAAGATATAGTGGAGAATGGAAGCCGGTTTTGACGTAAGCACCGAATGCAATGCCGTGCCACGGATGATTTGTCAGCCCCCGGTAACAGACATATGCCGTGATACAGCGGGACGTTTTGTTCGGCGATCGATGACGAAGTCATGTCCCTTCGGCTTGCGGGCAATTGCTTCATCAATTGCTGCAGACAACAAGGTGTCGCTTTTGTCCGAACGCAATGGCGCCCGCAAATCCGCCGCATCGTCTTGGCCCAGGCACATATACAGCGTACCGGTACATGTGATCCGCACGCGGTTGCATGATTCACAGAAATTGTGGGTCATTGGCGTGATAAAGCCAATCTTCCCGCCCGTTTCAGAAACTTCCACGTAACGGGCAGGGCCCCCGGTTTTGAAGGGGATATCCTCAAGCGTCCACTTGTCCATCAGCCGCGCGCGCACGACCGAAAGTGGTAAATACTGGTCTGAGCGGTCACCATCAATGTCACCCATGGGCATTGCTTCGATGAACGTCAGGTCGATACCCCGACCATGCGTCCAACGGATCATTTCGTCGAACTCATCATCGTTGACGCCCTTGAGCGCGACTGCGTTGATTTTCACATGAAGTCCGGCGTTCTGGGCCGCATCTATGCCTGCGATCACCTGGCTGAAATCGCCCCAGCGTGTGATTTCCTTGAATTTTACAGGGTCCAGAGAATCCATTGAAACGTTGACGCGTCTTACGCCGCAATCGGCCAGCTGCTTCGCAAAACGGGGCAACTGGCTTGCGTTGGTCGTCAAAGTGAGTTCATCGAGGGTGCCGGATTGTAGGTGGCGTGACAGGGCCTCGAACAGCCACATGATGTTCTTGCGTACGAGCGGTTCGCCACCGGTTATCCGAAGCTTGCGCACGCCTTTAGCGATGAATGCCGTGCACAACCGGTCTAGTTCTTCCAGGGTCAAAAGGTCTTTTTTCGGCAGAAATGTCATATTTTCTGCCATGCAATAGACGCAGCGGAAATCACAACGATCGGTAACGGAGACACGCAAGTAACTCACATGCCGTCCGAACGGATCGATCATCTGCGTCTTGTCCGTTTCGACGGGACCAGAAAATGTCATAACGCACAACCCTTTAGGACACCCATTTAACGCGGGCCACGGTCGTCGTTCCCGGATACTCGCCGCCATTTTCGAGGAGAAATCGAAACACATTGAGCGCCTGCCTCAGCTTAACAGCGGTTGAGGTCCGATCAAGCCCATATGCGTGTCGAAAATTTAATGTATGAAACATACTCAGTGTAGTCCCTTTGGGACTGCCTTTCAGTGTTCTGACTAAGCCATCCAAGTACTTGATAATATATTGGAAATAGTGAGTTCAACCGGTGTTGGATCATGGGTGCCCAACTAGGGGTGTGCCGGCCCTATTAGCCCCTATCCCGCACAATTGTTTTTCTGCTAAGTTATAGTGAATGCGTTGCGTTCCGGCGTGGGCATCGGCACACTTGAGACCAATTATAAAGTGCGGCTCTTGCCCGGCTCACTTCTGGTGAGCTTCGCCGTCAGGGAGGAACTAAAAACCGATGCCTGTAGACGAGGCAGCGCGGGAGGTGGCTCACACTCTCGCCCAGGAAGATGCGCTGCGCGCGCAGATGTATCGTTTCTTGGCGCGCCTGCTTGCGGCGCCGCCTGATCAGGCATTATTGAAAAACATTTCCGAAATGAAGGGCGACGAAACCGATCTCGGAAAGTCGATGGAGTCGTTTGGGAAGCTTGCGGCAAAAACTGACGTTGCTCGTGCCGACCAGGAATATCATGACCTCTTTATCGGTGTCGCCCGCGGTGAACTGCTGCCATATGGCTCCTACTACCTCACCGGCTTTCTCCACGAAAAACCCCTGGCCAAATTGCGGAACGATATGGCGCAGCTCGGCATCGCGCGCGACGCCGACCACAAAGAGCCGGAAGATCACATCGCCGCGGTTATGGACATGATGGCGGGATTGATTACAGGCGAGTTCGGCGTGCCCGCGTCACTTGCTGAGCAGAAACAGTTTTTCGAAGCCCACATTTCCAGTTGGGCAGGTCATTTCTTCGCGGACCTTGAGGGCGCGAAGTCATCAGTTCTCTACGCAGCGTTGGGGAGCATCGGTCGGAGTTTCATTGAAATTGAAACGACGGCGTTTGCGATGTCCTGAGCGAGGCTGGAGAAGGCGGGTGTAGCGATTGGCCGCCCGTCAATTCAAAGGAGGCAGAGCATGACTGCTAAATGTGATCGTGCGAATGCTGACCGCCGCAGCTTCTTGAAGCTTGCAGGCGTGGGCGCCGTTTCTGGCGGTGTCGCGCTCGTGAGCGGAAAGAGTGTGGCAGAAGCAAGCACAACTGCCGATGAGTCTGGTCGTCTGTACAAGCAGACCGACCACATCAAAACCTACTACGATCTGGCCCGTTTCTAGGGCCTGGATGGTAGTCGGATTGGCCCTGTTCTCGCAGGGCTTTGGCTCCGAGCGTTTCGGGGTTCAATCTTTTAGAAGGAGGAAGCGATGCTAAGGAAGAAGGTAAACGGGGTTGCGAATGGCCCCCGGTTATCGTCTGCCATAAGCGAGCTGACTGGTGGTGCCGTTGATCGGCGCACCTTCCTGCGCAATTCGGGACTGGCTATCGGCGGTCTCGCAGCTGTAACAGGCTTGCGCAGTGGTATGGTCACCAAAGCTGAGGCGGCGTCGGCTGGCAGTGGTGAGATCGAGATCAAGAAATCGGTCTGCACACATTGTTCGGTTGGTTGCACGGTCCTGGCGGAGGTGCAGAACGGTGTTTGGGTCGGGCAAGAGCCTGGCTTTGACAGCCCGTTCAACCTTGGCGCCCATTGTGCCAAGGGTGCTTCAGTGCGTGAACACGCTCATGGCGAGCGGCGTCTGAAGTATCCAACCAAGCTCGAAGGCGGGAAATGGAAGAGGATCAGCTGGGACGAGGCTGTTAACGAGATCGGCGACAAGATGCTCGCCATCCGTAAGGAGTCCGGTCCTGACTCGGTCTATTGGCTCGGTTCGGCGAAACACTCGAACGAACAGGCTTACCTTTTCCGTAAGTTCTATGCCTTCTGGGGCTCCAACAACGGAGACCATCAGGCGCGGATTTGTCACTCGACCACAGTCGCCGGTGTTGCAAACACCTGGGGCTATGGCGCCATGACAAACTCCTATAACGACATCCACAACTCGAAGTCGATGATCTTGATCGGGTCTAACCCGACCGAGGCTCATCCTGTCGCCGTTCAGCATCTGATGAAGGCGAAGGAGCAGAACAACGCTGCGCTGATCGTTTGCGATCCGCGCTTCACGCGTACTGCGGCCCATGCAACGGAATATGTCCGTATGCGCCCGGGCACGGATGTCGCCCTCATCTGGGGCATTCTCTGGCACATCTTCGAGAATGGCTGGGAGGACAAGGAGTATATCCGTCAGCGTGTGTGGGGCATGGATCACATCCGCGAAGAAGTGAAGAAATGGAATCCGGAAGAAACCGAAAGGGTCACCGGAACGCCTGGTTCACAGCTTCGCCGTGTTGCACGCACACTTGCCACCAATAAGCCAGGGACACTGATCTGGTGCATGGGTGGTACGCAGCACACGACCGGCAACAACAATACACGTGCCTACTGCATTCTGCAGCTGGCACTCGGCAATATCGGCCGGACGGGTGGCGGCGCCAATATCTTCCGCGGCCACGACAATGTGCAGGGCGCAACAGACTTCTGCGTGCTGTCGCATTCGTTGCCGGGCTATTACGGCCTCAAGAAAGGCTCGTGGATGCATTGGGCGCGCGTTTGGGATGTCGACTATGACTACCTCAAGGGCCGTTTTGCGTCAGAGAAGCTGATGCAATCGAAGGGTATCCCGGTTTCGCGCTGGGTAGACGGTGTGTTGGAAGCCAAGGACAAGATGGACCAGCCGGACAATCTCCGGGCCATGGTGTTCTGGGGCCACGCCAACAACTCGCAGACGCGCGGTATCGAGATGAAGAAGGCGTTCGAGAAACTTGATCTCCTCGTCGTAATCGATCCTTACCCGACCTACAGCGCGGTGATGCACGACCGCACTGACGGCGTGTATCTGCTGCCGGCGGCGACACAGTTCGAGACCTACGGGTCCGTGACCGCGTCCAACCGCTCGCTGCAATGGCGTGAGAAGGTGGTTGAGCCACTCTTCGAATGCCTGCCCGATCATACGATCATGTACAAATTCGCCAAGAAGTTCGGCTTCGACAAGGAGATGTTCAAGAACATCAAAGTTGAGAAGGACGAACCGAGTGTCGAAGACACAACCCTTGAATTCAACAAGGGCATGTGGACGATCGGGTACACAGGCCAGTCACCAGACCGGCTGAAGAAGCACATGGCCAACCAGCACACCTTCGACAAGACCACGCTCCTTGCGAACGGCGGTCCGGCCGATGGTGAGTATTATGGTCTGCCATGGCCGTGCTGGGGTACCGCTGAAATGGCGCACCCGGGCACACCAAACCTGTATGATCCGTCAAAGCCTGTCGCTGAAGGCGGTTTGAACTTCCGTGCTCGTTTCGGTGTGAAAGCACCGGACAAGTGGGGCGGTGCAAACCTGCTCGCCGAAGGCGGCAACGAGGGCGTGTCCTATCCTGTCGGAAACGAAATCAAGGATGGGCATCCCGAGTTCACCATGGCCATGCTGAAGAAGCTTGGCTGGGATGGTGATCTCACGGCGGATGAGAAAGCAGCCATCGAAAAGGTCGCTGGCGACAAGACCAACTGGAAAACCGACCTCTCGGGTGGTATTCAGCGCGTCGCGATCAAGCATGGTTGTGCGCCTTTCGGTAATGCGAAGGCACGGACCGTGGTCTGGAACTTCCCGGATCCAGTTCCGCTCCATCGCGAGCCGTTATATACGCCACGGCGTGATCTGCTGCCGAAGTATGCGACATACTCCGATCGGCAGATGTATCGCCTTCCAACCCGCTATGCCTCCATTCAGGAGCAGGATTTTTCGAAAGATTATCCGCTCGTGATGACGTCGGGGCGCCTCGTTGAATATGAGGGCGGCGGTGAGGAATCTCGGTCCAATCCGTGGCTGGCGGAACTTCAGCAAGACATGTTTGTTGAAATCAATCCGACAGACGCAAACAATCTGGGTATCAAGGATGGTCAGATGGTCTGGGTCGAGGGTGCCGAAAAGGCGAAGCTCAAGGTTATGGCTATGGTTACCGAACGGGTCGGCAAGGGCACTGTGTTCATGCCATTCCATTTCGCTGGTCATTTCCAAGGCAAAGACCTTAGGAGCAAATATCCGGAAGGCACCGATCCCTATGTGCTCGGTGAGGCTGCCAACGTGGCCTTTACTTACGGGTATGACTCCGTGACCAATATGCAGGAGTCCAAAGTGTCTCTCTGCAAGGTCACCAAGGCATAAGGAGTACACGCGATGGCTAGGATGAAGTTCCTCTGTGATGCAGAACGCTGCATCGAGTGCAACGCGTGTGTCACGGCGTGCAAGAACGAGCACGAGGTTCCGTGGGGCATCAATCGCCGCCGGGTTGTGACGATCAATGACGGCAAGCCGGGTGAGAGATCGATCTCAGTCGCTTGCATGCATTGTTCGGATGCGCCCTGCATGGCGGTGTGCCCGGTGGATTGCTTCTACCAGTCCGATGAGGGCGTGGTGCTGCATTCCAAGGACCTGTGCATTGGGTGTGGTTATTGCTTCTATGCGTGTCCCTTCGGCGCGCCGCAATATCCGCAGGTCGGAAACTTCGGTTCCCGCGGCAAGATGGACAAATGTACCTTCTGTGCCGGTGGTCCCGAGACCGACAAATCCCATGACGAGTTCAAAAAGTACGGCCGTAACCGTCTTGCAGAAGGCAAGTTGCCACTTTGTGCCGAGATGTGCTCGACCAAAGCCCTGCTTGCCGGTGACGGGGATGTCGTCTCCGACATCTATCGTGAGCGCGTTGTTGCGCGCGGCTTCGGCTCCGGTGCATGGGGCTGGGGACGTGCGTACCCGGGCCAAGGCTCGTAAACACACAATCGGGTGGGGCGGCTCTTTCGAGGGCCGCCCCCCAATTTTTTGTATATTGCCAAGAACACATACTCGAATTGGGTTTTGCTTGTTATTCCATATGGGTTTAATCGGTAACCTTAAGGCCTGTGATGATGGTGCAGGATGACAATCGATCAGCTATCTGATTGAGATTGTCTCGGAACTGGGGAGAAACCGATGCGAGTGATTTTTGTTGGCGTGGCGCTTGCGGGCATATTGGCCGTCGCGGGTTGCAAAGACACCAATCGACCCTTGAGTTATGATAAGGGCGAATATGGCGGCAAAGCCGACACCAAACTCACCAAAGAACAACTTGAAGCCCTGCGTCAACGCGGGACTCAGCAAGCGCAATAACGGGAGGATTCTGACATGACTGCAATTTCAAGATGCAGATGGTGGGTCGTGCAACTCGCTGTGCTCGCACTGATTGCGCTGGGCACGACATTTGCGCTGGAAATTGCTGACCCGCAGCAGGCGCAGGCACAAAGCAGCGTCAGGCCGCCGGCAGGCGCGGTTACGCAAGGTGCACCCGGGGGTCCTGTGGGTGGCGAGGTGCCGGGCGGGTCCATGGGCAATCTCTCCGATTCGGAAACCTGGCGTGCGATCCGCAAGGGTGTTCAGGGAACAGTATCGATTCCCGACAAGAACGCTGGCCAGCTGGTCCAGTCTGAAGGCGACAACTGGCGTGCAATGAAGAACGGTCCGATATCCACCTGGGGTGTGATCGGGCTCGCGGCAATGTTGATCCTGTTGACGTTATTCTATCTCGCGCGCGGTAAAATCCTTGTTGATCATGGCATGAGCGGGCGTACGATCACCCGTTTCGGTGATATTGAACGCATGGGCCATTGGCTGCTCGCGGTATCATTCATCATTCTGGCAATCACCGGCCTCAACATCACATATGGCAAATACTTCCTGCTGCCGGTTCTCGGCAAACCCGCGTTTGCGACGATCGCGGGGGCAGGCAAGTGGCTGCACAACTATGTGGCATTTGCATTCATGGCAGCGCTGGCGATGATTTTCGTTCTCTGGATCAAAGAGAACTTCCCGAACAAATACGACTTCCAGTGGCTCTTGAAGGGCGGCGGCATGTTTGTAAAGGGAAGCCACCCGCCTTCGAAAAAATTCAATGCGGGTCAGAAAATTCTCTTCTGGCTGGTTATTCTCGGCGGCCTTTCCCTAGCCCTTTCCGGTATCGCCCTGCTGTTCCCGTTCCAGACGTCCATGTTTGCGGATACATTCGCAATCCTGAACGTCTTTGGCTTTGGTCTGTCGACTGATCTCACGCCATTGCAGGAAATGCAGCTCGCGACTACCTGGCACACCATCATAGCCCTGGTCCTGATAGTCGTTGTGATTGCCCACATCTATATCGGCACGATCGGTATGGAAGGTGCGTTTGATGCGATGGGCACAGGTGAGGTGGACGAGAACTGGGCCAAGGAGCATCACTCTGTCTGGGCCAAGGACACCATCAAATCCCGCAGCAAAGGCAGCCGCAATGGCAGGGCCGCCGCGGCGGCAGAATAATCGGAACACGGTGCGGGCCGATCCACTTGCGTCTGCCCGCACCACAACCGCTCAACCAGAATCACAGATGACAACACTTCGTTCGGTAAGTCGGGGACTGCTCGGTTCGGTCTGGACGTCCTGGGTCTGGTTCGCCCTTTTTCTTCCAGGACTGTTTGCCCTGGCTCATGTCCTTCTAACGGATATTGCCGCGGGTGCGTTGGCTGCCGACAATCAGCCGGCTTCCGTGACACCATCGCAGAACGGCGCATCAGGCACGTCGTCTCATTATCGTAATCTGGTCGGACACGGCGGACCGGTTCATGCAATCCAGCTCAACAGCAAGAAGACCCGCGCTCTGACCGGAAGTTTCGACTATTCCATGATGCTGTGGGATATCAGCGGTGATACCCCCAAGGAACTGCGCCGGTTTGACGATCATGATGGCTGGGTCAAGGCGGTTGTCTTCCTGCCCGGTGACAAACGCGCGCTTGCGGCCGGAGGTGGCGAGATTTGGGTCTGGGATCTGGCAACAGGCAAGGCAATTCACACATTCAAAGGCCATAAGGCGGAGGTGTCCACGGTTGCCCTCTCCCCGGACGGCAAATGGGCAGCGTCGGCAAGCTCGGACCGTACGGTACGCTTGTGGAACCTCGATACGCTCAAACCTGGCCCCATACTCACCGGACACCGGGGTCCAATCAATGGCATCGCATATTCGCTGGATGGCCACATCATCTACACTGCAAGCTATGACGGTACCGTGCGCAGCTGGGCAAGTGACACCGGTGAGTTTAAGCGCATCCTCTACCGGCACGGCTTCGGCATTAACGCACTGGCGCGAATTCCCGGCCAAGATCTGTTGGTGTTCGGCGCATTGAATGGCAAGGCGCTCGTCATCGATGGGAAAACCGGTGATCGGGTGCATGAGTTCAAGGCGATTGAGGGACCGTTCCTCGCGATAGCCATCCAGGAGAAACCGGGCCTTCTGGCGCTATCCGGATTTCAGAAAAAAGGTGGTGACGTCGTTGGCATCATCCGCGTTGCTCGGCTTGGTGATTGGGCGCCAATTGAGGAATACGAAGACCCGCGCGGGCCGATCTGGGCCATGGACTTCGGCTCCATTGGCTCGACGCTCTATTATGGCGGCAAGGACGATTTCGTGACCGTCTGGCAAGTGAGCCCGCGCAAGCGTTTCGAGGCAGTCTCAGGTCCGGTCCCCCGCCGGTTTGAAGTTGAAAAGTCGGGCGATCTTGGTGAGCGGCAGTTCGCACGCAAATGCTCGCTGTGCCACACATTGACTTCGGATGGCGGCAACCGGGCAGGTCCCACTCTGTACAAGGTCTTTGGCCGCAAGGCCGGTTCGCTCCCCGGGTATCCTTACTCGGATGCACTGAAATATTCTGATATAGTCTGGAGTGAAAAAACGATTGGTTTGCTCTTCGGGCTTGGCCCCAATCACTATACGCCGGGTACGAAAATGCCGTTGCAGAAGATTGCCGATCCGAAGACGCGTAAAGCGCTGATCGCCTA
>DEIT01000206.1:7678-18014 GCA_002352635.1 Hyphomicrobiaceae bacterium UBA2767 | reverse complement strand
TGACCCTTAGCAGACATCCGTGGACGGCGACAAATCCGAACAGACTGACCTTGTGACTGGTTCAGAATCCGGGTTCAGGTCACTTTTGGTCGGATTCTTACTTATCCTCCGAGGATGGCGGGGTTTCATTCGGCATGATCCGCCTGACAAGCGGTTCCATCGTCAGGCCCTGGACAATGATCGAGAAGACGACCACAGCGTAGGTTGCGGTGAGGATCGGGGCCTTGTAGGCGACCGCCGGCAGGGACAGCGCCAGCGCCACCGAGATGCCGCCGCGCAGGCCGCCCCAGGTCAGTATCCGAATGGCTCCCCTCGTGAAGCGTTCGCGGATGGCCATGAGGCCGATCGGCACCGAGACGGAGATCCAGCGCGCGGCAAGCACTATGGGGATCGCGGCGAGCGCCAGCCCGGCATGCTCGGGGCTTGGCCGGATGACGAGGACTTCGAGCCCGATGAGCAGGAAGAGCACGGAGTTCAGGATCTCGTCGGTCAACTCCCAGAACTCGAACACATGCCGGCGCGTCTTTTCGCTCATCGCCAGGCGCGCGCCCTGATTTCCAATGAGAAGGCCCGACACGACCATGGCGATCGGTCCGCTGACATGCAGATGCAGCGCGGCCGTATAGGCCCCGGTTACGAGCGCGAGAGTAATCATGATCTCCAGATTGCGTTCGTCCAGCGAATACATGAGCAGGAAAGCGACGAGCCCGCAGACCAGGCCGAGCGCAGCGCCCCCAAAGGCTTCGGCGATGAACAGACCCGCCACCTGAAGCGGCCCGAGCTCGCCCGCGCCGTGTCCGGCGCCCGCCGCCAGCGCCACCATGATAGTGAAGATGACTACGCCGACCCCGTCATTGAAAAGCGACTCGCCGGCGATCTTGGCGCTTAGCAGGGGCGGGACGTGAACGGTCTTCAGGATGCCGAGCACGGCCACGGGGTCGGTCGGGGATATCAGCGCGCCGAAGACCAGCGCCCATATGAAGGGCAGGTCGAACTCCAAGAACCGGGCCACGGACCAGATGGCGCCGCCGACCAGGAAGGTGGAGATGAGGACGCCGACGGTCGCCATTAGCGTGATGGCCCATTTGCGCGCCGCGATCTCGGAGAGGTCGATATGGACCGCTCCGGCGAAGAGAAGCGCACTCAGGAAGCCCTCCATCAGGGCCTCGTGGAAATCGATATCGATGAGTACGTCGCGGACGGTGGCGCCGATTTTCAAGCCGGGCGCCACAATGTCTATCGTCAGGATTGCAGCCGAGGCCACAAGCGCGATAACCACCAGGCCGATGCTCTGCGGCAGCTTAAGAAGGCGGTGATTGACGTAGCCGAATAGGGCAGACAGCCCCAGCAGGATCGCCAGGATATCCAGCAATGTCATGCTCTTGGACCCGATTTCGAATGTCTACTGTCTCTGTATCCCGCCCAAATCTGGATGTCACAGATCTTATGGATCACTCTAAGGTGCCACTTGTGAGTATGTTCGAAGGTTTGCCAATGCCCAAAAATGGACGTTCCATCCTGTGCAGTTCGATGCCCGCTCTTGCAGGTATTACGGACTTCAGACATGGCTATGCCGAATGTCTGCCAACGACCCCTAGGGACGCTTAACGGCAGCGTCCCGCCCGTCCACCCGGAGCCTTCCCCCTGTCAAACGCTATCAGTTTTCGGGCATCTTCTTGAAGCCTACACCTACCATATGTTGATGCGACTGGCGCTGAGATTATACATGATGCTGTTCATTGCGTAGGTGTTGTTGCTGGCTGCGGCCGGCGCACCAAACGGAGAACCAGGCATGATACTCACCTTGACATCATCAAAGGTGGCCGTGGAAAAGTTCAATTTCGCCGTGTCGCCGGCAATCGTTCCTGCATCCTTTCTTTAACTTGCCCATCATCTTATTGGTTCAACTTGGCTCTTGGTTCTCACTCCGCATGCTGGTCATTGGCTGTTCCCGCAGTGATAATCGCGGGTGGGGCAGCTGTATTGGTTTTTCACGGTCGAGGCTCATAGACATGGACGAAGCTCAAAGCATCGCGATTCTAGTGGTCGCCGCCACTGTGTTCTGGGCGTTTCTCGCGCTCAAGAAGAGGATTGAATTTCTCGAACATGAGGTTCGGTGGCTGAGAAGCGAACTCAATGACATCAAGCTGATTGATACGGACAGCCCGCGTTCGTGAAGCGTCCGCCAACAGGTTTGCCTCTCTTTTGGAAGAGGGACGGTTGGTAGATTTCTTGATGTCCGCCTCTGGCACTAGGCGGCAGCGAGTGTTGTGCCGAGGAGGTGTCTCCTCTTGATCCCTAACGGACGTCATCTACCGTGCAAACGAAGGTGGCAGTCTCGAAGAACCACCGCTTATCTGACGCCCGTCACTGCGAGGCGGATCACTTCGGGCGAGCCTGTGAAATAACGGAAGGGAATGTGTGTCCAGGGAGGCTGGGGGACGCTCTTTGCTGCCTCAAGATAGTCTACTCTGACTACGCCGGTGCGGCGATTAATGTATACGTTGTTCATTGGGTCTGATCTTGTTCCCGATAGCCGATTCTTTCGAAGGGATTGACCACACTCGATAGTATGTTGAGAAGATGAGCTCCTACACGTTTCAGATAGCGAACGTAAAGTGCGACCACTGCGGTTTGCGCGCCCCCCATGGACTCGTCATCTCCCTTGACTAGCTCGGCGATGATCTCATCCACGTCCGTCCGGATCCCGCTACACTCGTCAATGAGCCTGCGTGCTGCCTGGCGATTGGAGGATTCTAGGATACCCCGTATTTCTCCAAACAGCTTCTCCACGATCTGCTCGACATCCCCAACGCGTTGCTCGAATCTTCCGCAATCGAGCTTTCGAGGGTATGTAGTCGCGAGCTCCGAGATATTCTTCGTATAGTCGCCGATACGCTCGATATCGATGACGATACTGGTTAACACAAGTCCGGGAACAAGATCCACCATTCCTGCAATCGCGAGGTAACGCAGAACTCTTCTGCGTACCTGGATCTGATAAGCATTGATGCCCTGGTCTTCCTCGTAGATGTTCAGGTTCATTCGTGTAGTAGCGACATCGCGCAGAAGGTTGACTGATTCCTGGAACATACTGTGCGTCTTCTCGAGCATCTCATAGGATTCCTTGAGTGCCAGATTAAGCGAGTTGTCTCGTCGCCAGATTTCGTAGATTTCTCTGAATCTCATCATCGACTTCACCTCATCAAGAATATCAGAGCCATCGGGATGGCAAAGAAGACCAGGATGACGTAGCCCAATGGTACCAGACGCGAGCGCTGAGCATATTTCGCCAGAAGCTCGGCCAAGCCGAGGGGGATACGGCGAAGCGGCCACACCAGAACGATCCCGGTGACGTTGTACAGCAAGTGAGCGAGAGCAACGGTCACCGCGGCCTCGTTGCCGGTGACCAGGGCCGCGAACATCGCTGTCAGCGTTGTTCCGACGTTCGCTCCTAGTGCGTAGGGGAAGACCTGTTGCAGCGTGAGAAACCCCGCCCCCGCTAACGGTACGGCGAGTGAGGTCGTCATGGAGCTGCTTTGGAGCAGGGCTGTCAACACAAAGCCAAGAACCATGGCCCGGCCCGCCGTTTTGAAGAGCACCTTGTCGAAGAACCGCTCAATCCTTCCGGTAAGACGATGCTTCAGCGTTTTTACAAGATAGCTGAGTGACAAAAAGAGCAAGGCCAGAGCCAGGATGAGCAGCAGCAAAGCAGATTCGAAAACCAGATCAGTAATGAGCTCGACAACCGGGTCGATGACGGCATTCAGCGGATCAAAGGTATGCAGTCCTCCGATCTGGGCGAACTGCTTCGAGAGAAACGCAGCGCTCGCTCCCAAAACGTTGAAGGCTACCTGCAGAGGGAGCAATATCGCAATGGAACAGATTTCGAAGAAATCGTCGACGACGGCGGCGGCGAACGCTCTACGGAACTCCTTTGGCTTATTGATCTGTCCGGCTGCCACAAGAGCGTTTGTGACGCTGGTTCCCATATTTGATCCCATGATGACGGGTACCGCCTGCGCAACATCCAATCCACCTGCCGCAACGAGACCGACGGTGAGGGAGGTCACCAGTGACGAGCTCTGCACCATGCTGGTGGCAAGGATACCGACGAAGAGACCCACGAAGGGATTCGAGGTCAATGAAAGCAATTCGGTTAAGACGCCGCCGCCAAGCATCTTCAGGGAAACTTCCAGTAGGGAGATGCTCAAGAAGAACAGATATATGAGAAATGGTATAGGGAAAAACCCTATCACCGGCCCGACGAGGCTGCGCATGGTCCGCTTGGCTTCCCCAAGGATTTTCTCGACAAGAGAGTCTGGAAGAACGCCCAAATGTGTTCTCGCAATTCCGCTTCTAGGTTATAGGTGGGACATGACGCTGCCAAGGCTTCGTGAGTTCGAAGATGTCTGAATGAGGGGCGTCCCGTCATTCGATAACCTGCGCCTGAGGAAATACTGGCCGTGTGTTCTAATCAGGGTACTGACACGAATCAACGAGACTGAATTATGATCCGTGGCAGCGATGCTGTCAGTCTAATGTGAACCAATCTCCGAAGTCGAGACAGCGGGGATTTCAGGTCGCGAATCGACGCCATTCCGTCGAGGCTGCCGGACGGCTTTGCATGAAGTTGCGTCGGCAGGTTGGATGGCGGTCCCCACTGAAGTGATTGTGGATCGAGGCTTGGACCGGTTGCGCAGGGTGTAAGGATTTTCGTCCCGCTCCCATCAGCTTGAAGTAGAAGAAATCAGCGCCCTGCCACTGATCGAGGGTTTCTAAGACTTCAACCGACCATCCGTCCAAATTGAAACGGCGGGGCATCTGTTCGCCGCGGCCACCGATGTAGCATTTGACCTTCACACGCATTGCAGCCGGATCCGAATAAGATCTTCAGTCGAGATGGTGCTTGCCGATTAGCTGAACGAAGCTTGCATGCGGGCCATTGTCGCCCTTACCTTCGGAAAAGCGGACCTCCTGACCGACCTCAGGTGCGTTGAATCCGGCACCGGCGACCGCGTTGCGATGGAAATAGATCTCGCGACCGTCGGATGTCGCAATGAAGCCGTGATCTTCCTCCGGCACGAGCTCAGAGCCGACTTGACCGAGGGCGCCTGTCACTAAGATGCTGCGCATCGACCCGCTGTTCCCTTTCAAAGGTTGCAAATCCATTCTAAGGGTGTTTGAGAGGGCCTCAATCGCAATACGGCGAATTGCTGTATGGGCACTCGTGCCGCATTTCAAATGCCTCATTCGAGGAAAGACCGATGTCCAGCAATTCTTCAACATGCCCCAAAGATCCAAACAATCCGGTCCGAGACCGCGAAGATGACGCCGGAATGTCGTTCCAAAGTGTTTTGTGTCATAGCCCGTTTGGGATTCGCCAGTTCGAGCAAGAATTATCATGACGCAGAAGGACGTCTTTACGATTACAGCCGATGACCTAGCGCTGTTCACCGACTTGTATGAACTCGCCATGATGCAATCATATTTCGACGCGGGGTTGAATGACGATGCGGTGTTCTCACTCTTCATACGGCGGCTGCCGGAGGGTCGCAACTTCCTTTTAGCCTGTGGTCTTGCAGATGTACTCGTGAGCTTGGAGTCGCTGCGATTTACTGCGGATGCGATCGCCTATTTGAATTCCTTGGGCAAGTTCTCTGACACGTTCCTTGATTGGCTTTCCGCCTTCCGATTTGAAGGCGACGTGTATGCGGTGCCCGAGGGCACGCCTGTCTTTGCCAACGAACCGATTCTTGAGGTCGTCGCTCCTATCGGTCAGGGGCAACTTATCGAGACCCTGGTGATGAACCAGATCCATTTGCAGACACTCCTGGCATCAAAGGCAGCCCGCGTGGTGAAGGCGGCCCGAGGACGCACGGTAGTTGATTTCGGAGCGCGCCGAATGCATGGATTGGATGCGGCGCTCCGAGCCGCACGTGCGTTCCATATTGCGGGAGTTGATGCGACCTCGAACGTGCTGGCGGGTGAACGTTATAGCATCCCGGTCGCAGGAACGATGGCGCACAGTTACATCGAAGCCTTTGACAGGGAGTATGAGGCATTCCGCACCTTCACTCGCAGTCATCCGAAGACAATCCTCCTCGTAGACACCTATGACACAATCGAGGGTGTGAAGAATGTTGTCAGGCTTGCACGCGAACTTGGGGACGCTTTCCAGGTGCAGGGCATAAGACTCGACTCCGGGGACTTGGCGGAACTCGCCATAGAGTCACGAAAATTGTTAGATACGGCCGGTCTTGAGAGCGTCGGCATCTTCGCAAGCGGAGGAATCGACGAGCATGTTATCGCCAACCTCGTGAATCAGGGCGCGCCGGTG
The DNA here is from genome assembly GCA_002352635.1 of Hyphomicrobiaceae bacterium UBA2767. Classification (GTDB taxonomy): domain Bacteria; phylum Pseudomonadota; class Alphaproteobacteria; order Rhizobiales; family Methyloligellaceae; genus UBA2767. The sequence goes on along the minus strand of DEIT01000206.1, from coordinate 11,674 downwards.
ACAGGTTTCGGTGTCGGAACGGCCATGGGCGTCTCGGACGACGCCCCGGCTCTTGATATCGCCTACAAGCTTTGCGCTTATAGCGGTGAGGGGCGGCTCAAACTTTCACCGGGCAAGCAGACGTATCCGGGGCGCAAGCAGGTCTTCCGCCTCGAGAAAGGCGGCAAGGCTGTCCACGACACTATTGCAACGGCTGATGAGGACCTGCCGGGCCGAGCGCTGATCGAACTTGTTATGCAAAATGGCAAACGGTGTAACGGCTTGACACAAGACCTCGACCAGATGCGCAGCTTTGCGCAGCAACAACTCGCCAGCCTTCCCGCGGCCGTAACCTCAATTGATCCTTTAATGGAACCATATCCGGTTCATATCAGCGATGGCGTTGAGGCCGCGAGAGTGCGCGTGATCGAAAAGTTGGAGCAAGAGAAGCTCGGTGAGCCGTCGCGCTAAGGCCGGCTATTCCTCCACTATGACGCCCGCGCGTTCTAGCTCCTCCAGAGCCTTTGAGCCTCCTTCAAGTGTGACAGGCCGGGTTGCCGTCTTAATCAGATGAACCTCTAATCCCTCCTTCGCGGCGTCGAGCGCCGTGGCGCGAACGCAGACATCAAGAGCCAAGCCTGCGATCCATACCCGGCGTACGTTGCGCCTCGCAAGTTCGTCGGCGAGGCCCGTTTCGTCAAATGCGGAATACTGGTCCCTATCGAACCGCGTGCCCTTGGTCACGATTACCGCGCCCGCGGGAAGCGAAAGTTCAGAATGAAACGCTGCGCCGTCGGAATCCTGGATGCAGTGTGGCGGCCAAGCGCCACCTTCAGAATCGAAACTCATATGGCTCTCGGGGTGCCAGTCGCGCGAAACGTAGATGCGTATGCCAGCGTTTTCTGCAGCGTTGATCCATTCATTTAGGACCGGAACGATGGCATCTCCCGCCTCGATGGGCAGAGCTCCGCCGGGACAGAAATCATTCTGGACGTCGACGATTAATAGCGCATCGCCTTTTCGGAAGGTCGCCTTGTCAGGCATTGCGGCGGGAGCTCCTTCTTCGTCCTCTGATCAAGAAACAGACTTAACGGGATGACTGCGGGCTAGGCAGTTCTTGATCGCCGATCAACTCAACCTTGAACTGTCGCCGAACAGGAACATCATCCAAATATTCGATTGGAGGCATTAAGATCACTCGGAATAGTCCGCCGTCGTGCGCGCCCGCCCCAGTCTTGTCATGCCATTTGGCCTGCCAGATATAGTCACCTTTGTCTGTGATGATCTCGAGATAGCTGCCATGGGCGCGGGGGTCGCTGGAAACAATGTGCGTTCCGGGCTGCACCGGTCCGGGATCGAGCACCGCAAACACTGCCTCGTGGTGAATGTCTCCTTCATCCTCAAAGAACGCAGTTAGAGTATGTGCAGCCGATTCAGTCATGCCGAACCACCATGTCTTTGAGCACCGGTCTGTCCCACCGACGACAGAGTACGAATGATTAAATGGAGATCAGACCGTCGACGGCCAAAATGATACTGCGGATTCATTACCCTTGCCTGCGTCATCCGCAGCTCCTCATACACCAGGATCCGCAGGCCAATCAAACGGTCTATGCACCGCTGCTGGCCGCCAGTATCATGAAGTCGGATTTTCAACACCACTGGCCGATCCGACTCTTTCGGCAAGCAGTTCGACAACCTCTTCGTCGCTCACCTGGCGAAAGTCGAGGAAATAAAGACTGATTGCATAGAAGGGTTCGGGCGTCTCGAGGCAGATGATCTCGTCGACTTCGGGACGCAGTTCATTGATGGTCTCAGGGGGTGCGACGGCGACAGCCAGGACCAGCTTCTTGGGATCGCGCCGGCGAAGCGCCTTAAGTGCCGCACGGACCGTGGCCCCTGTTGCAATTCCATCATCGACTACGATTGCCGTAGCGCCTTTTATCGGTACGCGCTCTCGCCCCTGCAGGTATAACTCGCGGCGGCGCTCGATCTCGGCCAACTCCCGGGCCTTGGCCTCCTCGAAATCTTGGTCGCTCACACCGGCAAACCGCCGAACGTCTTCATTGACCACGACTTCCGCGTGGCCGCCGTCGACAACAGCGGCAAGTGCGAGCTCCGGTTGGTAGGGCACGCCGATCTTACGCACCAACACCAGATCGAGAGGCGCCTCAAGTACCTTTGCCACCTCGGCTGCGACCGGAACACCGCCGCGCGGTAGTGCAAGCACGACGGGGTTCTCATATTTTTCTTTGACCAGCCTTTCTGCCAGGGCACACCCCGCCTCGACGCGGTCCGCAAAAATATGAACGTTTCTCATAGGCACTCCTTCTGAAGATGCCCCTGGAACCAGCTGCCAGCCGCTTCGACGACTTGGTCGAGCGTTCCCGGTTCCTCAAACAGGTGAGTCGCGCCGGGAACGATGTCCAAACGCTTCTCGCACGCTAACCGATTGAAAGCCTTTTCGTTGAGCTCAATAACAACATGATCCGCTCCACCCACTATCAGTAGCGTCGGTGCCAACACTTGATCGAGGACCGGTTCGGCAAGGTCCGGACGACCGCCGCGCGAAACAACCGCCGAAACGTCGTCCGGAACGCCAGCGGCCGCTACGAGCGCCGCCGCGGCTCCGGTGCTCGCGCCGAAAACGCCAATTTCCAACGCACCAGTCTCTTCCGCGTTTCTCGCCCAGCATACTGCCTCCTTGACCCGTTCACCGAGCAGCAGGATATCGAATACGTTGGCCCGATTCATCGCCTCGGCCTCGGTCAAGAGGTCGAACTGAAGCGTGCCTAGACCACGCGCATTCAGTGCCTGCGCCACATAGGTATTGCGGGGGCTCAGGCGACTTGAACCACTGCCATGGGCAAAAATCACGAGTCCGTTGACGCCAGCGGGGATGGTCAGAATTCCCTCAAGCCCTTCAGTTCCAATCTGGACGATGCGGCTGTCGTTCGCCATTGACCTTTCACTCATTGTACACTCTGGCTCGTCCGGTAAGATTTCGGCGCCATTCACATCGGAAATCATGGCTCAACGCCTGGCGGAACGCCTTGACCGGCATCAATGACGGGGCACCGGATCAGGCAGCTATCTTGGGGCGAGGCAACAACTGGCACTGACGATGAAAACAGATCCCGCAACCGCCGCCCCGCAAGGGAGCACAGAAATTCTCACCAGCAAGAAAGTGGCATTCCTGTCCTCACCGGCAGCCTATCCAGTGTCAGTGAGCGATGTAGAGGTCAGGGAGACCCACATGTCATGGGTTTTCCTCGCTGGAGACCGCGTGTACAAACTCAAGAAGCCGGTGAAATATCCCTTTCTGGATTTCAGTACACTGTCAGCGCGCGAGGCCGATTGCCGCGTGGAGGATCGGCTCAACAGGCGGCTTGCACCGGATGTCTATCTTGGCGTTGTACCGCTCTCGCATGGTGCAGATGGCGACCTGACCCTAGGGGGCAAGGGTGAGCCGGTCGACTGGCTGGTGAAGATGCGCCGCTTACCGGCTGACAAAATGCTGGATCATGCGATCGCCCGCGGAGCGGTAACACCGAGCCAGATTCGTGAAGTCGCTGATGTTCTGGCGCACTTTTATCGAGCGGCGGAGCCTGCGAACGTGACGCCCGAAGAATATGTCGCGCAATTCGCCCGTGAGCAGGAAAAGAACCATGCCGTTCTGGCTGATAGAAGATTCGATCTCCCGCGGGAAATAGTCAGCACCGTACTGAGGAGTATCGAAACGATAATCACCGACAATCCGGATCTACTGATGAACCGGGTGCGTGATGGCCATGTCGTCGATGGGCACGGCGATCTGCGGCCCGAACATGTCTGCCTCTCCGATCCGCCAGTCGTAATCGATTGCCTGGAGTTTAACCGCAGCTTCAGACTGGTTGACCCGTTTGACGAGCTTGCCTTCCTCGCCATGGAGTGTGAGCAACTAGGCGCGCCGTGGATTGGCGCGACGCTGATCGGACACTGCGCCGAAGAACTCGGCGATGCACCGTCGAAGCGTCT
>DEIT01000206.1:6025-7623 GCA_002352635.1 Hyphomicrobiaceae bacterium UBA2767 | reverse complement strand
ACCGCTGGCGGTCGCTTATCTTTCAATTGCCGAACGTGCCTGCCTCAAGCTTGATCCTCCAGCAGGTCAACCAGTGAGCCATTCTCGTGGATCCGCCGGATAGCCTCCGCAAAAAGAGGTGCAGCGCTGACGATTTCCAGATGCTCGGCGACCAAAGCCTGGTCGAGTCGAAAGGGTGGCACTGTGTCCGTAACGATCACGCTCGCCAGTCGCGGGTGGGTAACAGCATTGGCTGCGTCGCCGACAAACAGGCCGTGCGCTGCGAGCGCTATGACCGAAGTCGCCCCTTGGTCGAGGCACGCCTCTGCCGCACGCAGCATTGTACCACCTGTGCTGATAAGGTCGTCGATCACGAGCACTTTAGCCCCATTCACCTCGCCCACCAGCGAAGTGCCGCTGACGACACCGGCGCTGCGGCGTTTCTCCATGAAGGCCGCGCCGACAGGGCGGCCCAGCATGGCTTCGAAAGTCTCTTGAAAAAGCTGCGCCCGCTTCACGCCGCCCGGATCCGGTGAGGCCACGACGACGGGGTCGTCGCCGACGCGCGCGCGCATATGCTGTGCGAACAGACGGCGTGTGTCGAGATGATGCGAACGGCAGCGAAATGCGTTTTGGAACGCAACGATATTGTGGACATCCAAGGTCACAACTGCGTCTGTGCCCGCGGCCTCAAGAAGCAGCGCCATGTATCGCGTGGTCACGGGATCGCGCGGCTTGGTCTGCCGGTCCTTGCGGGCGTATGCGAGATAGGGAATGACTGCAGTGACCCGGTGGGCGCCACCTTCGCGGACCGCGCCCAGGAAAAATAACAATCGGCAAATTTTGTCGTTGACGGTTTCGTCCGGCCCGCCATGCAGGCTCTGAACCACATAAACATCACGTCCGCGCACGCTGACGAGCGGCCGCGCCTTGTGTTCACCGTCCTCGAACTCGCGCTCCTCATGGTCGGCAAGCGGTATGCCCAGCGCCATAGCCACCTGCTCTCCAAAACCTCTGCTTGCATTGAGAGCGAAGAGTTGCATGTCCACACTATAGGGCAAACGCGGTCGCGCAGGATTGATTGCGATCAAGGGGCAGGTGCAGGGCAACAACTATGGTTGGCTCTCCGCCTTCTAATCTGAACAATGCGTATAGAGTTTTGAGCCGATGTCTTCGCGATTTCATCCGCAACTGATCAACGATCCCTTTGGCGATCCGGGGCTCTATATCGAGCTCATGTTCGAAAAACGGGCAATCCTGTTCGACCTCGGCGACCTGACCCGACTACCGACGCGCAAGCTTTTGCGGCTCAGCGACGTCTTCATATCGCATATGCACATGGACCATTTCAGCGGCTTTGATCGCCTGTTGCGGGTGTTGCTGGGGCGCGAGCGGAGATTGCGGCTTTACGGCCCGCAGGGACTGATCGATGCGGTCGCTCACAAGCTGGCCGCCTACACATGGAATCTGGTCGCGAATTACGGCGCCGATCTCGTTCTGGTAGTGGCCGAACTGGATGGGAACCGCACGCTCCGTACAGTCGAGTTCCATTGCAAGACGGGTTTCCGCCCGGAAGACGGGCGCGTGGAAACGCCGAAGCACAGCCAACTTCTCACCGA
>DEIT01000206.1:0-5970 GCA_002352635.1 Hyphomicrobiaceae bacterium UBA2767 | reverse complement strand
GAGGAACGGGTGCATGTCAATGTCTGGAAGAATCGGATCGAGGAGTTCGGCCTGCGCGTCGGTCCGTGGCTGAGGGACCTTAAGGAAGCCATAATGCGTGATGATCCAGACGACACAATCATTAAGGCTGAATGGGAGGAGGATGGCCGCATCGTGGAGCGAAGTCTTTCACTAGGCGAGCTTCGTGGGCGGGCGGCCACTGTCACGCCCGGCATCAAGATCGCCTATGTTGTCGATGCGATTGGCTCGCCAAATAATATCGAGAAGATCGTGACGCTTGCCGAAGATGCGACTGTCCTCTACATCGAGTCGGCTTTCCTGCATGAAGATGAGCCCCGCGCCCGAGAGCGGCACCATTTGACAGCCCGGCAGGCCGGCGAGATCGCACACGCCGCTGGCGTCCAGCGCCTCACCACCCTGCATTACTCGCCGCGCTACGAGGGGCGGGCCGAAGAGCTTGTGAGCGAGGCGGAGGCTGCCTTCCGGGGTGCCGGCGTCCGCGGGAGTTGAGCCATCATGTGTGCGGCTCCGGCTGAAATGTTGGTCATTGACGGATCGTATGGGGAAGGCGGTGGCCAGATCCTCAGAACCTCGCTTGCGCTTGCGGCCATAACCGGTCGCCCGCTGCGTATCGAACGGATTCGCGCCGGCCGCCGCAAACCGGGCCTTGCGGCGCAACATCTCACTGCGATCCGCGCCGCAGCGGCAATCTGCGGAGCCAAGCTGGAGGGCGATACACTAGGATCTGAAACCCTTGAATTCTTTCCAAGGTGTCCGCCCGCCTCGGGTAATTATCATTTCGACGTTGCCGAAGCCCGTGAGGGTGGCAGCGCAGGTGCCGCGGCGTTGGTGCTGCAAACCATCGCGCTTCCGCTTGTGCTTGCTCCTGGTGAAAGTTCGGTGACCGTCAAGGGCGGCACCCACGTGCCTTGGAGCCCGTCCTTTGACTATTTCGAGCATGTCTGGATGGAGATTCTGCGTCGGCTAGGGCTCAACGGGACCGCCCGGCTCGGCGCTTGGGGTTTCTTTCCCGCTGGCAGGGGGGAGATCACCCTCCGGCTCATCGGCGCGAGCAACGGCAGCGTCAAGGCCTTCATGCCCCTGACAGCTATGGAACGTGGGGGGCTTAAGGCAATAAACGGGCGTGCGGTGGCGGCCAGTCTCCCGGCACATATTGCCCAGCGCATGGCGGATAGGGCCGAGGCCCTGCTGCGCCCACTTGGGGTTCCGGTTACGATCAAGACCGAGCGTGTGCGTTCCCTCTCGCCCGGCGCCTGGATATTCCTGAGCACTGTCTACGACAGGACCGTATCCGGGTTCGGTGCGCTTGGCCGCCGGGGCAAACCCGCCGAGGAAGTTGCCGAGGAGTCCGTGGCGGAACTGTTTGATCACCATCGCAGAGGTGCGCTGCTGGACCGCCACCTGGCGGACCAGATGCTTTTGCCTCTTACGTTCGCTGACGGGGCGTCGGAATTCACCTGCTCTGCCGTGACCCGGCATTTGGAAACCAACGCCTGGGTGATCGGGCAATTCGATGCGGCTCGTGTCGAAATCGAGTCCGGACCCAATGGTGCCGGACACGTTAAGGTCATGCCCATTCGCTAGCCTGATGCGCTTGGAAAAACCTCATCGCAATTTGCGTCGGAATCGTATCAGGCCCGCCTCGTCCGCGGCTGAAGCCTCGATCTCTGACATCTTCCCCCGTTAATCGTTAAGCAGCGTGCGGGAACTACGCAAAATCTGTTCAGACTTGCGTCTGTCATAACGCACGTGCCGCCCTCGCGCATTGCAGGATTGACCAAAAGCTCCCAACCGACATTGAGAATCTTGGGTGTCGTCGTCAGCTGGTAGTGGATGAAGGTACTGTACGTTCTCGCGGCTATCGTCTTTGATATCCTGGCGCCGTACAAATGCTGGCCAGGAACCAGAGGAAGATGTCCACATCGCCTGTTGCCAGATCGATGCCGAGCTCTTCCGAATAGAGCGTACTTCTTTCGAGAGACCAGACGCTTGGTAGCGCTGCGGGGACTGTTGCCGGGAATCGTCTAGGGCGTCAGCATTGCAAATCTCATCAAGGTCCTGCGGCTAGGGGCTGCTATTCCCATTCGAGCGTCAGTGATTTGTCAGTCTCCAGCCGAACCCGGGTTCCAAATTTTTTTCCTTCTCGGTTCAGGACATCGAAAATCCAATCCGTATCGTCTTGCGACGCCCGGTTCAGGCAGAATTTGCGGATTTGAAGTGGCACCATTGTAAGTTGCTGCAGCGCGCCGTCTGACAGCCGAAGGTCCGGGAAATACATCAGCACAAGATCATCTCGGAACTCCTCGTAACCACGAATGCCTTCATAGTCGTCAAGGAAGTCACCGCAACCATAAAGGATCAGTTTGCCGTTATGGACTTCGATTGCCTTTGGGTGATGCGAGGAGTGACCCCAGACGATGTCGACGCCTGCCTCGTCAATCAGTTCATGCGCAAAGGCGCTCTGATCGCCGGAAATGTCATACCCCCAGTTCCTGCCCCAGTGGAGCGAAACGATGATGATGTCTCGGGGCTTTCTAATCGCGCGCATGTGTTTCGAGATCTGGCGGACGGTGTGGAGGGTCAAGTCAGGCAGGAAATTGATGCCAGGTCGCTCATCAGTGGCAGCCCACGCGCGCGGGACGCCGCTTGTCGGAGAGCCCAAGGCGACAATGACGACCCGTCCGCCCTGGACCGGAAGTATGGCCGGACGGCGCGCCTCATGAAGGTTGTGACCCGCGCCGACCCACGCCACTCCCGCGCCTTGCAGAGTTTTCAGTGTCTCCAGGAGGCCCTTTTCGCCCCAGTCCAATACGTGATTGTTGGCAAGGACACAGCAGTCCACTCGAGCCGCAGTGATCACCGGAACATTCCTTGGGCTCATTCTGTAGTTGATACCCTTATGTTGCACATCGCCGCTTGTCGTGATGGCCGTCTCCAGGTTGATCAGCCGGGCGGCAGGTCTCCGGCGGTCAAGCTGTGCCAGCGCGTCCCCCCACACATGGTTGAAGTCGACAGGCTTCGAGACCGGGCCATTGACCTCCTCGGCAAGCGCAACATAGTCGGCGGCCGACTTAACGTATTTTTCAAAAAGTTCCGGATTGCAGGGATGGGGCAGAATGTGATCGACACCACGGCCGGTCATCACATCTCCAGCCAGGAACAATGTTACCTGACCGGGCTCGCTAGTGGCCACCTGATTTGCGCGGCCTGTTTTTTGCGCCATTACGCATGCTGTCGGCCAACGGCAATCTCGCCGTTCAACCACTGCACGATCTGCCTGGACGCAGTGTCGAGTTCATATTGTGTCATGCCATCTCCGCAATGCGCGCGCCATGCCTGGAAACTCAATATCAGCCATCAATATTTCTACACTTGGCCTTGTTCCAAATGCTTGATCTGGCGCAATGCGGTTGGTTGTTTAATGCGCCATACAAAGCGCGGAATTGCGCTCTCATGATGCGCGGCCAGGGAGTTCCGGCTGATGATAGAGAGGGCTGACAAACGGACGGAACCCAATGCCGGATGGGAGTTGCTCCCGCATGATGCCGATGTGCGAATCCACGGTTGGGGATCAACGCCGGAGGCAACGTTCGAGCAGGTGGCTTTGGCACTCACCGCTGTAGTCACCGATGCCAAGGTGGCCGATGAGACGGCTGTGACCGTTACCTGCAAAGCCGAGAACATCGAGCTGCTGCTGGTCGAATGGCTGAACGCCATCATTTACGAAATGGCGGTCGGGCAGATGCTGTTCGGGCGCTTCGGGGTCGAAATCGACGGTACCCGCCTTAAAGGCACCTTATGGGGTGAACCGGCGGATCAAGTGCGGCATAGGCCTGCCTGCGAACCTAAGGGTGCAACCTATACGGCACTGCATGTGGCTCAGGATGCGGTCAACCGCTGGTCGGCAACCTGTGTTGTGGATGTTTGAGGGAGGTATGGGCGGTGGATCCCACGCGATTTACGAAAATTGACGACACGGCCTGGAAAATCGAGCCTACCGGGGACATGCGCGTGCCAGGCATCATTTATGCGGATGAGGAACTCATCTGCGGGATGGACGACAAGGTCTACGAGCAAACCGCTAATGTTGCGACCTTGCCCGGTATTGTAAAGGGGTCCTTCGCCATGCCGGATGCCCATTGGGGCTATGGTTTCCCGATTGGCGGAGTCGCGGCCTTCGACCCGGACCACGGCGGCGTGGTCTCCGCGGGCGGTGTCGGATTCGACGTCTCTTGCGGAGTGAGAACGATGCTCACGGCCCTCTCAGTATCTGACATTAGGTCAGTTCAGAAACCATTAGCAGATGCGCTTTTCGCAGCGGTCCCCGCAGGCGTCGGGAGCAAGGGCACGATCACGCTCGATTCAGAGCAGATGGACGCAATGCTGCACGGCGGTGCACGCTGGGCCGTGGAGCGCGGCTGGGGTGAGGCACATGACTTGGACCGCATCGAAGAACACGGGGAGATGGCTGGAGCGGATCCGGGTTGTGTCTCGGACCGGGCCAAGAAGCGTCAACGCCGCGAGATGGGTACGCTCGGTTCCGGCAACCACTACCTTGAAGTCCAAGCCGTCGAGGAAATTTTCGACTGTGGCGTGGCTAACGATTTTGGCCTCAAGCAAGGCCAAGTCATTGTCACCATCCACTGCGGTTCGCGCGGACTCGGTCACCAGATCGGAACGGAGTTTTTGCGTGACATGCTCCCCGCCGCAGCCAAGTTTGGAATCAAACTTCCCGACAGGGAACTCGCCTGCGCGCCGATCAATTCGGAAATCGGCACCCGTTATCTTGGGGCCATGCGTTCCGCCATAAATTGTGCACTCGCCAATCGCGAGATCATCGGTCATTTCGCACGGCAGGTTTTCACCCGCTTCTTTCCAGAGTGCGACCTGCAGTTGATGTTCGACGTTTCCCACAACACCTGCAAAGTTGAGACGCACACCATCGATGGCGAACCGCACAAGCTGTTCGTCCATCGCAAGGGAGCGACCAGGGCCTTTGGTCCTGGCCATCCCGATTTGCCGCCAGCGCTTCAGGATTCAGGGCAGCCAGTCCTGATCGGCGGCAGTATGGGAACGGGCTCATACGTGCTTACCGGCACCGCGATGAGTGAGGAGAAGGCGTTTTCCTCTGCCTGTCACGGAGCGGGCCGCGCCATGTCGCGCCATGCAGCGCTCAAGAAGTGGAGCGGTAGGCAGATTGTCGATGACCTGGCGGAGCGAGGTATCTTGATCCGCAGTCCTTCGCAGCGCGGCGTGGCTGAAGAAGCCCCTGGCGCGTATAAAGACGTCACGGCGGTGGTCCTGGCCGCGGAACATGCAGGTCTCGCCAGGCGCGTGGCGCGCCTCAGCCCACTTGTTTGCATCAAGGGTTGATGGCTCTTAGCCGGGGATCAAAGCCNNGTGCGCACTGATGCCGATGACGGCCCCAGCCAAACTGAATCCTGTTCCCGATCATGGGTCACTGCTTGGTTTGGAACGGTCTCTAAAGCGGCCAAAAGACAGGCACAAGCCATACTAAAACAACAATTGTCAACGCCGTGAGCGGCAACCCAGCGCGAATGAAGTCTGAGAAACGGTATTTCCCGGGCCCGTAAACAAGAAGCGATGCTGGCTCCAGCGGTGTGATGAAGGAGAGGGACGCGGACAGGGTCACCAAGATGGCCACCGAACGCGGATCGACGCCCAACAGATCGGCGGAAGCGACTGCGATGGGTAAGACCACCAAGGCGGCGGCGGCATTGGACATCGGCTGGGTGAGCGCCACCGTTGCTACGCAAAACATGGTCAGTGTCGCGTAGATGCCGAGCGGCAGAGTGGATGCGACGATGAGGCGAGCAAGGAATTCTGCGGCACCGGTCTTTTGCATCGCAAACCCGAAGCTGGTCATGCCTGCAATGAGGATTAGGAGACGCCACTCGATCATGCTGTAGGCGTCTTCCATGGTGACAC
>DEIT01000249.1 GCA_002352635.1 Hyphomicrobiaceae bacterium UBA2767 | reverse complement strand
TGAATCGAGAATAGTCGATTGGCCGGGTTCGATCGATGCGTGTTTCAACCGGCGGCATTTCCGCCTTCAGTCCGCTGGCGCAGTTGAACAGGATCGCCCGATCGGATGCCGAGACGCGCCCCTTCTGCAACTCTTGACGCCAGGCAACGAAACAGGCCGCACCTTCTATAGAGAGATGGATGCCTTCCTCTCGCGCAACAGCGGCGCGTGCCTCGATAACCTCATCATCGTCGACCATCGAACCGAACCCTTCGCTCTCGCGCAGGACCTTTAGACACAGACGATCGCCGAACGGCTTGGGCACGCGCACGCCGTGGATCAGTGTCACTGCATCATCCCAGGGCTCCTGTACCTCGTCATGGCCTTCGTCAAACGCTTTCACCAGTGGACCGCAGCGGGTGGATTGAACGGCGACCATGCGGGGGCGCTTGGCTCCGATCCAGCCCATGGCCCCCAATTCTTCAAATGCCTTCCACATGCCGATCAGACCTGTTCCGCCCCCGGTGGGATAGAAGATAACGTCGGGAAGTTCCCAGGCGAACTGCTCTGCGAGTTCTAGCCCCATGGTTTTCTTGCCTTCGATCCGGTAGGGCTCCTTCAGCGTCGATAGATCGAACCAACCGACCCGATCTTTGCCAGCGGCAACGATTTCACCGCAGTGATTTATAAGCCCATTCACCCGGTAGGTCTCCGCACCATGAAACGCGATTTCCCGAATGGTCGTCTCCGGTGCATCGTCGGGGCAGAACACCGTGCTCCTGATGCCCGCGCGCGAACAATAGGCCGCAAGTGCTGCACCCGCATTGCCAGCTGTTGGCATGGCGATATGGTCAATGCCAAATGCCCTGGCCATTGAAACGGCAACTGCGAGCCCACGCGCCTTGAAGCTGCCAGTGGGCATACGGCCTTCGTCTTTCACAATCACCTGGCCATCGGCCAGTCGGGTGAGGGGTAAGAGCGGTGTCATTAGTTCGCCGAGGCTGACAATCTGATCGGGACCTTCAAGAGGCAGCCAGTCAAGGTAGCGCCACATCTCCGGCAAACGTTTCGCGACAAGATCCTTGGAAACAGCGTTCTTCAGGGCGGTCAGGTCATAGCGAACAAGCAGCGGGGCATTTGCGTCCGACACCGTGCGAAACCGGTCGTGCGGGTATTCCGCGCCGGTCAGGCCACATTCGAGATGGGAGACAAAGCTCAAGACGGTGCCTCGCCGCGCCTCATTCGGCGCGGATTGCGTTAGAGGATCTGGCTTAGAAATTCTTTTGTCCGCGGGTCTTTGGCTTTTGTGAAGAATGTCTTTGGCGGACCGTGTTCGACGATGACGCCTCGGTCGGTGAAATAGATATGGTTGGCCACCTCGCGCGCGAAGCCCATTTCGTGGGTAACGAGAATACAGGTCATGCCTTCTTCGGCGAGATCGCGGATCGTGACCAGAACTTCCTTGACGGTTTCGGGATCGAGTGCGGCGGTAACCTCGTCGAACAGCATCACGTCGGGGCGCATTGCCAGCGATCGGGCGATCGCCACGCGTTGTTGCTGTCCGCCTGACAGCTCACCTGGAAAGCTGTCTTCTTTGCCTTCGAGCCGCACCTTTTTGATTAACTCGCGTGCGCGCGTCTCGACCTCATCTTTCGGCTCCTTCAGGACGCGCATGGGTGCCATCATGATGTTCTCAAGCGCCGTCTTGTGGGGAAAGAGATTGTATTGCTGGAACACCATGCCGACCTTCTTGCGCAGCTCGAGCTTGTCCAGATGCGGGTCGTTGACCTCCTGTCCCTCGACTTCGATAGAGCCGGAGTCGATTGGATTGAGTGCATTGATGCAGCGAATGTAGGTTGATTTTCCAGAGCCCGAGGGGCCGATCACGCATACGCAATCACCCTTCATGACGTCCATGGAAACGCCTTTTAGCACCTCAAGGTCGCCGAACGATTTGTGGACGTCCTTGGCGCTAACCATCGGCTCTTTTGGTGTCCATTTGCTTTCGGCCATAGGATCGATTCCTTACAGTTTCACGGAGAACTTGCGCTCGAGGCTGATCGTCCAGCGTGCGATCGGGTAGCAGTAGGCAAAGAAGATCACGAGGCAGAAGCCATAGAACGGGATCAGCAATTCGGGATGGTTGTTTTCGCCCTCCATAGCCTGCCGCGACAGCGTCACAATCTCTTCCACGCCAAGCAGCGAGACGAGGGGTGTGGCCATTGTCAGGATTGCATACCAGTTCATCCACGGTGGGATCATGCGCTTGAAGCATTGCGGCAGGATGATCCGCCACAGAGTCTGGTTGCGCGAAAACGCAAGCGACTCCGACGCCTCCCACTGGCCCGTCGGCACGGATTGAATCGCCCCGCGCACGACTTCAGAGATGTTGGCCATGATCGGCAATGACAACCCGAACACTGCCTTCATCCAATCGGGGATCGGGATCGTTACGCCGGCTATGGTTATCTCGAATGGAAAAGCCAGCATGACAATGAACAACAGCACCAGCCATGGCGAGTTGCGGAACGCCTGTGTAACCGCCCAGGCGGTCTTCTGAATCGCAGGATGTGGTGATATCTGCCACAGGCCGAGCAACACGCCCGCGGCTGTGCCAATGGCCATTGTCGTAACGCTGATGAGAATGTTGAGCGCAAAGCCTTTGGTCACAAGGAACGGGACCCACTTCCACAACGCATCAAAGGCATCGCCAATCGTATATTTCGCCTGGGCCATGGCGGCCATCGGCCACAGCGCCAGCAGCATGACGACACAGACGACAGCCCATGGTGAGAGATTTGCAAGGAAGCGGGAAAAGCCAATCTCATCATGACCGTAGGGCTTGCCTTTAAACGGCTTCAATACGGGCAGATCGGTCGTCGCTCTTGCGGTAATGCCGGGTATTAAGGTGCGTGCGCTCATGGCCCTATGCTCCATAACCCGGGATGCGCATGCCGCGTTCCCATCGGTTCATGCCAAGCACAAGGATGCCGACGAGCACGATGTAGACTAAGAACATCAATACCATGCAGGCATTCTGGGCGGTGGAGTAGTCGTTATAGATGCTGACAAGCTGGTAGAGCAGCTCCGGCACCGCGATAACGATAGCCTGGGTCGTGGTCTTGACCAGATTGACAAGATTGTTGTTGAGCGACGGAAGACTGACCCGGAACGCCAACGGCAGAACCACATATATGTAGGTCTGCAGGCGGTTCATTCCCAGAGATTCTGATGCTTCCTTGGTGGATTCGGGAACGGCTTCAATGCCGGACCGGAAGATCTCGACGTTAAAGGCGCCGGCGAAGAAAGACAGCGAAATGATTGCCCAGCCGACATTGGAAATAATCGGCACCTCGAGCCAGCCATCGGGCGAATAGCTCGGTGTAAACTGGCCAAGTGCGAAATAGAAAAACAGGAGTTGGATAAGGGGAGGGGTGTTTCGAAAAAACTGGATGTAGCCCTGCACAACCGATCGGACCCATCGCCTCGGTGAGCCTTGCAGCAAAGCACCGACAACGCCGATCACGACCGAAAGAATGACGCAGACTACGGAGAGTATGATCGTCATCCAAAGCCCGTCCAGCACGCGTGCCGTCTGAACCGGGTCGTATATGTATATGAAATTCCAGCTCGGGTTGGTTTCCGCGAGTTGCCGGAAATAATCTTGAATCGACTGAAGCATATCCCCCCAGAGCCTCAACCATTGGGACGGTTCCGGGGAACGCTGTCACATTCCCCGGAGCCGAAATAAAGTGAAACCTATTTCTTGTCGGCAAGCCAGTCCTTATATTGCGCCTTCTTGTCGACCAGGAACTTGGTCGGCTGGATGCCCCATTTCTTCTCAAGCTCGATGAGCTTGCCAGACTGCAGCCAGTAATACTGCATGCCGGACATGAAGCGCCCGAAGACGCAATTCGCTTCGGCTTTTGGCACTGCGAGCGCCCAGGGATTGTCATCCTCTGAATTCAAGGGCATCTCGTAATCGTTGTACTGACCTGAGGTGAGGTCCGACACAATTGAAGAGTCGTCATAGACCCAGGCAATGCACTTCTTGTCGCGAAGTGCCTGCTTGGCTTCGGCATTGCCTGTAAAGGCAATAACCTTGGCGCCGTGGCGCTCGGTAACGATCTTGTTGTAGAAAGCGCCTTGCTTGCCGCAGACGGGCTTGTCTTTCAGGTCCGACCACTTCTTCAGACCGACGGCTTTCGGCGCCATGACGTTCGTACCGGACGTGTAATAATTCGGACCGACGATTCCGACGACCTTCCGGCGGTCAGGACGGTCCGACATGGTTGCGATCATAAGATCGATCTTGCCCTGCTCGAGGAACTGCATCCGGTTTGAGGACTGGACAGCCACCAACTCGACGTCCAGACCCATCGTGTCGGCAACTTCCTTGGCCATGTCTGCTTCCATGCCGACAATCTTGCCACTGGAGTCTCGAAAACCCCAAGGCTTGTAGTCGGCCTTGACGCCGACAATCAGCTTTCCGCGGCTCATTGCCTTTTTCCAGGCTTCGTTTTTGCAGACTTCGGCCGCAGCGGAAGCCGAGAAGGCTCCAACCGCCACAACACCGGCCATACCGGCAAATGCAATCGACTTCAGTTTCATTTCACTCTCCTCCCTACACTGTTCTGGACCTTCGTCGGTCCACTGACATTCATCTCACTGCAAATTTCTTCATTCGGCAATTCCTGATTTGATCCTGCCGACTAATTGACCCAATACTCCCCGATCGAATGGGCCGAGGATTCGGCCTGTTGAATCCGTTCTGCGGCTTTGTTCCCACCGCGCCGCACGATCATCCCCATCAAACCCTCAATGAGTGCCAGAGCAGCAATGTGCGAGGGAAAGAACTGCGGACTTTCGGTTCCGACGATGAAACACTCGGAAGCAATGGAAACGTATGGCGAGGCAAGATCATCGGTAATGGCGATGACTTCAGCACCGGCATCACGAGCCGCCTGCGCCGCTCGTACGGGCAGGTTGCCGTAGGGTCGGATTGAAACGAGAAATACAGCGTCGCCCGGCCCGATATCGGTGAGGCTCGTGGCCCATAGCGAACCGTCGGCACCGGCAACGCGCCAATTGTCGAAAGCAAGCCGTCCCATACAGGCGAAATACTGCGCAACGGCGAGACCGCTCGATGTTCCGAACAAGACCACCTTGCGTGCAGTTGCTAGCGTCTTTGCCGCTGAACGCAACTTCTCCAGATCGATGCTTTCGATCAGATCTTGAATGTTTTCGATTGCCGCACCGGCTTGTGCGATGAACACGCCAGACTTGGCGCCGGGTACGGTTTCGGTCGAGAGTTGCAACAGTGCCTCGGCCTTGTCGGCAAGGATGCGGTTGCGGCGTTTGAGTTCTCCACGGCAGATTTCACGCAGATCTTCATAGGTCTCGCAGTCGAGTGCGCGCGCAAGCCGAGAAAGCGTCGGTGGTGCGAGGTTGGCTGCCTTCGCGACCTGGCGCAACGTGCGGGTCGCAACTTCGTCGGGATGCTCGACAACGAACTCTGCCGCCCGGCGCAGCTTCGGGCTCAGCCCGTCAAAACGGGCCATAATCGTGTCCTGGATGGACCGGGAAACCTGCAACGCCTGCACCCCTCATTGGCGATGGACACGCCGGATAATTTCGTAATATATGTATTACAAATACAATTAAATTGAAACACATGTTTCAATATGAATCAAGTTTGACCTTACGGCAAACGTGTATTTCGGGGAGGAATGGGTCCCATGTCCGCTGATCAGACGCTGCCCGCACAGGCAGCAGCAGTGGTCATTGGTGGGGGGGCAATGGGATGCTCCGTCCTTTATCACCTGGCGAAGCTGGGGGTGAGGGACGTCGTTTTGCTGGAGCGTAATCAGCTTACGTCTGGGACAACCTGGCATTCCGCCGCACAGGTCCGGCAGTTGCGCTCAACCCAAAATCTGACGCGCCTCATTCAATACAGTGCAAAACTCTATGCCGAGCTTGAAAGGGAAACTGGTCAGCAGACCGGTTGGTATCAAACCGGATCGATTTCGATTGCTACCAACCCGGATCGTCTGACCCACATCCGGCGCCAGGCGGCCCTGGCCAAGGCATATGGGGTTCAGGCGGAGGAAATCGGGATTGGCGAACTTCGCAATCTCTGGCCGCTCGCCAATGTTGATGACGCAATTGGTGCGGTCTGGTCGCCCGATGATGGTCGCGTCAACCCGACCGATTTCTGTCAGGCACTGGCAAAAGGCGCAAAGGCGAATGGCGCGCGCATTTTTGAAGACACCGCTGTTACGGGATTTCTCAAGCACGACGGCCGCATTGCCGGTGTCACGACGAATGCGGGGGAGGTCCGCACCGATTGTGTCGTTATCTGTGCCGGGCTGTGGAGCCGTGAACTTGCAGAATTGGCTGGAACGCAGGCGCCGCTTCTGCCTTGCGAACATTTCTATTTGCTGACAAAGCCGGTCGACGGCATCGATGGCCATTTACCGACCTTGTCCGACCATGATTCCCATCTCTACATCCGCGATGAGGTTGGCGGTCTGCTTGTCGGATGCTTCGAGCCAATGGGAAAGCCGATTGACCCTGCGACGCTTGGAGGGAATTTTGCGTTCGGTCTGCTTGACGAAGACTGGGATCACTTTGAGCCGATGATGGTGAATGCGTTGCACCGTCTGCCGGTCTTGGAGCATGCCGAAGTGCGCATGTTGCTGAACGGGCCGGAGAGTTTCACACCGGATGGATCGTTCCTGCTTGGCCGGGCGCCAAATTCCGAAGGGCTTTGGCTATGCTGTGGCATGAACTCGGTCGGCATTGCCACCGGTGGCGGTGCAGGGTGGGCGCTGGCACAATGGATCATTGATGGTGCGCCGCCCTTCGCACTCGACGAGGTCGATCCGACGCGGTTTCCGCGCGTCGAAAACCAACTTGAATTTCTGATGGCGCGTGCGCCGGAAGTCTTGGGGAAGCATTACGCCATCGCGTATCCCGGTCATCAATGGGAGACAGGGCGCGTGCTGCGCAAGACGCCGCTTCATGACAGGTGGGTCAAAGCTGGTGCGCGTTTTGGGCAAGTCTTTGGCTGGGAACGGCCGCAATACTTCGACTGTGTAGCCGAGCCGCATCTTACCTTCGGGCAGCCGGAATGGTTTGAGCAGGTCGGACGGGAAGTGGAGGCGGCACACAAACGCGCCGCCATTTTCGATCAGTCGACCTTCGGCAAGGTCAGGGTAAGGGGTCCGGATGCAGAAGAATTTCTCAATCGCGTTTGCACCAATGACATGACGCGCGCCCCCGGCAGCGTGATCTATACAGGCATGCTCAATGAACGTGGCGGCTACGAGAGCGATTTTACAGCATTGAGGCTGGGCGCTGACGACTATCGGCTCTATGTGGGAACCACCGCAATCAATCACGACCTGGTCTGGCTGCGCCGTCATTTGAGAGACGGTGAGTATGTCACCCTTACCGATGAGACGGAGGAATTCGCTGTTCTTGGTCTGATGGGACCGGAAGCCGCGCGCATTATTGCGGAGCTCGACGCGAGCGAGATGGCCCGGCTTGGATACTTTCGGCAAGGCAGGTTCAATGTTGGTGGTGTCGACGTGATTGCAGCGCGGGTCTCTTATGTGGGTGAATGTGGGTTTGAACTCACCTGTGCTGCCGACGACGCCGGAAAGTTATGTGACGCGCTCACGGGCGCCGGCGCCCGGCCGGCTGGATTGTTCGCGCAGACGTCGATGCGCATCGAAAAGCGCTTCCTTGCCATGGGGCACGATCTCGACAGCGACACCACACCAATGCAGGCCGGTCTTGAGTTTTCGGTGAAGAAGAAGGGCCGCTTTGCAGGATCGGACGCATTGGCGCGCCTGCGAGCGGAAGGCGTCTCATCGCGCCTTGTGACAATCATTCTCGAAGATCTGGAAGCCAATCCGCTTGGCGACGAACCGGTCTATGCAGGCGGCAGGGTGGCTGGGCAGGTGACGTCGGCGGCTTTCGGCTACCGCGTTGGCCGGTCCGTTGCCCTGGCTTATGTCGATTTGAACGCACTGCCTGAACCTGAAGGCGCACGCGTTGAACTCGACATTGCGGGTGAGCGTGCTGCAGGTGCGGTAACGCTCAATGCAGCATTCGATCCGGAGGGGGTGCGGATGCGGCAGAGTGAAGCTTTTGCGGTGGTCGCATGACCGGCAATTCCGATATGACGATTGCTCAGCAACTCGCGGAATGGGCGGCAGGCCTCGATCTTTCCGACGTTCCTGAAAATGTGCGTCACGCTGCGAGGCGTTGCATCATTGATACCCTCGGTGTCGCTGTTGCTGGAAGCCGGACACCGGTCGCGCAGCGGATTGCGGCTCATCTGAGCGAGCAGTATGGCTCCGGCCCATGCACCGTACTGGGCACCGGGCAGCATTCGTCTGCCACGGGAGCGGCCCTTGCGAATGGCACATCCGCACACGCACTCGATTTCGACGATACGAGCTATGCCGGCATCTTGCATGGTTCAACGATTGTTCTGCCTGCGGTGCTGGCGGCTGCCGAGCACGCCCGTTGCAACGGTGGGCAGTTTCTTGAGGCCTTTGTCGCTGGATCGGAGGCAACTTATGCGCTCGGTCTGACATTGACCGAAAGCCACTACATGTCCGGCTGGTGGGCGACGGGCACGCTTGGTGCCATCGGATCGGCGGCAGGCGCCGCAAAAGCACTTACCCTGAATACGGAGAAAACGACGACTGCAATTTCACTTGCTGCGATACAGGCCAATGGCATGCTTGCCATGCTCGGACACGATGCCAAACCGATCCTGGCGGGACAGGCCACACGGCTCGGGCTTGAATCGGCTCTGATGGCAGCGCAGGGGAACACGGCGCCAAAACAAGTGTTCGAAGATCGCCGTGGCGTCCTCCAGCTGATGAATGACGGAAAATCTGATCCCGCAGGTCTGGCAGGGCTTGGCAGCATCTGGTGCCTGGTCGATCCGGGTGTGGCCGTCAAGGCAGCACCTGTGTGCTCCGCGGCCCAGGCGGCAATCGAAATGACGCAGGAGTTGATCGAAAAAAACGGCCTGGAACGGGAGCAGGTGTCACGGGTCCTTTGTGAGGTCCCGAAACTCGTAGAGATCAGTCTCGTGCACCACCGACCAGAAACACCCGCGCAGGCGCAGTTTTCCATGCCGTTTGCAGTCGGTTGTGTTCTCGCATTCGGTGAACTCGGCCCGGAACAGATTTCTCAGAACATATTTGCTGACACTGCGTTCCAGACCGCGATGGAGAAGGTCAAGATGGTTGAGGCGGAAGATCTTAATGGTCCGGACTATCAGCCGCGCTATCCCGAGTGCGCGCGCATCACGATCGAGATGGATGACGGGACGCGCGTCACTGATTTTCTTGGCGCACCAACGGGTATGCCGGAAAACCCTATGTCCGATGAAGAGATTGCCGATAAGTTCCGCAAGTGTACAGCGTTTGCCGGATGGTCGGATGAGCGCAGCGAGGCTGTACTGACAGGCCTGTGGGATATTGAAAGCATCGAGAACGTCACCGTACTCATTGGGGAAGAAAGCTAGTGCGCTACTCCCTGAGTTCCATCATCCGCAATGCGGCTACTGGCCACAAACACTGGCCGAAGGTCTGGCGTAACCCTGAACCCAAGAAGTCCTATGACGTGATCATTGTTGGCGGCGGCGGTCACGGCCTGGCGACAGCGCATTACCTCGCGCGCAATCATGGCGTCACCAATGTGGCGGTGCTTGAGAAGGGGTATCTCGGCAATGGCAATATCGGACGTAACACGACGATCGTGCGCTCGAATTATCTCTGTCCCGAAAACAGCCAGTTTTATGAACACTCGCTCAAGCTCTGGGAAGGGCTGTCGCAGGACCTGAACTACAATGTCATGCTCAGCCAACGTGGTGCGCTGAATGTGTTCCACACACCGGCTCAGCGCGACGCGGCAATCCGGCGCGGCAATGCCTTCAGCCTCAACGGTATCGATTCCGTCCTGGTCAGTAGAGAAGACGTCAAGAAGCTGGCACCACTGGTTGATTGCTCTCCCAATGCGCGTTTTCCGGTTCTTGGCGGGTTGTTGCAACCCCGTGGCGGCAGCGTGCGCCATGATGCGGTTGTGTGGGGATTTGCGCGGGCTGCAGACATGCGGGGCGTCGATGTTATCCAGAATTGTGAAGTCACTGGTTTCAGGATCGAGAAGGGGCAGGTGCGTGGTGTCGAGACGTCACGCGGTGCGATAAGTGCCAGAAAAGTCGGCATTGTCGTTGCGGGTCGCTCCACCCTTGTTGCGCAGATGGCGGGCTTGAAGCTGCCGATCGAAAGCCATGTCCTGCAATGCTTCGTGACCGAGCCAGTAAAACCGGTGCTTGATACTGTCGTAATGTTTGCCGCCGCACATTTTTCCATCGTCCAGTCGGACAAGGGCGGGCTCGTCTTCAATGGCGATCTCGATGGTTACAACAGCTACGCGCAGCGCGGAAATATGTCGGTGGTGAGCGGTGTCGCAGAATGTGCTGCATCGTTGATGCCACGCCTCAGCCGTTTGCGGTTGTTGCGCCATTGGGGCGGCATCAATGACATGACGCCGGACGGCAGTCCGTTCATAACCAAGACACCCGTGAAGGGTCTCTTTTTCAACGGCGGCTGGTGTTACGGCGGGTTCAAGGGCACGCCGGCCTCGGGATGGACGTTTGCCCATCTCATTGCCAACGACGAGCCTCATCCATTCGCCTCCGGCTTCACGCTTTCGCGCTTTGAAACCGGGAATGTGATCAACGAAAACGGGGCTGGTCCGCAGCCCGGAAAGCATTAGGAGGCCGCGCAATGCAAATTCCGTGTCCCTGGTGCGGTCTACGTCCTCTTGATGAGTTCGCGTATGGCGGTGACGCCACCAAGAAACGCCCAACCGGTAAACGCCAAGCGGATACGTCGGCGTGGGTCGACTATGTGTATATCCACGACAATCCTGCGGGGCGGCACCGCGAGTATTGGCAGCATGTCGGCGGATGCCGATCCTGGATCGTCATCACGCGCGATACGACAAACCATGCCATCAGCAAGGCGGAACTGGCGCCCCCGGATTCGCGCGGAGGCAGACGATGAGCGGACAATCCAACAGGCTGCCGTCGGGCGGGCTTATTGACCGTACCAGGGTCATCTCATTTACATTTGATGGCCGCACCTATTCCGGCCATCCAGGCGATACGCTTGCGTCGGCACTGATCGCCAGTGGCATTCACCTTGTCGGTCGCAGCTTTAAATATCATCGCCCGCGCGGCATCTATTCGAGTGGAAGCGAAGAACCGAGTGCACTGGTGACGCTTGGAGAAGGTGGGCGCACTGAACCAAATATTCCGGCGACCATGGTCGAAATTTTTGATGGCCTGGTCGCGCGCAGTCAGAACCGCTGGCCATCACTCTCATTCGACCTGATGGCCGTCAATTCCCTGTTAAAGCCGTTCTTTCCGGCGGGCTTCTACTACAAGACTTTCATGTGGCCGCGCAGTTTCTGGTACCGGCTATACGAGCCCGCGATCCGCCGTGCCGCGGGCTTGGGTACGGTTGCCGAACTCCCGGACCCGGACAGCTACGAACACGCGCACGCCCATTGCGATGTGCTTATCGTTGGTGCGGGGCCTGCCGGTCTGATGGCTGCGCAGGCTGCGGCGCGCGCCGGCGCCCGTGTGGTCCTGGCGGACGAACGCGCGGTAGCAGGCGGTCATCTCGCCGGGGAATCGATCGAAATCGATGGACGCCAGTGTGCCGATTGGGCGCAAGATTTGTATGCCGAGCTATCCGAACTTGAAAATGTTCGGCTTCTTCCGCGCACATCAGTCTTCGGGCGCTATGACGGGCTGACCTTCGGCGCCATCGAGCGGGTGAGCGACCATATCGGCGCCGACACACCAAACCTTCCGCGCCAGCGCCGATGGACCATCCAGGCAAAACAGCTCATCTGTGCCGCCGGTGCCATCGAACGCCCGCTTGTGTTTGAGGGCAATGACAGGCCGGGTGTCATGCTCGCCCGTGCAGCACGCAACTACCTCAATCAATATGGTGCGTTGCCAGGGCGAAACGTAGTTGTTGCTGCGAACAATGACGACGCATACCTGACAGCAAGGGACTTCGTTGATGCAGGCGCGGATGTCACTGTTATAGACGGCCGGCCGCAAGAAATTGTCACCGGCAGCGCGTTGTTGGCCGATGGTGTGGATGTCCGTTTTGAACAATGTATCGCGCAGGCGCGCGGCAAGATGCATGTGTCGTCGGTCCGCCTTGCGTCTGTCGACGGCACAGGAGAATCTGAAATCGGCCTTCCTTGTGATCTTGTCTGCGTATCAGGAGGTTGGAACCCGACCATTCATTTGCTCTCTCATTGCGGAGGGCGGCCCCGGTGGAATGAACGCATAGCGTCTTTCACCATGGGAAAGCTGGAAAATGACGTCCAGGCCGTGGGAGGTGCGGCTGGGACATTCGACCTGCAAAAAAGCTTGCATGAAGGTGTCGCCGCGGGTGTGAGTGCCGCGAAGGCGTGCGGCGCAAAACCATCTCGCACAGTCACGGCTCCGAGCGTCGACAAGCTTCCGAGTTATGGAGTTCAGGCCCTGTGGAGGGCGCTGGATTCCGTTTCGAAATCTGGAGCCGCTTTTGTGGATTTCCAGAACGATGTAACCGTCGCAGACCTCGAGGTGGCGGAGCGGGAGGGTTTCGGCCACTCGGAACACGCCAAGCGGTACACGACGCTCGGTATGGCGACCGATCAGGGCAAACTCGCCAACGTTAACGCGATTGGCATTCTGTCTGAACTGCTCGGAACTCCAATCGCGGAAACTGGTACGACCACCTACCGCCCGCTCTATACTCCGGCGGCTCTCGGCACGCTTGCAGGGCAAAGGCAGGGGCATGAGTTTCGCGCAACGCGTCACAGCGCAATGCACGCATGGCACGAGAAGAATGGTGCGGTGTTCACCGATGCGGGTCTCTGGCTCAGGCCTTACTACTATCCGCGCGAGGGCGAAGATTTCGCCGCCGCTGTAAAGCGTGAAGTCCTGAACGTCCGGTCTGCTGTCGGCATGGTCGATGTTTCCACCCTCGGCAAGATCGAGCTCAAGGGACCGGATGCGGGCACCTTTCTCGACCGACTCTACATCAACAGCTTTTCGAAGATGAAAGTGGGACGCGCGCGTTATGGCGTGATGCTGCGCGAGGACGGGATGGTATTCGACGACGGCACGGTCACGCGCCTCGCTGAAGATCACTATTTCGTCACGGTGACGACAGCGAATGCCAGCCCCGTCATGCAGCATATGGAATTCTGCCATCAGGTGCATTGGCCCGAACTGGATGTGCAGTTCTGTTCGGTTTCGGAAGCCTGGGCGGCTATGGCCGTGGCAGGCCCGAAAGCAAGAGACACCCTGGAACGCATTGTGCAGGGCATTGATCTCTCCAACGAAGCATTCCCACTGCAATCCGTGGCCAATGCAAAAATCGGTGATGCGTTCGTGCGTGTCTTCCGCATCAGTTTTTCCGGCGAGTTGGCTTATGAACTCTATACGCCTGCAAATTGCGGCTTGGGCGTGTGGGAAGCGATCATGGAAGCTGGGGCACAGGACGGCATCTCGGCCTATGGCACTGAAGCGATGACGGTCATGCGCACCGAAAAGGGTCATGTGGCTGGTCCCGAGCTCGACGGCCGAACTACCGCGGATGATCTCAGCCTCGGTCGCATGATGTCGGAGCGCAAAGACTATATCGGCCGTTGGCTCGCAGCGCGCAGTGGTTTGGTGGGTGAGGGGCGTATACAGCTTGTCGGGATCAAACCGGTCAATGTCGGAGACCGGTTCAGAATGGGCGCGCATTTGGTGAATGCGCCAGGCGCGATCGGACCCGACGTATCGCACGGACACGTAACTACTTCCGTTTACAGTCCGGCCTGCGATCATTTCATCGGGCTCGCCCTCCTCAAGAACGGGCGCAACCGGATAGGCGAACGGATTTTTGTCGCCTCACCCCTCCATCAAGAGATAGTCGAAGTTGAAGTGACCCACCCCGTCTTTGTCGACGAACGAGGG
The DNA here is from genome assembly GCA_002352635.1 of Hyphomicrobiaceae bacterium UBA2767. Classification (GTDB taxonomy): domain Bacteria; phylum Pseudomonadota; class Alphaproteobacteria; order Rhizobiales; family Methyloligellaceae; genus UBA2767. Next base: position 4,947 of record DEIT01000249.1, on the reverse strand, counting down.
GAGCGGATGCGTGGCTGATGTGATTGCCAGACACAGCGCACTCGCCGGCTTGCTCGAGCCGGGGCGGGTTGGCACGGGTAGCGGTGATGCGGGCGTTACCATCTCCGAGTGCCGCGATGCGCTGCAGCTACAACTGATCGCGCGCAACGGTCAAGCTGGCGCTCTCGCCAGTGAGGTCAAACGCCACCTTCGGCGCAAACAGGCTCTTTCACCACTGGAGGGAGCGGAACGAGACGGCCTTTTCATTTGCGCCACAGGACCTCATGAATACTGGGCCGTCGCCGACCCGCGCGACGCCGCGAAGTCTGTAAAGGCGCTTGAGAAGATTGCGAAAGGCCGCGCATCCATATTCGATCAAAGCGATGGCCGGTTTTTGGTTCATCTGTCAGGGCCAAAGGCCGTCGATGCGCTGGCCAAGGGCACATCGCTCGATTTGGGCGGAGCCGCCTTGCCGGGCGAATGCGGTGTTGGCACGACAATCGAGCATATTCCGGCGCTGATCTCGCGGCGTTGGCTACAGGGAGCTGCGATGTATGAGGTTTCCGTGCCGCGCAGCTATGCCGGCTCGTTCATGACCTGGCTGGAAGAGGCGACGCGTGAATATGGTGCGATTGCCGAAGGAGATTGACTGCCGAGGGCTCTGGCGGGCTATGTTCGATGAAGATGGGAACAATGCCTTCGCCGCCGCACTCCGCTTGTCAGCCGAGGCCGTCTTTCCTAAACCCGTCTCTGCAGCTACTGAAGCTATCTCAGCGGCGTTGTCTGCCGACTTGGCAGCCTTGCAGTTGCGGCTAACCGGACATCTTCGGCAAAAGGCTTGATTGGAACGGCAGATGGTTTGGCCCAGGCGTTTCAGTAGGACGTGAAGTTCCAGAAGATCGGTGGCCCGCCAATCCGCCATCGCCGTCATCATGGTCTCATAGGCAATTCGGGTTTCGGCATTGGGGCTGACGAACCCGAAACGCCGGAGGACCCGCAAAATATGCGTGTCGATCACAAATGCCGGCAGGCACAGCGTACTGAAATTCAGTGTCGATGTTGAAACCTTGCGGCCGACGCCTGGAAGTTGCTCGAGCCACCTCAGTGCGTCGGTTACCGATAAGCTGCTGAGAAAGGACAGATCGAAGTCCGGATGACATACTGCAATTCTGCGCAGCGTTTCGCCGAGATGCCGCGCCTTGACGTCGGGAAACGTCACGTCGGCGATAGTCCTCTGGACATCATCAACCGTTGCGGCGGCGAGGTCGGGCCATTGCGGATAGGCGCATATCAGCCTTTCAAATGCTGCCGAGGAGACCGCATCGCGGGTGCGACTGCTAATCAGCGAATTGACAAGCTGTGCCATCGGTTCAAGCCGAAGGACCGGTAAACAACTGCCGAACTGGCCGGTAATCTGATCGCGCATTAGCGCAACGTCATCGCCGGTTCCTAAATCGAAACCCATCTGCATCGATACAGAGCAAGAACAAAAGAAGAACATTACAAGCCGCAAAATCCCTCTAGACAAGGTTTCGGCCAAAAGGAGTTGAACGGTGTTCGGTCTGCTGTGGATCATGGATTTATGGAACAACCATGGACGCACGAGGTATGGATTGATATCACCGGCAAGCGGATTGCCTGCGGTGGTCTGCCGGTGACGGTAGGATCGCCGTCAGCGGGGGACAATCACGGGTCACACCTTTAAGTAACAAGTGAGCATCACCGATAAATGGATCCGCTGACACAAGGCGCGCTGGGCGCGGCGCTGCCGCAGGCAACGCGCCATAAGATCCAGGTCGGCATTGCTGGCATCCTTGGATTTGTCGCCGGCATGGCGGCGGACGTGGACGTTTTCATCCGGTCCGAGACCGATCCGCTGATGTTTCTCGAATACCATCGTCAGTTCACGCATTCGCTGATCTTCATTCCGGTCGGCGGCTTGCTGTGTGCGCTGGCGCTCTACTGGATACTGAGGCGACGCTGGCAATTGACGTTTGCGCAGACTTTCCTTTTCTGCACGCTGGGCTACGCCACGCACCCTCTGCTCGATACCTTCACGTCTTACGGCACGATGCTGTTCTGGCCGTTCAGCACTGAGCGGTTTTCGTTGAGCATCATCTCCATCGTCGATCCGCTGTTCACAGTGCCGATCCTGGTCCTGGTCATCCTTGCCGGGCTCCGGCAAAAACCTGTGCTGGCGCGCATTGCCCTTGCCTGGGCGGGTATCTATCTGACGCTCGGCGCGCTGCAGCACCATTCAGCACTTGCCATGGGTCGCGAGATCGCGGCATCGCGTGGGCATGACCCCATCCGTCTGCAGGTAAAGCCGAGTTTCGGCAACATGCTTGTCTGGAAATCGATCTACGAGACGCCGGACCGATTTTACGTGGACGCTGTGCGCGCGGGCATCCTGCCGCGTGTGTTCGCCGGCACTTCGGTTCCGAAACTCGATCGCGGCCGCGACCTGCCGTGGCTCGACCCTGCCTCGCAGCAGGCCCGGGATATCGAGCGTTTCGAATGGTTCAGTGACGGCTTCGTGGCCGAAGACCCTGAACGTCCCAATCGTATTATCGATGTCAGGTACTCGTTCGTTCCGAACACCGTGAGCGCGCTCTGGTCCATCGAGCTCGCGCCCGATGCGCCGCCGAGCGCGCACGCGCGTTACCGAACCCACCGCGAACATGCGCGTGAAAGCCTGGGCAACCTTTGGCGGATGGTGTCCGGTGGCTAGATGTCAATATGGTTCTGTCGTTGATGGGAATTGAGGGCAGGGCAACTCTGGCGGATGGGGTGGGATTCGAACCCACGAGACGCTTGCACGCCTGCTGGTTTTCAAGACCAGTGCCTTCAACCACTCGGCCACCCATCCAAGATCGATCTTAATGCCGGAAAACGACCGATAGGTTAAGCCCCAAAATTGCAAAAGCTGACGGGATGTGAAGTCAGGCGTTTGCGCGGGCGGCTACGGCCTCTTTCACGGTCTCGAACTTGTTGGCCAGATGTTTCTTCAGGATTGCCGCCAGACAGGTGCCGTCGCGCGCCTCAAGGGCTGCGATCATTTGCGTGTGTTCCTCAACCGCTTGGCTCCAGCGTGAAGCGGACATGTTGGCAAGAAAGCGCGCCTGGCGGATGCGGCCCTCAAGGCCGCGATAGAGCGATGACAGGGTCTCGTTCCTGGCTGCGGCCAGAATGCGCTCGTGGATTTGCTGATTTGTGCGGAAATAGGGTTGGAGTTCGCCCGCTTCGTAATGGGCAATCATTTGTTTGTGCAGCCCTTTGATCTCGGCAATTTCACCGTCAGTGATGTTGGCGCAAGCCATCTCGCCCGAGAGGGCTTCAAGGGCACCCATGACGGGAAACGCCTCTTCGAGGTCCTGCACCGTAAGATCCGTGATCATAGCGCCCCGGTTCGGGGTCAGCGTCACAAGTCCTTCGCTTGCGAGGACCTTCAGGGCTTCACGAAGCGGTGTGCGAGAAACGCCAAAGCGTTCACAAAGGTCCTTTTCGGGAATTTTCTGACCCGGGATGAGGTCGCCATCGATGATCATCTGCCGTACCCGCTCCAGAAGCTCATCATGCAGCGTGCGCCGGACGATGGGATCGCCGGGTGTGCTGGAACTCGTCTCGGTACGCGTCAGTGTGGCGGTTTCGTCATGGGACATGGGTCAACCTCGCGTCTGTTCTGTGATCAGGGCATCGTCGAGAATTTGCGCAGCGTGTCGCGCAGATCGTCCTGTGCCGTGCTCGATCTGATGACGGCAGGAAAAGCCGTCAGCCACCAGGATTGTATTGTCGTCAGCGCCGCGTGCGGCGGGCAGCAGCGAAAGCTCACCCATCGCTATCGACATGTCATAGGTGTCGACACCGTATCCATAGGCGCCCGCCATACCGCAGCAACTCGACTGCACGGTTTCAACAGCGGCATCCGGAATTAGCTCAAGCGCTCCGACGACTGCATCCATGGTCGCGAAGGATTTCTGGTGGCAGTGGCCTTGCAGTAGAATGGGATCGTTCTGCGATTTGAACTGTAGGGAGAGCCGTCGTGCCTTCTTCTCGTCCATCAGATATTCTTCGAGAAGCATCGCACTGTCGGCGAGCCGGGCGGTTCTCTCTCCCTGAAGCAGGGACACGAACTCATCCTTGAGCGAGAAAAGACAACTTGGTTCCAGGCCAATGATTGGATGGCCGGCGTCTAGGTGCGTTTCTATGGCACTGACAAATCGCTGCGCTTCGGAGCGGGCTTCTTCAATCAATCCGGCTGTGAGATAGGTGCGACCGCAACACAATGGCTTTGAGCTTCCTGTTCCGCTTCCCGCAATGTGCACGCGGGCGCCACTTGCCGTCAGAACACGGATGGCGGCACGGACTGTGTCAGGCTCGAAATAGCGGTTGAATGTATCGACGAACAGCACGACCTCGCGGCCATCTTCGGGGCCGAATGGCCCTTTTTCACGGAAGGCGTCGAAACGCCAGCGGGGCAGGGCGCGCTTAGCCGTAAAGCCCGTGAGCCCCTCCATCACGCCAGCCATACCAGGCAACGTATCGCGCAGGTTGAAAACCCACGGCAGGCGCGACGCAATACGCGCGGTCTTCGGCAAATTGGCAACCAGCTTCTCATGAAGACTGAGCCCGTGGCGCTCGGCGTGCGCGCGCTGGACTTCAATCTTCATTTTCGCCATGTCGACGCCGGTCGGGCACTCACGCCGGCACGCCTTGCACGAGACACAGTGCTTCATGGTCTCGCGCATTTGAGAGGAGGTGAGGGCGTCCTTGCCCAGTTGACCGGAAATGGCAAGCCGCAACGTATTGGCGCGGCCCCGGGTCACATCTTTTTCGTTACGGGTGACACGGTAGGAGGGACACATGACGCCCGCGTCAAATTTCCGGCAGGCGCCATTGTTGTTGCACATCTCGACCGCGCCCTGAAATCCGTTCCCGGCTCCAGTCCAGGCCGACCAGTCGAGCCCG
>DEIT01000246.1:35933-37748 GCA_002352635.1 Hyphomicrobiaceae bacterium UBA2767 | reverse complement strand
GCGGCGGCCTTCGCCGCAACATCCGCCATCGGGTGGCGCCATATGAGCGAACCGATGCTGGCAATGGTGATGATGGAATACCCCATCATGGCCAGCCAGGCGGAGGGTACGTGAATGAACATGATTTTGACCGTCTCACCCTGCTGGTAGTCGGGCGGTGCCACGAAGAAGACCATGTAGAGACCGACAAGAAGCAACACCACCGTAAGTCCGGTTAGCCACGGCAGTACTGTCCCTGAAAGTTTCAGGAAGAATGTCGGATTAGCCATGCGGCCAAAAAAGCCGGATTTCTCGTTCATTGGACGGTTCTAGTTTAGCTTACTGCTATGTGCAATTGACGATAATCATGACACAGGCTCACGAGTTCGGCATTGAGCTCAATCAACTCAGGCTGAGCCTCAATGCGGCCGCCGCCGCAATTGGCGCGAGAACAACGGTCGCCAGCGTCAGCGCGCATAATATCAGGTAAGACGACAAAAACGGGGCGGGCCCGGTAATGACCGCGTTCATTGTCGACACACCGAAGACCAGGATTGGCACATAAAGCGGCAGCACGAGTAACGCCAGCAACAGTCCACCGCGTCGTAGACCCAGCGTCAATGCGGCACCCACCGCGCCGAGAAAGCTGATCGCGGGCGTTCCCGTAATCATGGTCAGCAGTAACACCCAGAAAGCTTCTGCCGGCAGATTCAGCAGAAGTGCGAGTACGGGTGCTGCAAGCGCCAACGGGATCCCGATGGAGATCCAGTGCGCGAGGGATTTTGCCGCCGCGACCAGCTCAAGCGGCAGAGGCCCCAGCGCGATCACTTCAAGGGTCCCGTCTTCCATGTCGTTGTGAAAAATACGCTCCACTGAAAGGAGAGCCGCCAGAAGTAGTGAGACCCACAAGACGCCGGGCGCGATGCGCGCGAGCAGATTAAGGTCGGGCCCTAGTCCCAGGGGGAGAATAGCGACGACAACCAGATAAAAACCGAGTGCCGTTGATACGGCACCACCTTCGCGCAAGGCGAGGCGGACATCGCGGGCGACCAGGCGCATGAATGCATGCATGATCTAGCCCCTTCCTGCGCCGAGTTTGAGCGTCTGCGCAAAAGCCACGCCCAGCGGCATATGCGTCGCTGCGATGGCCATACCTCCCGTTTTCATGTGATCGCGAATGGCGCTGGCTAAAATTTTGCGCGAGCCCTCATCAAGCGAGACCGAGGGTTCATCGAGTAGCCAAAGAGGCCGATGCACCAGCGTCAGACGGGCAAGCCCGAGGCGGCGCGCTTGTCCCGCTGACAGGAGCCCTGCGGGGATGCCGCCAAGATTTTCCAGCTGGAAAGCCTCAAGTGCGGCCATGACATCGCCACCACCGAGGTAGTCAGCCCAGAAGGCGAGATTCTCGTAGACCGTGAACGCTCTTTTCACGCCATTGAGATGTCCGACATAGTGGCATTGCTCGCCGAGCGCTGCGTCATCGTCTCCTCCCTCAAGCCGGATCTGACCCTGCGCGGCCGGCACGAAGCCTGCGAGCATGCGCAACAGGCTCGATTTACCCGATCCATTCGGACCGGTCAGCTCCACGCCTCGCCCGTCACTCACGTCAAAAGACAGGCCAGCGAACACGGTTCGGCCGCCGCGAACACAAGTGAGGTCTTCAACAAACAATTGCATTCGCAGATTTTAGCCTTTCGGGGCTACGCTTGATATCGGGTAATTCGAAGGTCGAGTCAGCGCTCGACCCGTAAGAACGAGACTTGAGCGGCAGCGTACAATATATTATGTCACGTCATATAAGACGCCAGCGCAAAAACAGGGCGTTGTTGATGCCGG
>DEIT01000246.1:35497-35803 GCA_002352635.1 Hyphomicrobiaceae bacterium UBA2767 | reverse complement strand
ATGCCGCCGCACGCTCGATGTAGGCGGCAAGGCCTATGATTATTTCTCTCTGCCAGAGGCCGAGAAAAACGGACTGGACGGAATATCCAGCCTGCCATTCTCGCTCAAGGTTCTGCTGGAGAACCTGCTTCGACACGAGGATGGAACGAGTGTAACGGCTGATGATATTCAGGCTTGCGCCGCATGGTTGAAAACCAAATCGTCATCTCAGGAAATCGCTTACCGGCCGGCGCGCGTCCTGATGCAGGATTTTACGGGCGTTCCTGCCGTCGTCGATCTGGCGGCCATGCGCGACGCCATGGTGAC
>DEIT01000246.1:25217-35331 GCA_002352635.1 Hyphomicrobiaceae bacterium UBA2767 | reverse complement strand
GTGAACCTGGAGTATCTCTCTCAGACCGTCTGGACCAAGGACGTTGAAGAAGACGGCGGCAAGGTGACCTACGCATTCCCGGATACCGTTGTTGGCACCGACAGCCACACCACCATGGTGAACGGATTGTCGGTTCTCGGATGGGGCGTGGGCGGCATCGAGGCGGAAGCCGGAATGTTGGGCCAGCCCATTTCCATGGTTATTCCTGAAGTGGTGGGTTTCAGGCTTGAAGGCGCGCTCAGCGAAGGTGTGACCGCAACCGACCTGGTTCTTACAGTCGTTCAGATGCTGAGAAAACACGGTGTCGTCAGCAAATTCGTCGAATTCTACGGCCCGGGTCTGGATCACCTTTCACTGGAAGATCAGGCGACCATTGGCAACATGGCTCCGGAATATGGCGCGACGTGCGGATTTTTCCCAATCGACAACGACACCATATCGTATCTGACCGCAACAGGCCGGGAAGCCGACCGCATCGCTCTGGTCGAGGCCTATGCCAGGGCACAGGGCATGTGGCGGGCTAGCGACACGCCTGACCCGGTATTCTCCGACACGCTTGCGCTCGATCTGACAACTGTCGAACCTTCCATCGCCGGTCCGAAGCGACCCCAGGACAGGGTTGCGCTGAAACACGCGCCGGATGCGTTCGAACTTGCCCTTGCGGAAGCCCGTGGTTTCGAGAAGACAGGTCCGGTCTCCGACATGGCGGAAGAGGGTGGGGGAAGCATTCCCGAATTGCGAAAGTCCTCAAAGGTCGAAGGCGCCAACTATGAACTCAACGATGGCGACATAGTCATCGGCGCCATCACGTCATGCACCAATACATCCAATCCCGCTGTCCTGATTGCCGCTGGCCTGGTTGCGCGCAATGCGCGGGAGAGGGGCCTGAAGGTTAAACCCTGGGTGCGCACGTCGCTGGCGCCAGGCAGCCAGGTTGTGACCGACTATCTTGAAAAGGCCGGACTGCAGGATGAACTCGATGCGCTCGGTTTCCATCTTGTCGGTTATGGCTGCACCACATGCATCGGCAATTCCGGTCCGCTACCTGACGAAATTGCCGATGCGGTTAACAAGCACGATCTTGTCGTCTGCTCGGTCCTCTCAGGTAACCGAAACTTCGAGGGGCGTATCAATCCGCATGTGAAGGCCAACTGGCTCGCTTCGCCGCCGCTCGTTGTCGCCTATGCGATTGCCGGATCGCTCGATGTGAATGTGGCGACGGATCCGCTCGGAGAAGATACAGAAGGCAAGCCGGTTTATCTCAAGGATATCTGGCCCTCGAACCAGGATGTTGCGGACCTTATCCGGTCCAGTGTTACCCCGGAGATGTTCGCCTCACGCTATGGAGATGTCTTCAAGGGTGATGAGCACTGGCAAAAGATTGGCGGCAAGGCGACCAAGACCTACGACTGGCCGGAAATGTCGACCTATGTGAAGAACCCGCCCTATTTTGAAGACATGAAGCTCGAGCCGGAAGCGGTTGCCGACGTCGTCGATGCGCGCATTCTGGGCCTATTTCAGGACTCGATCACAACCGACCACATTTCACCCGCTGGCGCGATCAAGGTCGATGGTCCCGCGGGTGTCTATCTCACCGAGCATCAGGTGCGGCCGGTCGAATTCAATTCCTATGGCGCACGCCGCGGTAATCACCATGTGATGATGCGTGGCACCTTCGGCAATATACGCATCAAAAACCAGATGACGCCGGGAACCGAAGGCGGCGTTTCTGTCCACCATCCATCCGGCGAAGAGATGTCGGTGTTCGATGCGGCCATGCGCTACAAGACCGAAGGTGTGCCACTCGTTGTTTTCGCAGGTTCCGAATATGGGACAGGGTCAAGCCGCGATTGGGCTGCAAAGGGAACGCGGTTGCTTGGTGTCCGAGCGGTTGTCGTTGAGTCATTTGAACGCATTCACCGCTCCAATCTGATTGGCATGGGCGTCCTGCCGCTACAGTTCGAGGATGGAGTGTCGTGGCAGAAACTTGGAATTACCGGCGCTGAAAAAGTCACCATCGAGGGGCTCGCATCCATAGAGCCACGGCAGACCGTAGTGGCAAAGGTCACCTTTGGAGACGGGACGGTCAAAGACGTGCCGCTGCTCTGCCGGATCGATACCGAGGACGAGCTCGCCTACTACAACCATGACGGCATTCTGCCGTACGTCCTGCGCAATCTGGCCCGGGCGGCATGATCACAATGTGCTGACTACAGCAAGGTCTGGCCATATTTCGGGGTGAGAAATGAAACTGGATTTCTCACCCAGTCGTTACTGGCAATTGAGATCGGGAGTCCGGATACTCTCTCGCGCGGCATTGGCCGGCGGCTGCTAGCGACAGGAATAAGAATGTTTCAGACACTCAGAAAAATCAGCCTTGGGATTGGCGCCGCACTGGTCCTGTCTGGCGCTACGCTGGCCATGCAGGATGAGGCGGTGGCAGAACAGGAAGCGAAAGCGGTGATTGAATTGTTCACCAGCCAGGGTTGTTCGTCCTGTCCCCCGGCCGACAAACTGCTTGGCAAGCTGGCCAGGCGAGATGATGTAATCGCCCTGACATTCCCGGTGGATTATTGGGATTATCTCGGCTGGAAAGACACCCTCGCAAGCCCCGCTTACAGCGCTCGCCAGCGGGCTTATGCCAAGGCGCGTGGTGATGGGCAGGTCTACACTCCGCAGGCGGTGATCGATGGCGCCAACCATGCCGTCGGCAGCCATGCCTCTGATATCAGGTCGGCGATTGCGTCTGCGAAAGACAGGCTGAAAAATGCGCGCGTATCGCTCAAGATGCGCACCGAAGGCGACACGCTGATTATCACGGCCGGCGCCGCGCCAAAAGGCGCCCGCGTTAAACCAGCCACAATCTGGCTTGCACTTGTGAAAAAGGCTGAGACGGTGAAAATCTCGCGCGGCGAAAACCGCGGTCAGACCATCACCTATCATCAGGTTGTGCGCAATATGACGCCAATCGGTCACTGGACCGGGCAACGCGTCACCATCAGGCTACCGAAGCACCATCTTCAGAGCGGCGACTCCGATGGTTGCACGGTCCTGTTGCAGCAGGATACGGCAGGCCCCGTGCTCGCTGCGGTTGAGATGAAAAACTGGTAGGGCGCTGCAAGTCACATCCGCGCAATTTCAGTTCTGTTTCTTTCCGTCCAATACCAGCCGGTTGAGCCGTTCGGCGAATTTTGCCGGATTCTCGGGAAGTGCTCCCTCCAATATTCGCGCCTGATCGAGCAGCAGCCATGCCAGGTCATCGAAGGCACCGGCTTTTCGCTTGGCTAACGCCTTCACAAGATCATGAGCCGGATTGATTTCAAGCACCGGCTTGACGTTGCCTTTGCCCGCCTGTTTTTCAAGAAATTTGCCAAGCCCGCGGTCGGGACCGCCGGCAGGCGCCACCAGGCAGGCTGGGCTTTCGACCAGACGCGATGATGTACGCACGTCGGTGACTTCTTCGGCGAATAAGGTTTTTAGCGCTTCCACGAGTTTGGCTGTTTCGGGCGCAGCTTTATCCTTGTTGTCTTCCTCATCCTCCTTGTCATCGAGAAGGGGTATCGCCGAAATCTCAGCGTCGCCTTGCGTGATTGACTGGAAGGGCTTTCCATCAAATCCGAGCGCCGTGGTGACCCAGAAGTTATCGACCGGATCTGACAATAGCAGCACTTCTATACCGCGCGCTGCAAATCCCTCCAGTTGTGGACTGGCCGCGATCTGCTCCGATGAATCGCCAGTGAGGAAATAAATCGCAGTTTGATTGGGCCTGAGATCCGCCACATAGTCCTTGAGTGTACGCCAATCATCTCCTTTTGAAGTTCGAAACCGGACAATCTCGAACAACGTATCGCGCCGTTCCATGTCTTCATACAGCCCCTCCTTCAGCACAGGTCCGAAATTCTCCCAGACACCGTCAAAAGCCACCTTGTCATTCTTCTCCAGGTCCTTCAGCTCGGACAACACCCGATTGGTGACACCGGTACGTATCGCCGCGACAATGGGGTTGTTCTGGAGCATCTCGCGGGAGATGTTGAGCGGTACGTCCTCGGAATCGACCACGCCACGTATGAACCGGAGATAAGCCGGCAGGATATCCGCATCATCGGTAATAAACACGCGCCTGACATAGAGCCGTACGCGGCCCGAGCGTGAGGGGTCATAGAGGTCAAACGGCGGCATGGTCGGCACAAACAGCAATACGGTGTATTCGTGCCGGCCCTCCGCCTTGTAATGGATTGTAAGTGCGGGCGTGTCGTAGAGGCCGCCGACATGATGGTAGAATTCCTTGTATTGGTCTTGTGTTACGTCGGATTTCGGGCGCGTCCATAGAGCGCTTGCTGAGTTCAGCTGTCGTCGTTCCGTTTTCCCGTCTTCCTCCGACTTGCCTACAAAATCGATGGAGAAGGGAATGTGGTCGGAGTAGGCGCGCACAATCCGCGCCAATTCACTCTCGTTCAGATAGTCAAGCGCATCATCCTTGAGATGCAGTGTGACAATCGTGCCGCGCGGCACCGCTTCGTCTTGCGCCTTGGTCGCCTTGGCGAGGTTGAAACCGTTGATGCCATCCGAGAGCCAAACGTGTGCTGATTTCGCCCCGGCCTTTCGGCTCAGCACTTCGACCCGGTCCGCGACCATGAAGGCGGAATAAAACCCGACACCGAACTGTCCGATGACCGCAGGCGCGTCACCACCCTTCTTTTCCGCCGCATCGAGAAAAGCTTTGGTGCCCGAGCGCGCAATTGTCCCTAAATGGTCGATGAGTTCGGCGCGGCTCATGCCGATGCCGTTGTCAGCGATGGTGAGAGTTTTTGCGTCATTGTCGGCGGAAATTGTGATCCTGAGATCGGTGTCGTCGGCCAGAAGTTCCGGCTTTGTAACTGCCTCGTAGCGCAGCTTATCGCATGCATCCGCGCTATTTGAGATCAGTTCCCTCAAGAAGATCTCTTTTTCCGAATAGACCGAATGCACCATCATATGGAGCAGCCGGGCGACTTCGGCCTGGAAGCCAAACTGCGATTCAGCGTCCTTGCCGGCTTTGGTAGTTTTGTTGTCGGTTTCTTTGGTTTTGTTCTGCTTTGTCATCTCTCAAACCTGCCATCTTCGTCCAAACAGGAATATACCTGCCTGGGTTTCGAATCAGTGATGCAAATATGTCGGATTTCGCAGAATGCAAAAAGAAACGGGCCGGGACAAATGCCCGGCCCGCCCAGATTATCTCCCAAGCCCTGCGAATACGCAGATACATACAGGGTGGCTTGGTTCGAAGAGAAGACCCCGGGGGGGCTGGGGGGCTGAGATTCCGAAGTCTCGATCTGACCCAAGCCGAGAGACAATCGCAGGTATAGTATCATACTTTTGGGCAGTGCAAGGGCTGAACTGGGGCAGAAGTGTGAATTTCGTTACAGATTGTTACCGCTGCGTGAATCAGCGCTGACGCGGCTTTAGTCAGGGGTGCTTGCAATCCTGCGCGGGTGGCGCAATCATATGCAATCAGGTCACAACAAATAAGGGAGGCGCCTTTGAGTGACAGTGAACCCATAGTGTTTCAGCGTGCGGAAGCCGCGTCGGGGTATTCCGCACCGCGCAAGTCAAAACGGCACCGCGTCCAGAATGGGCCAATCTCATTCGATCGCCGGGAGCTGAACCAGTTGCTCGGCATGTATGGACGCAAGGTCGCTGAAGGTGAGTGGCGCGATTACGCAATCGACATGCTTCGGGAAAAAGCGGTCTTTTCCGTTTTTCGCCGAGCCAGCGAATATCCTCTTTATCGTATCGAGAAACGCCCGAAACTGGCGCGCAGGCAAGGTGCGTACTGCGTCATCACGCCAAGCGGTCATATTCTCAAACGTGGGCATGATCTCAGGAACGTGTTGCACGTGATCGACAAGCGATTGCGGCTGGTGCCAGCTTAGGCTGAATCAGGCGCCAGGTATTTTGTCTGGGGGTGTTGCGTTGCCATGACCGAGCGGCAGTTGCAGCAGGACCGTGTCGAGCCAGCGGCCGTGCTTGTAGCCGACCGATTGAATGGTACCGATTTCCCGGAAACCTAGGGCTTTGTGAAATTCGATCGAGGCGATGTGCTCGGAGCCTCCGATAACTGCAATCATTTGCCTGTAGCCGCGCTTTTCCGCCTTCGTGATAAGCGATTCCATCAGCGCACGTCCAATCCCTCCCCTTTGGCCCGTAGGGTCCACATAGACCGTGTTTTCGACGGACAGCGCATATGCGGGCCTTGAACGGTAGGGACCGGCATAGGCGTAACCCACTATGCGCCCCTCAACTTCCGCCACCAAATAGGGATATCCCGCATCCAGCAACGCCTTGCGGCGGCGGGCGAGCTCCGCCTGGTCGGGTTCCGTTAGTTCAAAGGAGGCCGTCTCCTCACGCACCGAGCGGCCATAGATCTCAGTGATGCCGGCAAGATCTGAATCATCACTTTCCCTGATCTTGATAACAGTTTCCATCATCACACCAATTTTCATGCATTTCGGCGCGGGAGATTAGCGTAAGGGATAGGAATTGCGAAAAGAAAACGGGCCCCGGCGTATCCACCGGAGCCCGTTTCGAACTCAATAATGCTGTGTTCTGTTTATTCGCGATTGCCGAATAGTGACAGCAGCATCATGAACAGGTTGATGAAGTCGAGATACAGTCTCAGTGCGCCCATGATTGCCTTGCGGCCGGCCACTGTGCCGTCATCGCCGACATAGTACATCTCCTTGATCTGCTGGGTGTCGTAGGCAGTAAGCCCGGCAAACACCAGAACGCCGATCACGGAAATCGCAAATTGCAGAGCCGAGGAGGCGAGGAAGATGTTTACCACCATCGCGATGACGATGCCGATGACGCCCATGATCAGGAACGAACCCCATCCGGAAAGGTCCTTCTTCGTCGTATAGCCATAGAGGCTCAACCCGCCGAATGCGGCAGCCGTGATGAAGAAGACGCGGGCAATGGATTCATGTGCATAAACATGAAAGATCGATGCCAGCGACAGACCCATTAGGGCAGCAAATCCCCAGAAGGCCATTTGTGCGCCGGAAAGGCTCATCTTCCCAATCCGCGCGGAAAGGAAAAAGACCATGCCGAGCGGCGCAAGCATCACCACCCAGATAAAGGGCGTGGCTGCGATCTGTTGGTAAATGCCACTGGCGAACGCAGCGTAGGCAACGACGCCAGTTACCGCGAGGCCAATAGACATATAGTTATAGACACGCAGCATATAGGCGCGCAGACCCTCATCGATAGCTTGTCCATCGGTGCGGGGCACGCTTGAAGGGCGTGCGTATCCTTGTCTGTCGAAATCCGCCATTGTCGGGATCCTCTTGACTTGTTGAAATATCGATCAGGTCTAACGCCTGAGTTTCACCCATAATATGGTGATTTTCATGACGTTTCGCAAGTCACGTTACGATGCACCTTACCTATCGTTAAGATAGATTTTTTCTATCTGTCGCGCAGGTAACTTGCGGTTTTTGCACCAAGAACCCGCCAGGTCGCAAAGGCTCCGAATGCCAGCACCAACCCTACGGCGAGCAGAATCGCAAAAAGAACGGCACCGGCAGAGAAAATAAATTCAGTATCCATGGCGAAAGTGACCACGAGATAGGCGCCAAGTGTTCCCAGTGCTGCGGCCACGACGCCGGTAATGAGCGCCAGAATGCCGTATTCCACAATATGCGCGGTTATGATGCGCGCGCGTGTCGCGCCGAGCGTTTTGAAGATGACCGCGTCTCGAATGCGCCGCCGTTGTGCCGTGGTTAACGCGCCCGCCAGCACGATCGCACCGGCGAGCAGCGTCACACCGCCGGATGCGTGAATAGCCGCCATTACGTCATTGGCTATTGCACGGAACGAATTGACGGCGTCGCGAACGCGCAGCGCGGTGATATTGGGGAATGTCTGCGAAATTTCCTGGATCATCGGGCCTTCGCGCGCAACCCGGCTCTCTTCGGGGAGCGTTAGCGTTGCGAGAATGTTGTGGGGCGCGGCCTGAAGTGTGCTGGGGGTAAACACCATTATGAAATTGATGGCGAGCGAATCCCAGTCCACCTTTCGCAGGTTGGAGATTTTTGCCGTTACATTGCGCCCGAGCGCATTGACGGTAATCGTATCGCCGATCTTGAGGCCAAGCCCTTCAGCGATTTCCGCTTCAAAGGAGACAAGCGGCGGACCTTTGTAGTCCTTTTCCCACCACTCACCCTTCACTAGCTTGGATCCTTCAGGCAGAACATCCGAATAGCTCAAACCCCTGTCGCCGCTCAACACCCATTCGGTACCCGGCGCCGGCTTGATTTCACTGGGACGTTTTTCATTCAACCGCACGATGCGTCCACGCAGCATGGGAGCGTGGCTGATCAGCGTTTCAGGTTCGTGTTTGCGGACGATATCGGATAGTGGATCCACCTGATCCTTGTGGACGTCGAGGACGAAATAACTGGGAGCCTTCGCAGGGATGGCTGTCTCGAATTCCTTCTGCAGGGTCGCGTTCACGAGTGCAACGGCCGAAAGGAGCGCGAGGCTTGCGCCGAGTGAAAGTGCAACCGGGCGGGCAAGTCCACCCGGGCTCGCCAGGCTTGCGCGTGCCAAGGCAAGAGAGGGGTGGCGCGGTCGCGGTATGCGGCGGGCAATGCGTTCTATGAGAACCCCGAGCCCCAGAAACAGGCAGAACACGACAAGTAATCCGGCGCAGGCGAGCGCGGCGAGGAGGCGCATTTCAGCTGACGCAATTGCGATACCCGCGAGCGCCAGACCGCACAACACGCTTGCGGCGATATAGATCTTGCGAGGCCGGGAGGTTTCGCTCGACACCTGTTGCCGCAGCAGCAGTGCTGCTGACAGATCGCGGGCCTGACCAAGCGGCCAGAAGACGAACATGAGGGCCGTGAGCACGCCATAGGCACTTGCCAGCAGAAGCGCAAAAGGCTGGGGGTCCAACGCCAAATCCACAGGGATCGCTCCGGCACCAGCGGCTGCAACCGCAGCCGGCAAAAGTGCTCCTAGCGCGAGCCCGGCCACTATGCCGATGCCCGCAAGGACCAGAATTTCGGTCAGGTAAATGCGAAAGATCGTCCCGCCGCTGGCGCCAAGGCACTTGAAGGCGGCGATGACCGGGCGCTTGCGGGCCAAATAGGAGGCAATTGCGTTGGCAACACCGATGCCACCGATCATCAGCGTGGTGATGCCAACGAGAGTGAGGAACTGGGAGAGACGGCTCGCGACGCGCTTTACATTGGGCGACGGATTGCGGCGATCGCGAATGATAAAGCCGGCGTCCGGATATTGCGACTCGATCTGTTTTCGAAGCGCGTCGAGACCCGTCGCGCCTGATGCTTCCGGATTATCCAACGCGATTCTGTATTGCCAGCGGATGAGGCTGCCCGGCTGAACGAGGCCCGTGCTTTTGAGGTTTTCAAGCGACATCAGGACCCGTGGACCAAAGGCCGGCCGGCCGGAAAGCTGATCCGGTTCCCGCATCAACTCAGCAACGATCTTCAGATCGGCATTGCCAATGCGCACGCTCTCTCCAACTTTTAGGTTGAGCCGTTCCAGCAGAAGCGGCTCAGCCGCCATCGTCCCGGCAGCGCGCAATGCCGTTATTGTCTGCGTTTTGCCGTCCGCTGTCAGGCTGGTATTGCCATAGAGCGGGTAGCGGTCATCGACCGCCTTGAGGCGCACCAGTGCGGCGCCATCACCGTCTTCCTTGCGGGCCATTGCGCGCAATGTCGCCACTTCCGACACGGTGCCGAATTTGCCCATGACATCGAGCTGCTCCGTGTTCGCCTGTCTGTGCACGAGACGCAGCGACACGTCACCGCCGAGGATGGCCTGGCCCTGCCGGGCAAGTCCGGTTTCGAGGGCACTGGCGAGCGATCCGATACCGGCGATGGCGGCCACGCCGAGCGCAATGCAGGCGACAAAAATGGCAAAACTGGTCCAGCCGAGCCGCAAGTCACGGACTGCCAACCGCAGGACGAGAGGCAGTGAGAACTTCCGGCCTGATGGCCTATGGGTTGTAAGCGCTTCGGCACTCATGCGTTTGCCGCGACGCGTTTGCGCCGGGTCCCCTGCAAGAGGCCGTCGCTCATGTGCAGGGTTCTCCCGCAGCGCTTCG
>DEIT01000246.1:1952-25066 GCA_002352635.1 Hyphomicrobiaceae bacterium UBA2767 | reverse complement strand
TACGATGGCTGAGATTGACGTCGCTGAGTGCCTTGAGCGCTGCCTCGAAGGCATCCGGCGCGTCAAGAAATTCAAGCGGCAATGCAACGTTTTCCAGCGCTGTCATTGTGGGAACCAGATGGAACGACTGAAACACGATGCCGATGGTGCCCGCGCGCAGCTGCGCCAGTTGATCTTCGCTCATGCCGGTGAGGTCCTGTCCGGCGATCTGGATACGGCCACCGGTAATTCTCTCAAGCCCAGCCGTAACCATCAGCAAGGTCGTTTTGCCCGAGCCGCTTGGGCCGACAACTGCCACAGCTTCGCCTTGATCAATCGTCAGATTCACGCCCCGCAGAATATCGATGTCGCCCGCCCTGCTTGGCAAGGTCACACAAACGTCTTCAAGGCTGATGGCAGGTGTCTTGGTTTTGTTGCTCAAGGGCTGCAATGTCCTGTCTGAAGCCGGTTTCATAGCAAATCGGTGCTGTGCGACGTTAGAAAAGAAAGTGTGAACATGCCGTCAGGACCAGACATCGGGGAAATCACGCCATGAATTTGGCCCGCGTAAGGCAGAGCCGGAATTCTGAGTACCGAAACGGCAACAGGTCTCAATCCAATACCTCTTTATACGGGCGTTCGCTCAAAATCCTTCTCCTGGTATTCGCTTTTGTTTTTTACGCGCCGCTCCAGGCCGCGGATCAAATTCTTTTGGTCACGTATGGCGATAGCCTATCAGCAGGCTTCGGATTGCCGGAAGAAGACGCGTTTCCCGCTCAACTGGAGAAGGCGCTTAGAGCGCGAGGCCACAATGTACAGGTGGTCAATGCCAGCGTTTCGGGAGATACGACGGCTGCAGGACTTGCCCGGTTTGACTGGTCGTTTCCCCAAGGTGCCAAAGGCGTTCTCATCGAACTTGGTGCCAACGATGCGTTGCGCGGTCTTGCGCCTGACAAGACCCGCGAAAATCTTGATGCACTCATAACCCGTGTGAAATCCAAGGGTGCCGAGCCATTGCTCACAGGGATGTTGGCGCCACGCAATCTCGGCGTGAAGTACACGACCGCCTTCGACCGGATCTATCCCGAACTTGCCAAAAAACACGGGATCTTGCTCTATCCATTCTTCCTTTTTGACGTTGTTGGAAAGAGGAATTTAAACTTGGCTGACGGGCTTCATCCAAACCCAAAGGGTGTAAAAAAAATCGTCGAACAGATTGTACCCAAGGTCGAGGAACTGTTGAGCCGAATTTCACAACAACAGGCTAAGACCCAATAATTTTTGAAATCCGGCTTCCCCACAAGTCCAAATTTGCTAAAAGGCGGAATCCTCCGCTTTTTCCTCATATTCTTCAGGAACAGACATGGAAACCCGTGCATTGGGCCGCACCGGCCTTCAGGTAAGCGTAATTTGCCTCGGTACGATGACCTGGGGCGAGCAGAACACGGAACAGGAAGGCCATGCCCAGATGGACATGGCACTGGATCGTGACGTCAATTTTTTCGACACCGCTGAGCTCTATGCCATTCCACCGAAACAGGAGACCTACGGGCGGACCGAGGAGATCATCGGCAGCTGGTTCGCGACGCGAAAAAATCGCAACAAGGTCATCCTTGCCTCAAAGGTCGTCGGGCGCTCACAAAACACATGGTACCGCGAAGGCGGCAAGAAGGCGGAACTCAGCCGTGAGCAGATCTTCGAGGCGGTCGAGGGGAGCCTCAGACGACTGCAAACCGACTATATCGATCTCTACCAGGTTCACTGGCCCGACCGGCCGCTGCAACTGTTTCAAGGTCATGAATATTTGCACATGGAGGGGCCTGCGATTCCCATCGAGGAGACGCTTTCAGCCCTTGGCGAGCTGGTGAAGCAGGGCAAGATACGCCACGTCGGTGTTTCCAACGAAACCGCCTGGGGAACGATGAAGTACCTGCAGGCCAGCAAGACACAGGAACTTCCGCGCATCGCCTCGATCCAGAATGCCTACAATCTGGTCAACCGTGTTTATGAGGTCGATTTGTCGGAAATTGCGTATCGAGAAGATGTAGGGTTGCTGGCCTATTCGCCATTGGCACAAGGCTATCTGACGGGCAAATATGAAGATGGAGCTGAGCCTGAAGGTGCGCGCAGAACCCTGTTCGGGCGCATGGGCCGCTATGAGAGCCCGCAAGGAATTGCGGCTATTTCGGCCTATGTCGGTCTCGCCCGGAAGCACGGGCTGGACCCGACTCAAATGGCGCTCCAGTTTGTGAATACACGTCCCTTTGTTACGTCGAATATCATCGGCGCAACGTCGCTCGAACAGCTCGAGACGAACCTGGACTCGGTTACCATCACACTTTCTGATGAACTGATGGAGGAAATCGAGCAAATCCAGCGCACTTACACAAATCCCAGTCCATAGCAGAGATGGCGAAGCCCTATGCCCCGGCTGTTTTCAGGAATTGAGATACCTGCGGAAATTGCGGAGCGCCTGATTGTTCTGCGGGGCGGTCTGGAGGGCGCTCGCTGGGTCGATCCTCAAAACTACCACATCACATTGCGTTTCATTGGCGATGTGGACGGTTCTACGGCGGAGCGGTTCTCCGAAGCCCTCGCTGACATTGCCGCCCCGCCTTTCTCACTCACTCTTGACGGGCTTGGATCATTCGGGCGCGGGCGACCGCGCGCGGTATGGGCGGGCGTTGCGTCGTGCAATGAGCTGAGCGCGTTAAACCGTGCCCACGAAAATGCGGCTATTCGCGCTGGCATTGAGGCGGAATCCCGAAATTTCCACCCGCATGTGACGCTTGCACGGATGCGCGGCGCCAAGGCGGACGACGTGGCTACCTATCTCTCATACAACGGAGCATTTCTGTCGGCGGCGTTCCCGGTCACTCGTTTCGTCCTGTTTTCCTCACGGGAATCCAGAGGCGGTGGGCCTTATGTAGTGGAACGTGCCTATCCGCTTGATGGCGGCGAGGACTGAGGATATTCAGGTCAATCGGGCGAGCAGCGCGCGAGACCCCCTTTCAATGAGATTGAGGGCCTCCTCGAACCCTTCTTCACCACCATAATACGGGTCGGGCACGTCTTGGTTTTCAAGGTTCGGCAAATTGTGCAGGAACAGCTGGACTTTGGGAGCATGAACCTCGGACGCAAGGTCCAGCAGGTCTGCTTGGTTGGACGCATCCATCGCCAGGATGAAATCGAATTTCTCAAAGTCCTGCGTCTGCACCCGCCTGGCGCGCTGGCCTGACAGATCGATGCCACGGCGCGCTGCGGCTGCAATGGCGCGCCGGTCTGGCGGGTTTCCGACATGCCATGAACCCGTCCCCGCGGATTCGATATGGAAATACTCGCCACGACCAGCCTCAGCCGCCACATGGCCGAAAACTCCTTCGGCCATCGGTGAGCGGCAGATGTTTCCAAGGCAAACGAAAAGGAGACGATGGGAGGGCATGGGAATTGCGCGGTCCGGATTTGCCAGGATCTCATACAGCTGCTGTCGGCACGTGATAGATACGCAGCATCGTGATAGCACAAAGGCTAATCAGGAGGAGAGGTCATGGCAAAGAAGCTGGAAGGTGCGGAGCGGGTCGAGGCGCTCGGGGACATCAAAGGCTGGAGCGAAGTTGAAGGCCGCGACGCAATTGAAAAGACATTCACCTTCAAAGACTTCGATGAAGCTTTCGGCTGGATGACAAGAGTGGCGAGTATCGCTGAGGATATGAACCATCACCCGGAGTGGTTCAACGTGTGGAACCGGGTTGACGTTACGCTGTCAACTCATGACGCGGGTGGACTAACCGGGCGCGACATCGCGCTTGCTAAAAAAATGGATGAGGTGGTTGCCGGCTGAGACCTACCAGGAACCGTCCCGCCATTGGTCCCAGGACGATGGACTGTTTGACCAGTTGCGCCGCCGTCTCGTTCGGTTCTGGTTGAACCTTGGTTGATAGCCACGTGCAGGCGCTTCAAGCATGGTTGCCGGTGTGAACTGTATCGCGGATAGCGGCACAGGTGTGTTGCTCTTGTTTGCCGCCAATTTGACCGCATCCGGATTGTCAGCGTTGGTTTCGCGCCGTTCATATTCGGCCTCGGCCTGTTCGCTCCAAGGCTGCGGTTTGCAACGGCAGTCCTTCACATATTCTTTCCTGTAGCGGAACGCATTTTCCAGTCTCACATATGGTTTGCCTTGGAGGTCAACCATGTGCTGCACGTCGGCACCAGGGTTGCGGTGATAGAACAAACGCGCGGGAGCAGAACAGCTTGAACGGCATTGATTGGCATCGCGAGCAATACCGCCCCGCGATGTTGAAAAGCTCATGGGCCAGTAATACCCGTCGCAGGTGCGAACACACAGCGTCCTGTAGTTTCCGTAACGGTGCATGTTGGAGCCATACGATCTGGAGTAGCCAGACAGGCCACCTTCGTTAGGCGCACTGTAGGTGCTATAGCGGGCGGTATTGGTGCCGCGCCTCTGATTCGAGCCGCCGCCAAATAGTCCGCTGAAGAAACTACCCGAGGAGGGCGGTTGCTGTCTGGGACGATATGGGCGCTGGCCGTAGGGCTGGTTTGCGGATCGCGATGAGGGACGTCCAGACTGAAGAGCACGCAGTCGGGCATTCAGATTTCTGCATCCGGCAACAGAATTGGCATATTGCGGCAAGTGGCAGCCATATCTGCGGATTTGCGCCTGCAAGCTGGCGAGCGCCCCTGAATTGGCGCCTTGCGCCCGGGCATCTGGCGGCCAATCCGCCATGCCTGTCAGGGCGGTGATCAGAAAAAGGGGCCATATGATGCGCGCTGGGGCATCAGGTCGGAAAAATTGCTTGCAACCTGCCAACAAGACGGACCCCGTCGTCTACGCAATACCAAAGACGATCCGGCACTCCGCAATCCGATTCGGCGGCACCAGACTTGATGATTCTGATTCTGACGCTTATGTCTTTATGAGGCCCTAATGGCCGCATACTTATGCGCAAGGAGATCGAATGCGCAGTGGAGCCGGAAAAGACGGAATTGGCGATTTCGACGGATCTTTCGACGAAGCGGAGGTTATTGCCGGTTCACTGGAAGCCCGTGAGGAGAAGGTACGCGCCGGATTCTGGGAAAAATTCCGCCGCGTGGCGGGGCATATCCCGTTCACCGACGACCTTCTCGCTTCATACTACTGCGCCATGGATCCCGCCACGCCAACGCGCGTAAGGGGCATGCTGCTGGGTGCCCTGGCCTATTTTATTCTGCCGATAGATGCAGTTCCCGACTTTATTGCTGGTTTCGGCTATTCGGACGATGCCGCGATTCTTGCCAGCGTCATTTCCCTTGTGGCCGCCCATATTCGACCGGCACACCGTGCCGCTGCGGCGAAGACCCTCGGCAAGGCATTGCCTGACGAAGACGGCAATACCTCGATCTGAACTCCTCAATCGAACGTGTGATGCTGGCAAAGCTGTCTTGCATCTTGCGCCTATGCACGGCCATAAGGGCCTATGCAGCAAAAAACGCAGGCTGAGACCGGTGCGGGGAGCAGGACACGCGGTTATTTCGCAATCGGTGCCGAACGCATTTCCAAACAGCTGAACGTCGGAAACATGGTCCGCTCCGCCCATGCCTTCGGTGCGAGCTTCGTTTTCACGGTTGGTGCTGATTACAGCGCGCATGAAGCGAGGTCCGATACCTCAAAAGCGACGCTTCACGTGCCACTCTATCAGTGGGAGACGGCAGACGACATGGTGCTGCCCAAGGGGTGCAGGCTTGTAGGCGTCGAACTGATTGAGGACGCGGTTGATCTGCCGAGTTTCCGCCATCCGCTGCAGGCAGCATATATTTTGGGGCCGGAACGCGGTGAACTGTCGCCTGATATTCTTGCGCGTTGCGACTACGTGGTCAAAATCCCGACTGCATTTTGCATCAATGTTGCAATGGCGGGTGCCATTATCATGTATGATCGGGTACGGTCACTCGGCCGGTTCGCGCCGCGGCCCGTGGCGGAGGGTGGCCCGGTATCGGCACTACCTGGTCATATACACGGAGCTCCGAAAAAACGTCGTTAGTCGCTGTGGAGTGCGACATGGTGTTGGCACTCTCTAGTCAAACCGTTGAGTAATGGATATGTTTTCAGTGATGCGGACTATGGGGAATGGGGGCAATGAAGAAGCTCATTAGGGCGGGAGTCGTTGTGTTGGCTGGCTTGGTAACGCCGGCGATCGCGCAAACGGCCAATTTTATCGAAAAACAAGGTGACTGGTCGGTCTATGCGCATGATACAGGCGGTAAGAAGACCTGCTTTGCGGTTGCAAAACCCCGCTCTTCAAAGCCGAAGAATGTTCGCCGCGATCCGATCTTTTTCTATTTGTCGGATTGGCCTGCGGACAAGGTGGTGAACGAGATCAGCATCAAAATGGGTTATCCGCTGAAGACTACCGTACCAGTCGAGATCAAGATTGCGGGTAAATCGTTCAAGCTGTTCGCTAAAGGCGAAGGCGCCTATGTGGAAAAAACCGAGGACGAGCAGAAAGTCGTGGCGGCGATGAAGGCGGGGAGCACCATGGTCGTGCAGGGGCGTTCAACACGTGGAACACTCACCACGGACGAGTATTCGCTGACCGGTACGTCAAAGGCGCTTGAAGCGGTCACGAAGGCCTGCCAATAGGCTCCCAGGTTTTTCCCAAACCGCGCTTGTCTGTGCTAAACCGCGCAGATCATGGTTGGTTCTGATCAAAACAACCCTACACTTGTCGGCCTGAGTCGCGAGGGGTTGGAGCATGTTTTCGCCACTCTGGGCGTGCCCGAACGCGCTCGGCGCATGCGCGTGGCGCAGTTGTGGAACTGGCTCTATGCGCGCGGGACCACCGATTTCGACCGTATGAGTGTGCTGTCCAAAGATCTGCGCGCTGCTCTTTCGCAAAGCCATTCCCTTTCACGGCCCGAGATTGTCACCGAACAGGTTTCCGCAGACGGCACGCGCAAGTGGCTGCTGCGGCTCGATGCAGATGACACCGGCAAGATGGGTCCGCTGGTGGAAACCGTTTATATCCCGGAAGAAACTCGCGGCACCTTGTGCATATCGAGCCAGGTTGGCTGCACCCTGACCTGCAGTTTCTGCCACACGGGCACCCAGCCCCTGGTACGCAACCTGACGCCGTCTGAAATTACAGGTCAGATCATGGTTGCCCGTGACCGCATTGGCGAATGGCCGGAGGCCCACGCTGACGATCCGACCGGGTTACCCGACGTGGAGCGCAAGATTACCAACATTGTGCTCATGGGGATGGGTGAGCCGCTCTATAACTTCGAAAATGTCCGTGACGCCATGGCGATTGCGGCCGCAAGCGACGGGCTGGGTTACTCCAAACGCCGTATCACGCTGTCGACATCGGGCGTGGTACCGGAGATTCCGCGCTGGGGCAAAGAGGCGAACACCATGCTCGCCATATCGCTCCATGCAGTGCGTGATGACCTGCGCAATGAGCTGGTGCCGATCAACCGCAAGTGGCCGATTTCCGAACTGCTCGACGCATGCCGGCAATACCCGTCGCTTTCCAACGCAAAGCGCATCACGTTTGAGTATGTGATGCTTGAGGGAGTGAACGACTCTATTGCAGATGCGAAGGAGCTGGTGCGGCTGCTGGCCGGTATCCCGGCGAAGATCAATCTCATCCCGTTCAACCCTTGGCCCGGCGCGCCCTACAAATGTTCCGACTGGGAGCAGATCGAAAAATTCGCTGAAGTCGTCAACCGCGCGGGTTACGCGTCTCCGGTGCGCGCACCGCGGGGCCGAGATATCATGGCAGCGTGCGGCCAGCTCAAGTCTGCCAGCGTAAAAGAGCGGGCGAGCGCTCGGCGAGTTGAGGCGGTAGCGACGTGATCATCAAGACCCTGCTTCGCTGGCTATGGCTCGTGGTCGCCCTTCTGATTGCCGCGTCCGCCGCGCTTATCGTGCTGTTCAGCCTGGGCATTTTTTGGCTCGGCGATGAAATCCGCGCGGCTTCCGGTGACAACGAAATTCTCTGGCATGGTGCGGACGTGTTCGCGGCGATTTTCTTTACATCTGCGGTTGGACCTTCGTTGACCGCGCTCCCCGCGGTCGTCGCCGTCATCTTCGGTGAGGTCATGCGCATTCGTTCCGCCATCTACTACACGCTCGCAGGAGGGGCGGCGGTTGCTGTGATCCCCATCCTGGCGCGGTCGGCGGACGCTGCCTCCGAACCCGCATCGAGTTACTTCACGATCTTTGCGGCTGCCGGGTTCATAGGCGGGTTTGTCTATTGGGCGCTCGCCGGCGCGCGGGCGTGAGCGGTCAGTTTCGGCTTGGCTCCAGCAACAGCCTGGCGGCAAAGGCCGCAAACACACTGGCAAACATCCAGTCCAAAATGCGAGTGATGCGCGGTTTTCGCCTCAGGAGCATGGTGAGCCGGTCAGCCATTGTGATCATCAGCGCGCATAGTGGAACGGCGAGGCAGATAAAATAGAGACCTAGGAACAACAGCTTCGATGCGGCGTTGGGGTCGGTTGAGCTGACGAACTGGGGCAGGAAAGTCACGAAAAACAGGATTATTTTCGGGTTCAGAAGATTAATCCCGAGACCTTTCGCGAAGACGTGGCGTATGCTTTCGTGGCCCTGGTCCGATGCCTCGAGCGATAGAGAGGAGCCATGCGCGATCGCATCATATGCAAGCCAAAGCAGATACAGCGCACCAACAATCTTGAGCACACCAAAGGCAGCGGCAGAACTGGCGAGCAGCGCGGAGAGGCCGAATGCGGCAAGGATGGTGTGCACGACAATTCCTGAGGCCGCCCCGAACATTGCCACCAATCCGGCCTTGCGCCCCTGGGTGAGCGTCTTTCCAAGGAACAGTGCCATGTCTGGTCCCGGTGTTACGACCAGAACGAAACTGGCCAGCGTGAACGCCGCAATCACTTGATAGTCTGGTAGAAATATCATCGGTTGATGGCTCTCGAAATGCCCTTCTGAGGCGTATCTCTATTCGAGAAGCAATGAAGCTGGCGACCCGAATCTTGCTCGCAGCGCAAGATGGAGCTGGATTCAAATCAGCATACCACCGAGATAAAGCCCGAACCCGAATCCCAGGTGGCTACCGAAATCGTGAAACCGGGCGACGGTGGGATCGGGCGTATTGGCCGCCATTGCTCCGGCGCCGAGGATCGGCTCCATCATGAACCAGGTGACCGAAACGGAGACAATACCGAACGCCATAGCCGGGACAAAGCCGGGACCCGTGCCAAGGATCACATAGATTAGAAACAGGTATATCGCGCCATAAGTGATGCCGACGCCATAGTGGACCAGCCAGCCGAGCGCCTGCTCGTTCTTGACCGGAGGCGTCTTGCCGATCGTTTTGTGCACGAATTGGCCCTCGGGCAGGAATGCTGCCCAGCGCCCGATAATGCCCCAGTTGGTGATCGGCCATTTCAGCAGCAATTTCATCAGCTGCTGGACGACGTCGAGCGTGAGCGTTGCCGCAATACCGACGATAAGAATATCCTTGATGATATCTACGATCATGTGTGATCGGCCTCCTTTGGCAGCGGCACGTCAAGGCAGGCATTGACCATGCCGATCATCGTGTAGAACCCGCACAAAGTGACAATCTCCAGAAATCCATGGAGGCCGAACTTTTTGATTGTGTCGTCCTGAACCCCTTGCGGGATCGACTTGAAACGAAATGCCCAGTCCATCACTTGGCGCACCAGTTGATAGGGCTCGTCGAGCTTTGTCTCGCCTGCAGCAATTGCGTCGATCACGGTGTCGGGAACACCCGCGCTGCGCGCTTTCTCAAGGTGATCGCGCCAGACAAATTCGACCCCTGATTGTCGGCCAACCTCAAGGACGATGAATTGGTAGATGTTGCGGGGGAGGTCAGATTCATATTTGTAAAAGAATCCGAGCTTCTCAATGTTCCTGGCGAGTTCGGGGTGGTTCAGGAGCGGTATATAAGGTCCCAGATGATGAACGCCCTTGGCCGCGCGCCGGCGAACAATATCGTCATATATCGCTTTGTCCGCCCCGGTAAGCGTGGCCGTTGGGTCCGGCAGGCCTGCCATTACTCGCCTCCTTGCTGCGCCCAGGCGCCGCGCGCGCCTATTCCTTGTAGGACCAGCCGGCGGCGCCTTCGTGGTAGGGCTGCGTCGGTGTGGAGCATTTCCGGTCCGTCTTGATGTCGATCACAACAGTCTTGTTGAGCTCCAGCGCTTTGGCAAAGGCGGGTGCGAGCTGATCAGGCTCCTTCACGGTAATTCCCTCCGCTCCAATAGCGCGCGCAAATCCAGCCCAGTCCTGATCAGGCGCCTCGTTGAGCTCCGCGGGAATGGGGCCGGCCTTGACGGCGCGCAACCAGACATTTCCAAGGGCAGAGTTATTGCTCACACAATAGATCACCGGCAGATCGAAACGTGCGGCCGTTTGCACCTCCATACCGTGCATTCGCAGGCAGCCATCACCGGTAAACACAACAACCGGGCGGTCGGGGCGCGCAGCCTTTGCACCAATACCGGCACCAATGCCCCAGCCCATCGGTCCGAGGTTCGATGCGGTAATGAACTCGCGCGGCCCGTAACTGTCCCAATAGTGCGCGGCGAAGGCGCGGTGGGCGCCGCTGTCGACGATGGCAATCGTATCGCGTGGCATTGCCTTTCGGCATTCGGCAACCATGCGGGCAGGATGGATCGGTGTCTGGTCGCTTGTGGTGTTTTCCACATCATAAAGTCGGGGGCCGCTTCGGATGGTCTCGACCCATTTCTGGCGGTCTGCCTTTGTATCTAGCAGTGGCTTCGCGTCGCCATCGCCCGCCTCCCGGAGCCAACGCAAGAAGGCACCGCCGTGCCCACGGACAAACTGCTCAACTTGCTGAGAGGTATGGCAACCGACATGTACCGCAGAAATATTGACGGTGATGATACCCTTCCTTGGCGCAAGTTTCTCCGACCAATACATGGAGTCCCGCACATTCAGGGTGCTGCCGAGCACGATCAGAAGATCGAGGTCCTGCTCCAGGATGGCATCGGTCGCATGATGCGTTCCGGCGTAACCGAAGACGCCCAATGCCATGGGATGATCCTCCGGCATTACCCCTTTCGCGTGCTCGGTCGTGCAGATGGGGATGGAAAATTTCTCCGCGACAGCGACGAGGTCATCAGTTGCTTCGTCGGCTATGACGCCTCCCCCGACCAGGATTGCCACACGGGCTGCACCGTTGAGCTTCCCCCAAAGCGTTTGGGCTGCTTTGGTGTCAAGCGCCGTGGATGCGAGCAGTTGGCGGCTAATGGGTTCCGGTTGTGCATCAATCTCGCCTTTTTGAACATCGCGAGGAATTGTCAAATGGGCGGGGCGTCTCCCGCCATCCAACATGTTTTTGATCGCGTTTCGATATTTGTGGTGCAGCAGCCTTATGTCCGGAACGCTGTAGGATTCGACTGTGACAGGAGCAATGATCTGAACGTCCTGATACGTGCTCGCAGTCGCATCCTGAAAAAGACCAAGGCCCTGCATGTAGTTCTCAACCGCACCTGTCAGCAGGAGAACAGGCGACTCGTCCGTATAGGCCGCTGAAATGCTGGTTACCGTATTGGTCAGACCCGGCCCGCCGATACACAGGCAGGCACCGATGCGGCCACTGGCGCGTGCGTAGCCGTCCGCCATTGCTGCCGCTCCACCCTCATGCGCGGCAACGACTGGTGTAATTTCAGGAACACGTGCGATTGCCGGAAGGAACGGATCGACCAAACCGCCGGTCATCATGAAGAGGTGGTCGACATCGTCCGCTACCAGAGACCGCAATAGAAAATCTGCGCCTTGCATCAAATCACCATTGTTCAGTTGGCATGAATCTTAAAAGGCGTCGGCTCTGGCCATGGCCCAGTGTTGTTCGTATTCCGGGTCGATTTTTTCAGCATGCAGAAGATGACCAGGTGGGATGTAGGAATAGATTTGGCTGTAGGTTTTTTCAGTCTCGTTGGCGACGCGCCGATAGACGTGATCGGGGGTGAGTTCTTCAGGGGATGAAAGGCCCATGGCGCCGACCAGATCGAGGAAACTCTCCATGTTGATCCGGTGATAGTTGGCGACATTGTGCTTGCGTGCGTCGACATTGACCGCCTTCATCCTGTGCCGGTCTTGTGTCGCAACCCCGGAAGGACAGGTATTGGTATGGCAACGCACGGCTTGAATACAGCCGATTGAGAACAACATGGTGCGTGCCGCATTGCACATATCAGCGCCCAACGCGATTTTCTGCAGCAGATCAAAGCCGGTAACGACTTTACCGGAAGAAATGACCTTCATGCTCTCTCGTTTTTCGATTCCGACCAGACAGTTCTCGACAAAGATCAGCCCTTCATCGGCCGTCATACCCAGGCGATCGGAGAATTCAGGCGGTGCTGCTCCAGTGCCGCCTTCCGATCCATCAACGGTTATGAAATCTGGTAGAATCCCAGACTCGACCATAGCCTTGCAGATGCCCATGAACTCCGACTCTCGGCCGATGCAAAGCTTGAATCCTACCGGCTTGCCGCCACTCAAATCTCTCAGCTGCGCGACAAATTCCAGAAGACCGTGTGGCGTGGAAAAAGCTGAATGTGCAGGCGGTGAAATGCAATCCTCGCCTACGGGCACGCCGCGGGCTTCGGCGATCTCTTCATCGACTTTCGCTGCGGGCAATACCCCGCCATGTGACGGTTTTGCCCCTTGTGAAAGCTTGATCTCAATCATCCTTACAGCTTCGTTTTTTGACCGTTCCTCAAACTGCGCCGGATCGAATCCGCCATCCTTGGTACGGCAGCCGAAGTACCCCGTTCCGATTTGCCAAAAAATGTCTCCGCCGCCTGCGAGGTGATATTTACTCAGACCACCTTCGCCGGTGTTGTGGGCGAAATTGCCGATTTTTGCGCCGCTGTTGAGCGCCAGAATCGCATTGGGGCTGAGCGCACCAAAACTCATGGCTGAAATGTTGAGCCGCGAGGCGTTATACGGCTTCTTGCATTCCGTGCCACCGACTGTCACGCGGCCTTCTTCCTCAGGAACTTTCTTTGGCGACAGCGAATGGTTTGCCCGGTTGAATCCCACATCATCGATATTGGCCTGCGTACCGAATGGCTGAAAGGCGGATTCACCTGCGGCTCGCTGGTAGACAACATTGCGCTGATCCCGGTTGAACGGCCGGCCACTGGTATTCGTTTCGATGAAGTATTGGCGAATCTGGGGGCTTATGAACTCCAGCCCATACCGCAAATGGCCGATAACCGGATAGTTGCGTAGGACATTGCTCTTGGAAAAAAACATGTCGTAGATGCCCGTCACGACATAGGGCACGATGAACAGCCCGGCCCATCTAAATGGTAGCCAGTATTGCGGGACCACGATGAGAAGAAGAATTCCGATAGCTGACAGGATGAAAAAAATTCGATGTGACAACATGCTGGTTTATCCTCTCAGGAGCGAGCACCCACCATATGGCGCTTGCAAAGTTCATACTGACCGAACACGCTGGCTCTTGTGCTCCAAGATGTTTAGCACGGAGGTTGCTGTGACGCATCCATTCCGCAAGCTGTGATGGTTCATATCGGTGCGGGCAACGGCAGTATACTATTCGAGATTGGATCGGCGAGAAATGAATCCGTGTATTGGCAGTCTCAAACCAACGCGGACATGGACCGGGATCCCGGTGGAGATGATATGCTTATGCCCATGAGATTCTATTTCATCTGCATAACCATAGTCGTTTCGCTGTGGTTCGCCGGGGGGGCCGTCGCATCGGAAACGCTGCACCACTGGGTGCAACTTGGGCCTGACTCCCAGATCGTTGTTCGCGCTATTTCCCGCTCCTCCGAGTGCCCGATCCTGAAGGTCGATGGGCAGTTCGTTGTGATGCGCCGCCGCGCGAGCGCGGACGACGAGTTTCCCGGCCACGTCTGCGAGCAGCGTTTGCATCAACCCGTGAACAACGTAAGCCTTGACGGGACAGCTCTGCCAACCTTGAACCAGACAATTCGCCGTATTGCGGTCATAGGCGACACGGGCTGCCGGATCAGGGGCCGCCAGGTTCAGGCTTGCAACGATCCTGAGGCCTGGCCGCTGAAGGCCATCTTGGCAGAAATAGACGCCAAAAAGCCTGACCTCGTCATCCATGTTGGTGACTATGTGTACCGAGGCAGCCCTTGTCCTCCGGGTGCGGATTGCGCCGGATCACCTTACGGCGACAATTATCAAACCTGGGTTGCAGACTGGCTGGGTCCCGCTCAGAAATTGTTTTCACGGGCGCCGTTTGTCTTTGTTCGTGGCAATCACGAAAACTGTGGCCGTGGCGCCAAGGGCTGGTTTCGATATTTCGCTGCCGGACCTGTCCCGGATGAATGCCCGGCGGTGACCGACCCGTGGAAGGTGCTTGCTGATGGCCTCGACCTGATCGTCTTTGATGCATCGGACGGCCGCGCGCCTGAGAGCTCCAGGGCCCGTCTGTCAGACTACAAAAGGTTGGCGGATGCCACGTTCACCAATTTGCGGCACGAAACATGGTTTCTGACGCATCGCCCGTTATGGGTGAACATGTTCGCGTTTGGAGAACTCATCAATGGCGATGACACTCAGCGCGAGGCTTTCGGTGCCGCGATTCCTGAAGCGTTCAGTCTGGTCCTCTCCGGTCACATCCACGCCTTCCAGGCACTGGATCTAGCAGCGGGACCGGTGCAGGTGATTAGTGGAAATGGCGGGACGCGTTTGGATCCGATGCCGACAGGCGAGAAACGCGATTTCGAGGTTGCGGGGAGCCTGATGCGCCAGATTGTCAATGACAGTGGGTTTGGTTTTCTGATGCTGACGCGAATGAACGACAGCGCATGGCAAATGGACGCGCTGGATGCGAAAGGAATTCTGAAACGCCGGTGCATGGTGGCGGGCCGTCGCATGTCTTGCAGTGCACAATAGGGAGTTTTTGGCGACTTTTGGGCAATCACCATTCGCAGCAAGCTCTCCTGCACCTGGAAAATCACTTCATGGATCAAGTTGCGGATTTTGCTGGCTAATTCCTCGCTTTCGTCCAAACCCTCGCCGGCACTATTACCAAACCAGCTCACCGCCAAGCGGCTCAAATTGCATGGAATCGCCGCATTTGTGACAGTTGTAGACCCAATTTTTGTCACAACCTATGGTTAACAATCTCATCGTGCAGGAGATTGAGGTGCAAGGTTGATTGAGTGACGACGCTTATCTGGGAGGGAACCGAAATGGTCACTTTTGAGCCGCACAAGAGGGAAAAACGCCGAACGATCAATGCAAGACGAAACTTTTGAATAGCGGTTGTCAGGACTTGGAAGTGGTCCTGTGCCGTATCGTCTGATCGTGAGCTGATCTGTCTCTGCTGCGGATACCGAAGAACTAGAGTTCCAATCTAGCCGGGTCGGACCGGCCACCCATCGATCATTTTCTGGCTTGATGCCGTCAAGTCGCAACGCCGCGGATTCACGTCCGCAGCGATAGGGATCGCGTTGCTTGCAGGTAGCCTAGAGAAAATCTGGCCAATGTTGGCTGGATTAAACGGGGGGAAAGTTGAATAAGTTAGTCAGCATTCTAGTCGTGACATTTCTGATCGTCCTTGCGGCGGGTTTGACGCTTGGCGATCGATTTCTGCCATATTCAGACGCTGCGCGGGCAGACTTGGACCCTGCATTTCCCGCCGACCAATTCCCGCTTGCAAGCAGTCCGGAGCGAGTTTCCGAACGGCTTCAAAAATATCTCGCGGTTTCAGGGTCACACGTTTCAGGGTCACACAAGGCAGGTGAGAAAATTCGTCTCGCCCAAGCGGCATCACCCACCAAGTCGGACCAGACAGACGATCTGTTGATTGAAGCTGACAAAGTGCTTGGTCCCGAGGGCAGCGAAGCACGCAAGAAGAGGTCGACGCCGAAGGCGGACGACGCTTCACCTGCCGAGAAGGCCGCCAAGAAGAGTGAGGGTGGAGACGAGGCACTCTCCGCCGCTGAACAGCATTTGGCGCTGTTCGTAGAAAACCGCTACCCCGCCGCCGCAACCTGCGGGATCTGCCACCCGAAACACTACAAGGAGTGGTCCGTTTCCCAGCACTCCTACGCGCAGCTCAGTCCCATTTATCTCTCCTTGAACAACAAGATCAACCAGCTCAGCAACGGCTCCAACGGCGACTTCTGTTTACGCTGCCACAACCCCGTCGGGGCGAACCTCGGCGAGAGCACATTTGAATCAAACCTCGATCGCCATCCTACGTCCCGCGAAGGCATAACCTGTATCGTTTGCCACCGCATCAACAAGACCTACAACAAGGTCAGCGGCAGATTGGCGCTGGTCGAGGGCGGCGTGACCGATCCGGTTTTCGGACCCGAAGGCAATGCCGGCGTGAAGGAAACCCTGCAGCAGCCGGAAAAATTCCGCGTCGTCACAGACCCCAAGGAACCAGGCCGCAAGATCCACAACGAAGCGAAGGTGTTCGATCCGATCAAATCGTCAACCTTCTGCGGCAGTTGCCACGACGTCACGCTGTTCAACGGTTTCAGGCTTGAGGAGGCCTTCAGCGAATATCGCCTCTCACCTGCCGCCGCGAAGGGTGAGACCTGTCAGGACTGCCACATGGGCAAGATTCAGGGCAAAGTTTCGGGATATGATCAGGGTCCCGCAGCGGTTGTTGGCGACGTTCCGACTAAGACCAGAAAGATCACCAATCACTTCTTCTCCGGGCCTGACTACTCCGTCATCCATCCGGGTATCTTTCCGCATAATCAGAAGGCTGCCGCCTTCAAGACCATGCGCGAATGGCTGCAGTTCAAACACAAGCAAGGATGGGGAACCGACAAGTTCGAGTCCACCGTTCCGGCCAATTACAAGTTCCCGGAGGCTTGGCAGTCTGTTGACGACCGCTACGACGCCCGGGAAATTCTCAACGAGCAGTTCGAGCTGCTCGAATATGCGCGGCGCGAGCGTCTGGAAGTCCTCAAAAACGGTTTCGTCCTCAGTGACGTGATCGTCGATCGCGCAGACGAGAGAGGTCTGGCGTTCCGCGTCCGTGTCCGTAACGGAACCGATGGTCACAACGTGCCGACCGGATTTACGGGCGAGCGCCTGGTGTGGCTCGACGTAACGGTCAAGGACCGCAGTGGAAAGGTCGTGTTCCGTTCGGGTGATCGCGATCCCAATGGCGATGTGCGTGACGGACACTCCTCCTATGTGCATGCAGGCAAGGTCAAAATCGACCCCTATCTCTTCAGCCTTCAGTCGATCTTTGTCACGCAGAACGGGCGTGGGGGTGAGATCGAGCACGTTATTCCGATCCCCTACCCGCAGTTTGCGCTGCCGCGCGTTCTGCCATCGACTACGTCTTTGGTGTTCACCGGCGAGCCGGCCACCGAGCGCAACCACAAGAAGGGCATCGAGCCTAATGGCGAGCGCTGGGCAAAGTACAAGGTCGGTGCGCGCGAGCTCACCGGCAATGGCCCCTACAAGGCGACGATCAAGCTCAAGGCTCAGGCTGTCCCGATCAACCTCATTACCGGCATTCAGGACGTTGGGTTTGATTTCGGCATGACCCCTGGGGAAGTCGGGCGGGCCGTGATCGCGGGGACGCAGGTGCTGTGGGAGCGCAATGTGAAGCTGGCGGCGAGCTCGGACCGGAAACCAGGTGGCAATAAGCCGCGGTCGGCTCCGGCACTTTTCTCTGCGCCAAGTTCATTCAAGCCCGATCCCAGCCTCCCGTGGGCAAAGACCAAGAACAGGTGACGTTTCGTGATTGCGAAAGGATGACCATCACAAAACTAGACCGAGCCAGTGCTGTCGGCAGCGACGCACCAAAGAAAACAAGACGAGGGACAACAGGAACGTCAATGCAGGTTCGCACATTTGATCGAAAGTTCTGGCACGGGTCCGCCGTGTTGCTGATGACAGTCAGCCTCGGGGTTGCCGATCTGGCCTCATCCCTCGCTGCTGAGTCAACGGGTAAGCCATTGCCCTGGCGGGTCGCCTCCGCCAGCAAGTCCGACAAGCTTAAGCCAAAAGAATACATGGCCGGTCCGGAGCGACGAAAACGGATGGCTGCGCCAAAATCGCAAGAAGAGAAATATGGTGATCCATACGCGGATCGCAAATGGTACAGCTCGTTCTGGCCCCTCGGAGACAAGGTCAAGGTCAAGGCTCTGAAGGATGAATACGTTCCATTCATGACCGAGAAAACCGACCCGAAGGAAATCGGCCAGTTGCCGAGCAGGCCAAAGCTGGCTGTCGAGCTCGGCAACGGCTTCCTCGACACTGGCAATCTGCACGCGGGGTATGAAGTTCCAGTCATCGGCGCGGTTTGGCAACCGAGGCTGTGGGCTTACGCGATCAATCGCACAGCCTTTCAGAGCTTCAAGGATGGCCGCTCCGGCAACCCGCGGGAAACGGAACTTGCCAACAGGCTCGACGTCTTCGCCAACCTACAGCTCACCGGGACCGAGAAGATCCTGTTGGGCATTCGGCCGACCGACAACAACCGACCCGATCAGTTCACCCGCTACACATTTGAAGGTCAGAAAGAAGGGTTCAACGAGGAGTTCGGATTTAATATCGAGACCCTGTTCTTCGAGGGCGATCTGGGAAGTTTGTTTCCGGTGCTCGACAAGAAGGGCGTACGACCGATCGACCTTGGTTTCACGGTCGGACGCCAGCCGGTCATTTTTCAGGAGGGTATCCTCATAAATGACACGATCGACGCGGTGGGCTTTATTCGTAACAACATCCCCTTCCCAGGCACGTCGAACTTGCGCGTGTCGGGCATGTGGGGATGGAATCGTCTGGACCGAAACGACTTCGACAGACAGCAGAACGATGCGGATATGTTCGGTCTTTTCATCGCTGCCGATAAGCACATCAGCACATTCAACTACGACATGATCTATGTGAATGACGAGGGTGACGGCGACGGCCTCTATTTCGGATTTGCGGCGATCCAGCGTCTCCCCCACTTTGGTGGTGTCAGTACCGCTTTCCGCGTGAACACGTCCATCGCACTTGAGGACGAAATTGAAGGGAATGTGGTCGGCACCGGCACCCTGTTGACGAGCGAAATCTCCAAGACTGTCAAGGGATCGGACGACATCGTCTACTTCAATTCGTTCCTCGGTCTCGGGAATTTTACGCAGGCTGGCCGGGAAGCTATCGTCGGCGGACCGCTTGCCAATACGGGAATCTTGTTCGCGTCTCCCAACCTCAGCACATACGGCGCAGAGCTCGACCCGTTCACAACCGACAGCGTCATTGGTGGCGCGCTCGGATACCAGGCGTTCTGGGACAACAATCGGCGCAACCTCATCCTCGAGGTGGCGGGACGTCAGGATCTGAGTGGCGACGGCTTTAACAGTCTTGGATTTGGAGCCCAATTGCAGCAGGCCGTCGGGCGGCATGTGCAGCTGACTTTCGAAACCTTCTACGCCCTCAACGAAGGGCGTGATGACGGCTACGGCGCACGTGCGGAATTTCAGGTCGTGTATTGATGGCAGCCGGCGCGGCTGCATGCAGAGAACGGAATTTGAGGGACTATCGATGCAACTACTGACAATCGCGGAAATGTTCGGAATTATGGTTGTCGGCGCCGCCACCATGCGCGCCACGATCAGTGCGCTTTCATTCGCGGGCAAGAAATATCAGCTCTCTCGCCAGGACCGCCAATACATCACCCAGTTCCAGAGTGCCGCGTCGCGCATTTATCAGGCAGAGGACGTGGAGCCTGAGGAGACTGACGTCCCCTGGGTCGGAAAGAGAA
Organism: Hyphomicrobiaceae bacterium UBA2767; assembly: GCA_002352635.1. GTDB lineage: Bacteria > Pseudomonadota > Alphaproteobacteria > Rhizobiales > Methyloligellaceae > UBA2767. The sequence continues at coordinate 5,330 of DEIT01000246.1, read as the reverse complement.
GGTTTCAGGTCGTCAGGCGCGAATACGAAAACAGTAACCGCGATGTCTGCTCCTTTTATCTGAAGCCTCACGACGGGAGGCCGATACCGACGTTCCGGCCAGGACAGTTTTTGACATTCTCGGTGCCTGTTCCGGGCCATGACAAACCGGAGATGCGTTGCTACTCCCTATCGCAGAGCCCAACGGAAGAAGACTTCTATCGCGTGACGGTCAAGCGGATTGACGCACCAGAGAATTCACCGGCGGAGACACCTCCCGGACGGTCATCCAGCTATTTTCACGATCATCTGCAACCTGGCGCGTTGGTTGAGACATACGCGCCGGCCGGGTCGTTTTGCCTCGATCAGAATTCCGACCGTCCGATCATTCTGATTGCGGGCGGCATCGGCATCACACCCCTTCTCAGCATGCTGAACTGGCTCGTTGCCACAGGGTCCAAAAGAGAGGTCTGGCTCCTCTACGGTGTCCGCAACCGAGGCGAGCACATCATGTATGATGCTTTGAAGCGCCTCAACGCACATACGCCCAACATCCGTTTGCTAGTCGCCTACAGCCAACCGACGGAATGGTGCCAGAAGAACATCGACTATCACGTGAAAGGTCACATTACGGCAGAACTGCTTCGGCCGGTTCTGGAGGTTCGGAATTGTGAAATTTATCTGTGCGGTCCCAATGCGATGATGACGTCGATGCGCGAGGGACTTGAGGCGCTGGGTGTTCCCCGCGAAGACATAAGGTTTGAATCCTTTGGCCAGAGCACGCCTGGAACGAAGAGCGCGGCGCCTGCAAATGGGTTGGTTGAATCAGCAAGCAGTTTCCGGATTGAGTTTTCGCGATCAGGTAAGACGTTCAGCTGGTCGCCGCGAGATGGTTCGCTTCTGGAACTTGCAATCGAGCACAACATCAAGGCACGTTGTGCATGCCGGCAAGGTGTTTGCGGAACCTGTGCGGTGGCGCTCAAGGAGGGAACCGTCGCCTATGAGCGCCAGCCGGAAAATGAACCTGCAGCGGGCACGTGCCTGCCATGCATTGCCCAACCGCAAAGCGATCTGGTTCTGGACCTTTAGGCCGTCACATAGTCACCGCATCATTTCCGCGGAACCTTGGTTGACATGATCGGCGTCGTAATCTTGTTCACGTGATACTTGTGGCAGAGCAGGCAGTCCTCTCGAACTTGCATTTTGCCGTGACATGACGCGCATACTTCTTTTTTCACGGTCTTGAAGTTCGACACATACGTGTAGGGATCGCGTCCACTGTAGGTGTCGAGATAGCCTTTCGCTTTGCTTATCCCATGGCAAGTGAAGCACCCCTTCTCCTGAGTGATGCCGAAATGAGGTTCGTGGCTGAACAGCGTGAACGGACTTTCGCGATCGGAGAGCTTTGACGGGTTCCAATTGACAAGACGGCTCATGTTCGGCGTTGCATCGATGCTGTGGCATTTCGTGCATTGTCCCTGTGCGTCTTTCCCGACCAGTTCCTTGAATGCGGGGACTGCCAGATTGTCTTCGTCCTCTCCGAACAAGCGACTTGTAAGTTCCAGCCAGGCGCGCAGGAACGGATCAGCATGGCCGGTGGGCTTGTACAAAATGGCGTAGTCTTTCCGGTACCAACCACCGTGTTTTGTCCAATCTTCAGAGTCAACGGGAGGTCCTTCATCGATCGCCTCGGCGTCGACCACTTCGGATTCCTCGGTGTCCGTTTCCGTGCTGTCCGTATCTGACTCGTCCGTTTCGCTCTCCTCTGCTTCGTCGTCCTCATCGGGCGGTTTGTTGCCCTTGATCAGGCGTCCGAACGGATCAATCCGCCAGCCCTTGGACTGGTCTTGCGTTGACGGATCATCTGCCGCGGAATCCGCCGACTGATCCTCAGTAAAAGGTTTGCGTGCTGGAGCCGGAACGGCGACGTCTTCCGGCTTTGGTTCGTCTGACTCGGGTTGCAGCGCGGCAGCCCCGGCTTCTGCAGGTAGCTGCTCGACCTCGTTGCGAAGTCTCGGCAGCCACTCCCGCTGAGCACTGAGGAGGACGTCGTGAGGCATGCTCGCGGTCAGCTTTGCCGTCAGGTCTTCGCTGATGCTTGAGCCTGTTGTGGATTCTATCCGCTTCAGCAGATCCGGCATTCCAGACATGGTCAGGGTGTGAAACAGGCGCTTCACTTCCCAGGCCAGTTTTCCAACCTGTGCAATCTGCTCGTCGCTGGCCTTGGTCAAATCGAAGAGATCGAGCTCGTTTGCAACCTTGAGCATCTGCCGACGTTCATCGTCCCGGCCGATCAACAGTTGCATCAACGGGCCAATTTCACCTTCAGCATCTTCAGGCCAGTCACCAATCGGGATGTTTTTTTCCTTGAGCGTTTCAACATCGAGGCCGGGCAGGGTCAAAATCGCAATTCCCTTCGGACCTGTCGCCCGTTCAACGCCAACGATTTGATCCAGATGGCACGAGGCGCAAATCTGCTCAAACGGCTTGATATCCATGTGCCCGCCGCTTGCGCTGACCGTATGGCAGTTGGCGCAGGTGGGGGGGACCTCACTGGCTTTTTTCTTGGTACGCCATTCCGGAAAGTGCTTTTTGAAGTGACCGGAATGATCAAAGTTTATCCTGGTCCGCCGTCGGAAGGGGTAGCTGTCAAATTCAGGGTGATTAGCCTGGAAATTGTCGAACTGGACAGCATGGCAGGTGTGACACTGCGCATCGGCCATCGACTCAAGATCAAAGTTCTGACCTTTGTGTTCCTTGTGACAGGTCGCACAGAACACACCTTCGGGAAAAGTCCCCTCGACCGGAAAAGCCGCCTCACGCATGCGAACCATGGTTGCCAGATTTTTCGCGTCCGGCGACGCTTTCGCGCGACGCACATATGCTTCGAGCCTGGCCAATTCCAGACCATGAGGGTTTCGCGCAGCCTCCCCCATCTGATGGCAGGTCAGGCAGGCTTCGGAGTCCTTGTTGGGATCTGAAGGTGTGATGACCGCATGCAGCCAGCCGAGCTGACCCTTCGAAATGTTGGAATGGCAATCCGTGCATCTTTCCAGCGTGCCATGCGCCGTCGTGATGGGGCCCGGCATGAAATGGCGGGTATCGCTTGCATAGGCGATTGCCAGTACGACGAGGCCGGCAGACAATACGGTGACCCATTTGCAGATGAGGTTGCGTTTTGTTCGCAGCGCCTTTTCCGGAGGGTGCTCCCGCCGCCAAAATTGCAGGAATCGCGCGAAGTTCATCTTAGCGAACCCCCGACGAATAGGCGTAAACGATCATGGTGTGAAGGACCGATATCATGATCAGGCAGTAGGTTGCAGGTATGTGCACGAATAGCCAGACCTGTTGCAGCCCCTGAAGGGCATACTGATGGTCGAGGTCGAATTTCTCGGCGACA
>DEIT01000246.1:0-1870 GCA_002352635.1 Hyphomicrobiaceae bacterium UBA2767 | reverse complement strand
TGCCTCGGTTTTCTGAAATAGCTGTACAAACTGTCCACATAATAGTCCGAGACGACAGGCGAGGTCGCGTGTTTGACCGATTTCAGCATCAGAGCATCGACTTCCTGTGCCAGCTTGGACCGCGCCTCATCGATCCGCTCGAGTGTAATCGGCTCGGATGGAACATGCTGAAGTTTGAGCGGAATCGACTTGGTCAGATACAGGCCGATGACGCCACTGACCGCCACGGTCATGAACAAAACCCACAATACCCACTCAAGAGAACTTTCCGGTAGTGAGAAGCTTGTATGCAACAGGAATGCGGCTATGGCGAAGTAACCCACATAGACATGGACCCTGAGCCAGCCCGCAGCTCGACCGACTGTGAGTGCGGGAAACTGTTTGCGGACATGGAATCCAAGCTGGGCGATCATGACCGCACTGAGTATCCAGCCATCGAGGAATCTGGCATCCCGCAAGGAGGTATCGTAGGCATCAACGATCCAGAACAGAACGGCGGCCGCCAACGCCGTAATCGCAACATTTTGCATGAGTTGGCGCAAGGGTCTTCGCGCTACAGCCAGTCGGACAGTGTCTGCGGGTCGCGCAGATCAACGCGCTCAATCGCGTTGTGGGGGCATGCCTGCAAGCAGGCCGGCCCGCTGCTGCGACCGGCACACAAATCGCATTTTGAGGCGGTGCGGACGTGCGCTCCGTCTTTGTCGACGAGCAACTGACCAGCGGAATTCCTAGAATCAATCATACGAATATTGTTGTATGGACACGCACTTGAACAGGTGCCGCAGCCGATGCAGGTTTTTTCATCAATGATAACATTTCCACTCCAGACGTCGCGTTGAATGGCGTCTGTCGGGCAATCTATGAGACACACAGGATCAGCACAATGCATGCAGGCATTGGCAATCATGAACTTGCCGTGTGCGGCGCCCGTTCTGTCGAACCGGGCAACATCGTTGTGAGTGGCGGCACAGGCACGGACACAGTCGTCGCAGTTGACACACCGCGTGGTATCGATCGCCATTGCCTTTGTGCCGTTTACAAACCGGTTGTCGACAACGAAATCGATCAGCTGCTGGCCTCGAAGGGAGTTGCGCTTGCCCGCAAATGCATCTTCCATTTTCTTGTCGATAAATGACAGCAAGACCGAGTCTTCTATTGCATGGACGGGGATCCGGATGACATTCGCGTAGCCGACGGCTTGCAAACCGTATTGCGCCCGTGGTGTCCCGTTTTCTCTCAGACTTTCCACAATCTCCCGCATTCCGACGATTTCGCCGCGCTTTAAGGGTCCCACCGTCGTGTCGACCTGATCAGTTCGTTTTATCACGCGGGCAAAACCTGAGTGAAAAAGGAACAAGTCCTCGAGATACTGGCCCTGCTCCAATATGACAGGCTCATTTGCAGCACCCCGGTCGCTACTGGTCGTTATTGTCCGCTCGCGCTGATAGGCGTGGGTCCAGTCAAAGCCGCCGAAAGTTTCAAAGGAGCATCTATCTGCGATGTCGCTAAGAGTGTGATCGTCTATGTCAGCGAACAGGGAGCATTGCCTCAGGCCTGATTTGATGCTGCGTTCCCGGTAGAGGCCTTCAATTTTGCGCCGAAAGGCATCTGACCAATGCAAGAGTTCGCGGGCACCCGACCACCTTATCTCGAGCAGGAGTGTATTGTCGGTTTCGGCCACAGCGGTGGTGGTCCGAGCCGTGCGCTCCAATGCCTCAGATTCGCCGAAGATTTCGTTCCGTCCCAATACAATGTCTGCCTGCGGCCCAGGTGTCTGACGGTTCGCACTTGGTCCTTGACCACGCTTTGTGAGCTGGCGTGCTTTGCGCAATGAAGCGCGAATCCAAGAGTTCCGGGAAGAATTTATCCG
>DEIT01000060.1 GCA_002352635.1 Hyphomicrobiaceae bacterium UBA2767 | reverse complement strand
GATTCCGGACCGGTTGAGATTGATGTGGTCAATTCAGGCGTGACACTCAACCCGAATGGCAAGGCATCCCTATTCGACGCTGATGGTTCGGCCATCGTCTTCCACGCAGGCCCGGATGATTACCGAAGCCAACCCTCAGGGTCTGCAGGCGGAAGAGTTGCGTGCGGGGTTATCCAGTAGCATGCAGAGATAGCGGGCCGCGCCGCTCTAGCGCGGGCGCGGCCCCGCCTCAGCGCCCCTGACCGACTTTCTTTTCAAGTTCATTCGCACGCGCATCCGCTGGATCGAACCCCAGATCAGCCGACCGGCTATACCATTTCAGAGCCGTCGCCACGTCCGGCGCCATTCCAATCACGCCGCGGGAATCGAGAAAATCCGGATCGAATGTCTGGCCAAGCGCGAACATCGCCTCCGCGCTGCCACGCAGGGCGGCATATTCGAGAACGAGGCGTGCGCCGGCGATATCACCCGCCATGGACAAGTCCGCGCCGCGCCGCAGGATATTTCGCAATTGAGCTTCTGTCAGCGGAGCGAGAGGTGTCGGCCTGGTAGCAGGCTCAGTCACTTTGGCCGGTTTTTCCGGTGCGGTACGGGCGATCTGTATCGGCTTCTTGACCGCAATATCCGGCTTTTTTGCCACTTCCGGCAAAATACGCGTCAGTTCTTTCCTGGCGCGTATGATCTCATGCTGCTCCGCGGGCGTTAGCTGGATCCTCTGGTTTCGCGCCGGTACTTGTTTTGGCGGCTCGGCTTGTTCGATTTGAGCCGGTCGCTCTTTCAAAGGCGCAGGCTTTTTTGGTTCCGGAGGTGAAACTCTGGCCGTTACCTGGGGCGTCTGGTTGACGGTGGTTTGCGGAAGCGCTGCTGTCCTTTCAACAGATGTCTGAGGCGGTACCGGATCCTGAACTGGAAGGCGTGCCACGGTTTCCCGCTTGATCGCAGGCGATGGAACCGGCTCCCTTTGCACCGCGGCTGTCGTAGGGAAGGCATCGACCGCGGCAAGCGCAGTTGGCTTCCTTTTCGGCAGAGGAGGCGCTTGGCGTGTCGGCAATTCGGCGCGCGGGTTAGCTGTCCCTACTGGTTCGCCGATTCGGGACTCATCCTTCGCGGTCTTAGACCGAAATGAGGAATCCGGCTGATTCAAGAACAACCACCATGCTCCAAGCGCGCCGATTGCCAAAACAACTGAAACAATTGCGGAAATAACGGATATGACGGGTACGGACTTGGACGCCGGTGCATCAACTTCGAATGGCGGCGGTTCAATCTGCGGCAGATCAGGGGGAGGCGCCAGCTTCGGTTGGCCTGATTCCATGGCAATTCTGTGCTGTTCGTTGAGGACAGTCTGCGCCGTGTTTATCGTTTCGCTCAGTTGCTCAAGCATCTCAACCAGCTCGGCATCTTCAAGTGCCAGAGCAGCTTCGGATTCGGATGGATTGATTGGAGTTTCCGATTCCGGTTCTTTGTCGACTGAACCAGGTTTCCGCGATTCGGATTTTGCGGCGCGTACGCCATTCGCTTTCACACGTGTGGATTTGCGGGCCATTGCATCACTCTCTACGCAATAAGGATGTGCCCGCCCGCGACAATCGCCAGGCGCAGCCCATCATATGCAATCCAGCTCCTCGCCATGTTACTGGATTTTGGCCTCACGCACATGGGATTGTGGAGTTGAGGCTTTAAGATACATTTAATCCTGAAAGGTCACTTTGATTCCCGCGGTCTTAAGCAAGAGAACCCGCCAGCAGCTGCGAGAATTTCAACAATTCCGCCCATTGCCGCTTTTGCTGCATCGCGGTAAAAGTCGTCTTCGTGAATCGAAGCCCTCCATGGGAGAACCCGATGGCGCAAGCCGGACCACAGGCCGACCGACCACTTTCTCCACACTTGCAGATCTACAAACCGATGCTGACAACGATCATGTCGATCCTGCATCGGCTGACAGGTATGGCGCTCTATGCAGGTTCCCTGCTCGTCGCATGGTGGTTGCTTGCGGCAGCCTCAGGTCCTCAATACTACAATTTTGTCAGCGGACTCGCAGATACGATCTTCGGTCGCATCGTGCTGTTCGCATATACTTGGGCCCTGATCCATCACATGCTTGGCGGTATCCGCCACTTCATCTGGGATACGGGCAGCGGATTCGAGTTGCCGACGGTCGAGCTCATGGCGCGAGCAACAATCATAGGGTCGCTGGGTCTTACCGCACTTATATGGGCGGTTGCTCTCACAATGACGGGGGGACTGTAATTATGGCGGACATGCGCACCCCTCTTAACAAGGTCCGCGGGCTCGGATCGGCCCGTGAGGGTGCAGACCATTTCTGGCGCCAGCGTCTAACGGCGCTTGCCAATATCCCGCTGACCCTGTTTCTTGTGTTCACCGTCATCATGCTTGCCGGCAAGGATCATGCGACCGTCACGGCTTATCTCGGTTCATCGCTCGTGGCGATCGCACTGCTAGCGCTCGTGTTGTCCGCGATGGTGCATATGCGCCTCGGCATGCAGACCGTTATTGAGGACTATATACACAGCGAAGGTCTCAAGGTGGTTTGTCTCATCTTGAATACGTTTTTTGTCATCCTGGTGGGACTGTCCTGCGTATATGCAATTGTAAAACTTAGCCTCGGAGCATGACGCGATGGCGCGTAAGGCAAATGGCAGTGGAAATGGGGCGAGCGGTCCTGCGGTCAACGGCAAGGCTTATCCGTTCAACGACCATACCTACGATGTGGTTGTTGTCGGTGCAGGCGGTGCGGGACTAAGGGCCACGCTCGGTTGTGCCGAAGCGGGGCTCAAAACCGCTTGCATCACGAAAGTGTTTCCCACCCGCAGCCACACCGTCGCTGCCCAGGGTGGTATTGCTGCTTCACTCGGCAATATGGGCCCCGACAATTGGCGCTGGCATATGTATGACACCGTCAAAGGGTCGGACTGGCTCGGAGACCAGGATGCAATTGAGTATCTCTGCCGTCAGGCACCGGAAGCAGTTTACGAGCTTGAACATTATGGCGTGCCGTTTTCGCGCACTGAAAAAGGTGAGATCTACCAGCGTCCTTTCGGCGGCATGACGACCGAATTCGGAGAGGGTCCGCCGGCGCAACGGACCTGCGCCGCCGCTGACCGCACCGGCCACGCCATGCTGCATACGCTGTACGGGCAGTCATTGCGCTATTCCGCTGAATTCTTCATCGAATATTTCGCCATTGATCTGATTATGGATGAGGATGGGGTGTGCCGCGGCATCGTCGCACTGAATATGGAAGACGGCTCGCTGCACCGGTTCCGTGCACATAAAACCGTTCTGGCAACAGGCGGGTACGGGCGCGCCTATTTCTCATGCACTTCCGCCCACACCTGCACAGGCGATGGCAACGCTATGGTGTTGCGCGCGGGGCTGCCGCTACAAGACATGGAGTTCGTGCAGTTCCATCCCACCGGCGTTTACGGTGCGGGCGTTCTCATAACAGAGGGTGCGCGTGGCGAGGGCGGGTATCTGACAAACTCCGAAGGCGAGCGTTTCATGGAGCGCTATGCGCCGCATGCAAAGGACCTGGCCTCCCGAGATGTGGTGTCCCGTTCGATGACCATCGAAATCCGCGAGGGGCGTGGACAAGGGACGGATAAGGATCATATCCATCTCCACCTGGACCACCTCGATCCCGATATTCTCCATGAGCGGCTGCCCGGAATAACCGAGTCAGCGAAAATATTTTCTGGCGTTGATCTAAGACGCGAACCAATCCCCGTGCTGCCGACGGTGCATTACAATATGGGCGGCATCGCAACCAACTATCACGGCGAAGTGCTTACATCGCACAAGGGAAATCCCGATACGGTCGTACCCGGCCTGCTCGCCATTGGCGAAGCAGCATCCGTTTCAGTGCATGGCGCAAATCGCCTGGGTTCCAACTCGCTTATCGATCTGGTGGTGTTCGGACGCGCCGCCGGCATCAAGTGCGCGGAAACGGTCGAGACCGGCTCATCACACCCCGACTTGCCATCCGATGCGGGTGATCTCGCTTTGTCACGTCTTGACCACTTCCGATACGCGAAGGGCGGCACACCAACGGCGGAACTTCGCTTGAAGATGCAGCGCGCCATGCAGTCTAATTGCGCGGTTTTCCGTACCGGCGACGTTCTGGAAGAGGGCAAGAAACTCATCCAGGACGTGTGGCAAGCCACCGACGACGTCCGTGTCACCGACCGCTCGCTGATTTGGAACACGGATCTGATCGAGACGCTGGAGTATGACAATCTGATCGTGCAGGCGGCAGTGACCGTGGCGGGCGCAGTCAACCGCAAGGAAAGTCGCGGCGCCCATGCTCGTGAAGACTTTCCCGACCGCGACGACAAGAAGTGGATGAAACACACACTGACCTGGGCAAATGATGAAAAGCGGACGGTCCGGCTTGGCTACCGCCCTGTTCATACCTACACCATGACCAACGACGTCGCCTATATCGAACCCAAGGCGCGGGTGTACTGATGGCGTCCGGTACGGAGAAATTTGCATGGTTGAACTGACTCTCCCGAGAAATTCGAAGGTCAATGAAGGCAAGACCTGGAACGATGCCAAGGACAAGGGAACTTGGCGTGAATTCCGCGTGTACCGTTGGAATCCGGATGACAAAGAGAACCCTCAGGTCGACACCTATCACCTGAACTTGGATGAGTGCGGGCCGATGGTTCTGGACGCGCTGATCAAGATCAAAAACGAGATTGATTCGTCTCTGACCTTCCGCCGCTCCTGCCGCGAAGGGATCTGTGGTTCATGCGCGATGAACATAGACGGCACCAACACGCTTGCGTGCACGCAAGGCATGGACGAGATCAAGGGAACCGTCAAAATCTATCCGCTGCCGCATCAACCGGTGATCAAGGACCTGGTGCCGGACCTGACCAATTTTTATGCCCAGCATCGTTCAATTGAGCCGTGGCTGCAGACCGAGACCGCCGCGCCTCCGAAAGAATGGAAACAGTCGCGCGAAGACCGCGAGAAGCTCGATGGTCTGTATGAATGCGTCATGTGCGCCTGTTGCTCGACCTCGTGCCCTTCCTATTGGTGGAATTCCGACCGGTATCTTGGCCCCGCCGTCCTGTTGCAGGCGTATCGCTGGGTGGTCGACAGCCGCGATGAAGCGACTGGTGACCGGCTCGACAATCTGGAAGATCCGTTCCGGCTCTATCGCTGCCACACCATCCTGAACTGCACCAAAGCGTGCCCGAAGGGCCTCAATCCGGCCAAGGCAATCGCTGAGTTGAAGAAGAAGATGGTTGAACGGCGTTTCTAGCTGGCCGGCTACAACTTTCTGAGTGCGACCTCATCTACGGCATGATTCTCGGTCTTATGGAGGATCAGATCGGCGCGCTGTCGGGTCGGTAGAATGTTTTTCTTCAGATTTTTCAGGTTGATCTGCTTCCAGATGCGCTCGGCCGTCTTCTGAGCTTCCTTGTCGGTGAGTTTCGAATAGCGGTGGAAGTAGGCGGCGGGGTCACGAAACGCTGTTTGACGCAAGCGCATGAACCGTTCCACGTACCAGCGTCCGACGAGTTTTTCCTCTGCATCAAGATAGATGGAGAAATCGAAATAGTCGGAGACGAAAGGAATGGCCTTGCCGCCCTTGGGGAGCCGCGCCGGTTGCAACACGTTCAGGCCGTCAACAATGAGAACATCGGGGCGATCGATGACGTTGGTCTCCCCCGGCAGAACGTCATAGTGAAAATGCGAATAAACCGGCGCTACAACATCACGCTCGCCAGCCTTAACGTCCGCCATAAAGCCGAGCAGCCGCGCCTGATCGTAGCTTTCAGGGAATCCCTTCCGTTCCATCAGTCCGCGTTTTTCCAGCTCCGCATTGGGCCAAAGGAAACCATCTGTAGCGATGAGATCGACCCGGGGGTGATTGGGCCAGCGCGCAAGCAATGCCTGGAGCACACGGCCAGTGGTGCTCTTGCCAACGGCAACAGAACCGGCAAGGCCGACAATAAAGGGCGTCTTGCCATCGCTGTTGTTGAGAAAGGTCGATGTTGCCTCATGCAGCGTCTGCGCCGCACCCACATACAGATTGAGCAGGCGGGACAATGGTAGATAGACCTCACGTACCTCACTAACCGAGACGCGCTCGATCAGACCCGATAGCTGTTCGACGTCTTCCTGCGTCAGAGTCATCGGCGTGTCCGCGCGCAATGCCGCCCATTCACCCCGGGAGAATTTCCGGTAGGGGCTGAGCCTGTCGTTAGGCTTGCGGGTCATGGCACCATCGTCCGGCATGAGATTTAGCGGTCCATTTTGCGTGCGGCCTTTTCTACAAGGCCTGATGTGCCCATGCGCCGTTCAAGTTCAGCCAGAACATCGTCGAGGGATACGCCTCGCGCCTGCAGTAAAACAAGCAGGTGATAAAGCAGGTCCGCCGCCTCGGCAGTCACCGCCTTTTCGTCCTGAGAGACCGCGGCAATCACCGTTTCCGCCGCCTCTTCAGCGAGCTTTTTCGCACATTTCTCAGCACCGCCATCGAGCAGCGCGCGCGTATAGGAGGCGTCGCCATCGGCTTTTGCGCGCACGCGGATGGTCGCTGCAAGCTGTTGCAGAATATCTGGTTTTTCATCCGTCATAAGGGCGTCATACACCCTCGCGTCACAATCGGATAGTGGGTCAAGAGTGTAAGGTTATTTATGCGCCAAGCCGCACCGCAACACCACGCTCGGCCATATGCTGCTTGGCCTCGCCGATGCTGTGCTCGCCGAAATGGAAGATGGATGCTGCAAGCACTGCGCTCGCATGGCCTTCACGCACGCCATCAACCAGATGATCAAGGGTGCCGACACCACCGCTGGCAATCACGGGTACGGACACCGCGTCAGCGATAGTACGGGTGAGTTCGAGATCGAACCCTTCCTTGGTCCCGTCCCGGTCCATGGATGTCAGAAGGATTTCCCCCGCACCAAGCGCGACCACTTCTTTGGCGTATTCAATCGCGTCGATACCCGTGGGCTCACGCCCACCATGGGTAAAAACCTCCCAACGGCTCG
>DEIT01000220.1 GCA_002352635.1 Hyphomicrobiaceae bacterium UBA2767 | reverse complement strand
CGGACGGGTGAGGATGTCTGCTTTGGGAAGCTAAGCGGAAGTTCAGGCGACCGATGTCTGCAGATGGGAGTCAAGCGGACTCAATTGGCTGAACCGCGAAAAGTCTGCTCATGACCCGAAGCGGACAATCGTCGTTCCTGCATGCACACCAAATTCTCATGTATTGCGATCCCTGCGGAGAAGCTGTCCATACCACTATATTTGGATGGCACAGATCAACGAATACGGTAGGCCTGATGGCAGGCGTTGCAGTTCTCAGTTATCGCTTGCAGGGCCCCGTACACTTTGCGGTGTGAAGCTTTACCAGGATCAAGCTCGGCATTGCGGGCGACAATGACGAAGCGGCTGGCGGCGCGATGCATCTGTGTTCCGATCGCACGCATGGTCTTCGGCATGAACTTGCCCAGATGCTGAGCCCCATGACGTGAGAGAGATGACATTCCGAGCCGTTTTTCGACAATCTCTGCAGCCTTGTCGATATTGTCGTCGGCAAGCTCTCCCAGCACATCATCGAGCGCGACGAGATGATCGCGCATATTGGCAAGCATGTGTTCCTGCATCAACGTCGGCAGCTTGACCAGTTCGCGACCGTCCTCGGCCGCGGTTCCGAAGTTAGGCGTGAGACTCCAACCGGCAATCACAAGAAACAGACCGGCAAACCAGACACTCAGTATCCGCATAGGTATGCCTCATTATTTGGTTCGTCATTCAAATTCCATTTCAGCGAAAACCTGCTGGGCGTTACGCTTGGCCAGTTCACTGAAATTCTTAAGGCTCGAAAACGCCGATTGATCTACCTTGACCGAGCCAATCATGTCCCCGCCATTTTCAATGTGCGCCGCCATCTGCTTGCGCAGATGGACCAGATAGTCATACGTCTCAGCCGTTGCCCTTTTCACGTCCGTCACATCGCCGTGCCCTGGAACCAGATAGCGGGGCCTGTACGCTGCCATGGCCTCAAATACCTTTATCCAGGAGCCGGCATTTGACATTGGTCCGACACCAAGTAGGCGCTCCACGTAAACGATATCGCCGGTGAACATCACTTTCGATTGCGGCAGCCACACAAAGCTATCGCCTGGCGTGTGGGCCTGACCCTTGTGGTGAATCTCGAACACAACACCGCCAAGATTGAACTCATGTGTTTCAGCAAATGTCTTATCGGCGTAGACCGGATTTGTACCGTCCAGCTGTCCCTTGATGAGATTGTCGAGCATCGTCATCTGCAATGAGCCACGATCCTTGTGATCGGCAACCGCTGTTTCGGATGCAATGATTTTCGCACCCTTTTCTCGCCAGTAGCTATTGCCTATCCAGCGATGATCCTGTCCGCCAGTATTGATCACAATCTTCACCGGCTGAGTCGTCACTGTCTTGATCAACGCATCGAGCGCCGCTGCTCCTTTGTAGCTGCCGCCCGGGTCTATTAACACCGTGCCTTCGCTAGTAACCACCAGCCCGAACGTGGCGTTGTTGGCGAGGTTTTTCGGCGAGCGCTGTCCCTTCGGCCCGACAATAGCGTAAACGCCATCGATGGCCTTTGTCACCTTTAGCCCGCCTGCAAGAGCATTGCCCGTCATAGCAAGTACGAAGAAAATCATGCTGACAATGAATCGCATGTGCGCAGCTCCATCGTTTAAGTTGAAATTTCTAGGGCAACCCTCAGTTCAGGGCGACTATACGCAAACAGCGCGGTGGCTGCGTTGAGACGCATACGAACGTCGTCGTCAGATAGGCACTGCGCCAAGCGTTCCGCAACAGATTTCTCATAAGAGCCGATCTCTTTGTAATCTGGCTTATGTCCGCTTCGTGGGGTGGTCTCAATTGATCGACGCAACACTTTAATCTTTTTTGGAAAGATGGAGTGTTGGAATGAGTTACAGACGTCGAATATATTTTACGAGCGAACAGAAGTCTGAGATATGGGATCGCTGGCAACGTGGTGAGTCGATGAGTTCCATCGGGCGCAGGTTTGATCGGAATTCATCCTCGATTTATCCGTTGCTTTCTCGCACGGGCGGCATTCGCCCTCCTGTTCGCAAGCGGTCAAGACTAGCGCTTACACTTGTTGAGCGTGAAGAGATATCCAGAGGACTAGAAAGCCGTTTGTCGCTGCGTTCGATTGCCTTACGCCTTCGACGTTCCCCTTCAACCATCAGTCGTGAAGTCAAACGCAATGGCGGCGTTGATCAATATAGAGCTGTCCGGTCTGATCAAGCGTCCTGGGAACGTGCCCATCGTCCCAAACCGTGCAAGCTGGCTTGCAACTGGGCTTTGAGCCGGACAGTATCAAGGAAGCTCCAGATGAACTGGTCTCCTGAGCAGATTGCAGGTTGGCTGAAGCGAGAGTATCCGCAAGAAGAGCATAATCAGGTGTCGCACGAGACGATCTATCGAAGCCTGTTTGTTCAGGCGCGCGGCGTACTGAAGAAGGAACTCATGCAGTATCTTCGCTCGAAGCGTACGATCCGCCGCTCCAGACATGCCAGTTTGAAGCGCCATGGGCTGGGCCAGATAAAGGACGCTATTTCAATCAGTCAAAGGCCTGCCTCGGTGGAGGACCGTGCAGTTCCTGGTCACTGGGAAGGTGATCTTATTGGAGGTTCAAGGAACAGCTATATAGCTACTCTTGTTGAGCGCCATTCCCGCTATGTCATGCTGGTCAAGGTTCCAAACAAGGATACCCAAAGTGTGGTATCAGCCTTGATCAAACAGGTTCATAAACTGCCACGTGAACTCTATAAATCTCTGACATGGGACCGAGGCAAAGAGCTTGCCGACCATCGCCGCTTCACACTGGCAACCGATATTGATGTGTATTTTTGTGATCCAAGTAGCCCATGGCAACGCGGCTCCAACGAGAACACCAATCGGCTGCTCAGGCAGTACTTTCCAAAGGGAACCGACCTGTCCGTGCACTCTCAGGCCCATCTCAACAAGATAGCAAGGCAGTTAAACGAACGGCCCAGAAAGACATTGCAATTTGAAACACCAGCAGACAGATTCAAACAATGTGTTGCAGCGACCGGTTGAGATGGCA
>DEIT01000067.1:7902-9953 GCA_002352635.1 Hyphomicrobiaceae bacterium UBA2767 | reverse complement strand
GCGCTCGCCACCCTGCTGGCAATGGACCTCAAACCGGGGGACGAGGTAATCGTTCCCGCCATGACGTTCATCGCCACGGCAAATGTGGTCGAACTGCTGGGTGCCAAGCCCGTCTTTTGCGATGTTTGTCCAGACACGCTGCTGATGACGCCCAATAACATCCGGAGCGTACTCAGCAACAAGACCCGCGCTGTTATTCCAGTGCACCTTTACGGGCAGATGGTCGATATCGCCGCCATTCGCGCTGTGGTCGGACCAAGTGTCCGTATTGTTGAGGATTGCGCACATTGCTTTGAAGGCACGCTCCATGGCGAGCGGCCCGGCACGCATTCGGATGCCGCTATCTTTTCCTTCTACGCGACGAAGAATATTGCATGTGGTGAAGGCGGGGCCATCATAACCCGTGATGATGCTTTGGCCGGCAAACTGGCGGCAACCCGGCTCCACGGAATGTCCGCGGGCGCCATCGACCGGTTTCGCGATCAAAAATACAATCACTGGGACATGCAGTGTCTTGGCGTGAAGGCCAACTTGCCGGATTTGCTCGCCGCTCTGCTCCCGCCACAGATCGAAGCCGTTGACGAGAAACTCAAGCGACGTGAAGAAATTGGCAGCGCCTACGAAGCCGGCTTTGGCTCCGACGACCGCATTCGTCTGCAGGCCCCGGTCAAAGACGCAGTCCATGCGCGGCATTTGTTTCCCGTCTGTGTGGAAGAGGCGATCCGGGATGATCTGATCCTGGCGCTGAACGCGGCGGGTGTTGGTTGTACCGTCAATTACCGCAGCGTCCCGACGCTGACCTATTACCGGGAAAAATACGGCTACGGGCCAAAGGACTTCCCCAACTCATACGCATGGGGTCAAGGCACAATCAGCCTGCCCCTGTATCCGACGTTGAAGGACGACGAGCAGAAGTTCGTCATCGAAACGGTGAGGCGCGAGCTTGACCAACTGATTTTGAAGGCAGCCTGAACGGCACGAAGCGAACAACAATCATTACAGGAGCGGAGCGGTGGCAAAAATTCTGATAACTGGAGCGGGCGGCTATATCGGCACGACGCTTGTTGATGCAGCGCTTGAAGCAGGTCACGAGGTCGTGGCTCTCGACCGATTCTTCTTCGGTGAGAATCTGATGCGCGATTTTCTTGACCGCAAGAAATTCTCCGTCCGCAAGATCGATATCCGCGATGTCAAACCGTCAGACCTTGAGGGCGTTGATGTGGTCATGGACCTCGCGGCCCTGTCCAACGACCCCGCTGGCAGCCTCAATCCCGACTTGACGACGTCGATCAACTTCAAAGGCCGTGTTCACGTGGCCGAAGCCGCAAAGGCAGCCGGCGTTTCCCGCTATATCCTGGCGAGTTCCTGTTCGGTCTACGGGTATGGCGAGTCCACGGACTTGACTGAAAAGAGTTCGACCAATCCGCTGACGGAATACGCGACGTCCACCTTCCACGCTGAACAGAGTGCCATGGAAATGGGTGACGACACCTTCTGTGTTTCCGCCACGCGCAACGCCACGGTGTTCGGACTTTCACGGCGCATGCGTTTTGACCTGGTGGTCAATCAGATGACCCGGGACGCGGTCCAGAAGGGACGCCTTACCGTCATGGGCGGCGGTGAGCAGTGGCGCCCGCTGGTTCACGTACGCGACGTCGCCAGGGCGTTTTTGAACATTGCCGGGCAGCCCACCGACATGGTCAACCGGCAGGTCTTCAATGTTGGCAGAGACAACTATCAGATCCGTCAGCTGGCCTTCACGGTCCGCGAAAACCTGCCATTCCCGGTCACGATCGAAACACTCCCGGACAATAACGACCGGCGCAATTACAACGCGTCCTTCGACAAAGCGCGCACAGTCCTCGGATTTGAGGCCAAGTATGATGTCGCTTTCGCGGTGAACGAAATCTACCAGGCGATCAAAAAAGGCGATGTCGATCTGGGTTCGCGGACCGTTACAGTCGACTGGTACCGGCACTTGCTTGACGCCCAGCAGCTTGTCTCACAAGTGGAATTGAATGGCCGCATCCTTTAGCTGAACGGGGCAGCGC
>DEIT01000067.1:0-7781 GCA_002352635.1 Hyphomicrobiaceae bacterium UBA2767 | reverse complement strand
GACAAGGTCCGTGCGTTTCTGACAACGCCTTACAGCACGTCTGCCCGCAAGCAGTTCGAACAGGCCCTCAATGCATCAGACCCCGACGTTGTTCACGTCCACAACTATTTTCCGCTCATAACCCCGGCTGTATTTTATGCGTGCTCTGCGCGCGGCATTCCCGTCGTCCACACACTGCATAATTTTCGAATGATGTGTGCCAACGGCTTTCTCCTGCGCGACGGAAACATTTGCGAGAAATGCGTCTCGGGATCACCATTCTGGGCCGTTGCCCACCGCTGCTACCGGGACTCATATGCCGGTTCGCTGGCCGTCGCGCGCATGATCAGCGCACAGCGGCGATGGGACACATGGGGCCAGCATGTCACGCGGTTTATCGCGCTGACCCAGTTTGAGCGGGCCAAGTTCTTCGAAGCGGGCATTCCCGACGATAAGATCTGCATCAAGCCCAACTTTGTACCCGACCCGGGTGTCCACGATCTGATCGCCCCTGAAAAGCGTTCAGGTGCACTCTATGTCGGACGGTTGAGCCATGAGAAAGGTCTGCGGACCCTGATCGAGGCTTGGCGAGAAATGTCCGTGCCGTTGCGCATCGCCGGGGATGGTCCGCTGATCGATGAATTGCGGTCGAGCGCACCGGACAACGTCACGATACTCGGACGCCTTCCAAGCGAGCAGGTCCACGCGGAAATGGCCCGCGCGGCGCTGCTCGTCATGCCGTCCAACTGGTATGAAGGGTTTCCCGTAACTTTGGTTGAGGCATTGGCCTGCGGCCTTCCGATCGCTGCCTCGCGTATTGGGTCTCTCCAGGAATTGGTTGTAGACGGTGAAAACGGCTGCACGTTTGAACCGGGAAACGTTGATGGCCTCGTGCAGTCAATTCGCGGTGTTTTGGCCAAGCCGGAAGCTCTTGTGGCGATGTCACGAACAGCCCGTTCGCTCTATGAGGCGAACTATACAGCCGTCAAAAATCTGGACACCCTTCTGGCGATCTACAGTGAGGCTTGCGCTTCCGTGACGCCAGCCATCAAGGACTTGCACAGATCGGAAGCCGCTCACGAAGGATGGACGCGCCAAGCAGCGCATCCCAGCGGTTAAGCGTTTCAAGTCCCTCCACCGGTCCACAATTTTCCCCATTCCAGGCAGGGTTCTTGTTTCCCTTGGCATTGGTGTAGTCAATTTCGTTTGTCATTACGCGATGTGAGTGGCAGCGCTCCCGTTCCTTGTCGACCTTCCAGACATACAGACCCACATTGGTGAATGGCTGGCTGCGGGCATACACCTTGTTTCCAACCAACTGCATGTGGGAACCGCCAGCGATGGCAACGCCATACTGACCGGGGTCCACAAGCCTGTTCTGGAACACAAGGATGTGGGCGCCTCCATAGTCACCGACTAGTATGCCTCCACCAGATTTACTCGGACCGCCACCGAGCACACGATTGCCGGCAATCTGGATTGGAGATTTCGCCGTGCCGCGCGACTGGAACATATTGACCGCGTCCTCAGGTTTGCTGCGCCCGGGCTCATTGACGATGACATTGCACTGAACCGCATTGTGAGCTCCGGTCACCTTGTCGAACTGCACCCCCTGCCCGCGTGGCATTGGGCCTTGCATATTTCGCATCAGGTTGTTGCGCACGACGACGCCTTCCGACGTCAGCGCATAGACGCCGGTTGCGACATGCTCAAAGTAACTACCCGTTACCTTGACCCGGGCTGCATTTTCCACGTTCACTGCGTTGCCCCGAGCGCCACGCACGATGATGTTGCGGATGGTCACGTCATCGGCGTCACTGATCGAAACTCCATTGCCGCTACAGTCTTCAAGCTCGATATTCTCCAGTGTGATGTTCTGCGCATCGCCGCCAATTGACAGACAATCTCCCCCGGCCCCGTCAATTCGCACATCCCTGATCGCCAGGTTCTTTTCCCCGTCAATGATAATCGGTCCAGAAGACTTGCAGGCTGCCCCGCATCCGGCCTTGCCCGCGATATCCAGTTTGGCGTCTTCAACAATTCCCGCAAACAGATCGGCGGATCGGCCGTTCGCGGCACTGGTGACGGGTCCGGCCAGCGAGGCAAGCATCAGGAAGGTCATGACCGGGAGAAGTGGCGCCCACGGAAGTGGTCGTAGGGGATATGTCCGCCCTTCCCGTTTTTCCTTCATCGCGACGTGCCGAAATGGGCCGGTATCGGCCTGCCGGTCGGAGCGGTCTTATGGCGCGGGGCAGATCGTGTGGGCGATTGCTCTTTCTCAAATAGTGTTCGCCCTGCTCTCAATTCAAACTCGGAGCGCAGGATCACGCCCCAGAAAAGATAGTAGGGAATCGCATTGAATGGTTTCTCGAAACCATCTTCGCCCAGCGCGAAAACAAACAACAACACGAAGAAGGTGGCCATGATCAGGAGCGTATTGCGCCACAACAGATCGCCCTGCCGTTCACACTTCCGGTAAACGCTGAACCAGGAGCGCACAAGCGCCAGTTGCACCCATATAAACGCGAGAAAACCGATCAGGCCCTGACGTGCAAACAACGAAATGAATGAATTGTGAGGTTCGCGAACGATAGCATTCTCGGGTGTGCGGAAGTCGGTGAGCGGAATTCCATACCCAAGGCCAAACAGGAAACTCCCGGTATTGGAGGTCAGGTCATTCCAGATTTTTCCCCACCAGCGGAACCGCAGCCAGACGCCGTCGGCCGCACTGGCGACCATGCCAGAGCCCTGTTCGCCCCAAATCGAGAAAAAATGTTCCAGCAGAAAATCGAGTGAGAATTTTTCGCCAAGCCGGCCTGAGATCTCCAGGCCGCTTGCGAGCAGCAGAGCGAGCATGGCGACGCCAATCAGCATGCTGAACGACATGCGCGCCGCATCCCTTGGCCGCAAAATCACGAGCATCATCAACAACACGATCACCTGAAGATAGGTGGTCCGCGCCTGGAACATCACGACATTGTAGACGATGAGCATACCTGCCAGCGCCACGGCCGGCAGAGCAAGAAAACGAACCCGGTCGATGAGCCACGCCATTGCTCCGGTCAGCGGTATCAGGCTTGACGAGATATAGTTGAAAAAGATGGGTGCGGAGTATCCGGCTGGAGCGGAAATTTTCGGCGAATATGCCGCAAGCGTCTCCCTGAAGGGGAACAGCAGTCCGTACAGCACACCGATATTCAGGACCGTTCGTAGCCAGCCGGAAAAACGCGCGAAAAAGTCGGGACTCGCAGCAATGACGAACCCGATCCAGATGAAGAATGAATCAGTGAGATGCGAGGCGTCACGCAGCGCCCATATGCCGTGTTGCTCCAGCCCACGCAGTGCCTGAACGGTTCCGAGCACCCACCACACGACCAGCGGAAAAAGAGGCGCCACCAGCGCAAAACCTATGAGACGGCGCAAATCGAATACAAAGAAAAGAATAAATGCGAGTACCAGCAACTCTGCTGTGGGTACACCCGAGCCACTGCCCGGCGGGAACCTCACAAGCATGAAACCCTGATTCAGGATGACATAGGCGGCGACAAGGAGAAGAACGACCCGGGCGCGCAAAACAGACAGGTTCATGCGCGCGTCCTCAGCTTCCCGAGCCCCAACGCTATTGCTGCCAGACCGGCACATTCATACAGCGCAGCCGCAACCATCGCGCCTGACATTCCGAAATACTGGACAAGTGGGATGATCGTGAACGCCATCAACGCTATGCTGGCAGCAGACGCGTAGAACTCGTAGACGGTCGCCTCCATGGCCCGCATCATGATCGCGACAATGGTCCGGACAAGTACAATCGCCATCACCAGCGAAAAAGCCGAGACGAGATAACCGTTACCGGCATATTCCTGACCGTAGACAAAAACGAGCAAGGGTTCCCCGGCAAGAGCAATGATCGCAAGGACGGCAAAAATCACTGCCATGTATCGCAGTACGAAGAACTCGATGAAATCGACAAGACCCGCGTATCCCTGTTTTGCATACGCGGCTCCAGCACGCATTGGCACCACATTCGCGAACCCATGCAGCGGCACGTTGACCATCGTCACGAGCTGCTGCGCGGCGCGCAGAATTCCAACGTCGGCAAGGCCGAGTTTCGCGCCGACAACCGTGTAAATAAGGTTCTCCCGCGCCCAAATGGATAAGACGCTCGGCGCCAGCCAGCGGGCAAAACGCCAGTGGCGTTGTGTTACCGAGATTACTGTCCCGCGGACAAAGGAAAGTCCGCGCACCCATGGCGCACCGACAAGTGCCCCCAGTAACGCCGCTGTAGCCATTGCATAGACTGCGTTACCGGTTGTGGCATTGTCTGCGGCAAAGACAAACAGGACCGCAAGCATGAGGAGCTGACCGCCGTAACGGACGCAGTCCACCAGAAAGCTCAAATGCGGACGGGAGAACGTAAAGAAATATCGGCGCAGAAAGTCGGCGGCCTGCGCGGCAAGCACAAGCAAGGCGACCGGAAGTGCAATCGGCGCGAGGTTCCAGTCCGGAAAAAACCGGCCACTGGCCTTGAGGAAGAGGAATGCTGCAACAGATGACACAACCGCCAGCAAAACCTGTTGAATGAGAACAGCACCCGAATAGGCGGGCCGCTCGGCAGGCGCCTGCTTGGCACCGATCGTCATCATCGGATCGATGATCAGCGCAATCTGAAGGTTCTGCGCGAAAAAGACTGCAAGCCAGGCAAGTACAAAACGACCGAATTCCTCAATGCCGAGGAACCGCGCAATCATGACGGTGGTGGCGAAATTGGTACCGCTAACGATGGCCTGATCCGCCAACGCCCAGTTGATGTGGGAGAAACGGCGCGCCAGTTCCCGCCACCGGCGAAACACCCCGCGGGTATGGCTTTCAATTATGTTCGTGGCCATTTGTTACGCCTGTTAGGTGTAGAGGGATCAAACGCTGCCTGAATTGGTTGGCAGGACATGCCTCAAGATCAGCCTCCCGCGGAGTAGTTGCGTAAAGGGGTAATGTTGGAAGTCTCGCCCCTTTGCCCCCAAACCGCATTGACCCGGCCTTCCAGGCGGCTGTCACCCTTGCGTGATTCCTCAAGGCCCACATCAAGTGCTCGCTCGACAACGCCGAAGGACACATCCTCGCCATCCAGTGCCATGCTCCGGAAATCGGCTCCGTTCAACACGACCCCGACCAAACGGGAATTCCAGTTTTGAAGTGCCGTCAAAGCCTCACGCACGACCTCTTGCCGCGTCTTGTCCCAACGAACGACAAGCAGAGTTGCGTCTGCCCGCCCGGCCAATACGCACGCGTCCGGGTTCACCGTCACTGCCCCCGTGTCAATAATCACCAAATCATAGTGGTCTCTTGCCGACGCCAGCAGCTCAGTGAATTCGTTGGAACCGGCAAATCCGGCGCCGCCTCCGGTTCCGGCCATGGCGGGCAACAGATCGAGGCCCGATACCGAATCCTGAAACACCGGCGAACTATCATCCTCAGAAGTTCCGTTGTGACTGAAGGCTGTTGCCTCGAATATCCGGCGCAATCCCGGCTGGCGCCAGTTCCCATCGATCAGAAGAACCTCGAGCCCTTCCGCGGCAGCGTCCTGTGCAAGACTGGCCGCGACCATGGTCTTGCCCTCCTGCTCTGCAGCCGATGCGATAGCCAGCACCTGGATCGGGCAATCCGGATCGGTGAGCCCCAATCCCAGTTCAAGCGACGCTACACCTTGTGCAAACGGACTATCGGGAGCGTGCATGACAGCGCGTTCGGGATTTTTCCGCGTGCGCGCGTATTCAGGATCGCTGGCAGAAAACTGGGGAAGCGTTGCAACAACAGGAAGATTGAGGAATTTGCTGACCTCCCGGCGGGTCCGAAAGGTGCCGCGGCTCAACTGCAAGACAAAAGCCAGCCCGATACCCGCCGCAAGCGATCCGACAGCCGCAAGCAACAGGACTCTGTTCTTCGATGGAAAACTTGGCTTTATGGGAACCTGGGCCGACTGGATCAGGTGAAAGTTCGCAAACTCGCCGGTCGACTGTTCAAGAGTTTCGTTGGAACGATTGAGAAAGGCCTCGTAGATCGCCCTGTCGGAAACAGCCTTTCGTTCCAGTTCACGCAGTTTGACCAGATCGGAACCCTTGTCCTGAATGTTGCCAATCGTCTTGTCGAAGTTCTTCCGGATCAGTTCCTGGCGATCGCGAGCGGAACGAAATTCGACTTCAAGATTGTCGAGCACACGCCGGCCTTCGTTATCAATGTGCCTGTGAAGGGTCGCAACCTCGGCCCGCACCTGCTTCAATTGCGGGTGATTGGGCAGCAGAGTTGAATTCAGCGACGCTTCGCGCTGGGAGGCCGCTGCAAGACGGTCGCGCAACCGGGTCAGGACTTCAGAACGGGCAATGCTGGCCAACCGTCCATAGTCGCGCGCCTTGATAAGTTCGCGCACCTGTTCGACTTGCGCACGGGCGGCATCTGTTTTTGTACCGGCAAGAACCATCTGCTCATTGAGCCGGTCTACAGTTTGCTCGCGCAACTTCTCACCGCTGACATAGCTGAGCTTGTGTTCGTTTTTAAATCTGTCCGCACGATCCTCCGATTCACGCCAGCGTTTCCGCAGACTTTCGGTTCGCTCATCAAGCCACTTCGCCGCAAGCGGCGTCGAATTGGACCGACTCTCGAGATGTTGGGAAAGAAATATATTCACGATTGCATTCGTGATGCGGGCTGATTTCTCAGCATCCTCCGACTCATATGCAACCGAAATCAGATTTGTGCGATCGGGATGTCTAACGGTGATTTTCTTGGAGAAACGTTCAAGCAGCAGCATCTGACGGTCGGCGTTCTGCTGACCCCCGCCAAATACCGCGCCCACCAGATCGGCCAGGGAACCAAGGAGTCCCGTACGGTTCAACTCCGGGTCCTGGGACAGCTTTTCGGATTTCATGACGTCCAGAAGCACAGCAGGTGACTCTATCGTCGCAAGCTCACCCGAGATCAGCCGGTCCAGAAGGTCAGGCCCGATCGTCGACTTCTGGGAGTTAATTTCGAACCGGTTCGGATTGTATTTGAGCGTCGCCTCTGCGGTGAATTTCGGCGTCACCAGCAGGATGAACAACACGGCTGCGGCGATACCTGCAGCAAAGACACCGGCGATAAGCCGCCGCCATCGCTGCAGCGTCAACAGCACGTCCCTGAGTTGCAGATTTTCTTCCATATCCCTACGCATTACCTTGCAAAACTGCGGTTTTGCTCATCCAGGTACGCAAGATCCGCGCCATCTCCCCGGGACGGACCGCCCCGAGTACAGTTTTTCAGGAAAAAGCCTAAGTAATGCTTATGTTCCCATCAAATATCTGCGCGTATTGTCGTCAATTGAGGAAATTCACCAATTCCCGTGCGGCAAAGCCTACTCGGCGGCGCGGTTATAGACGTCCTCGCTGCGCACGATGTCGTCTTCACCCAAATATGTGCCAATTTGAACTTCGATAATTTCCACCGGCACTTTCCCCGGGTTTTCCAAGCGATGCCAGTCAGTTGCCGAGATATAGAATGACTCATTCTCGCACACGAGTTTGCGTTCCTCGCCCCTGACAACAAGGGCCGTACCCTTCACGACAACCCAATGCTCGGAGCGATGGTGGTGCATCTGCAGTGAGAGTTTCGCCTTTGGTTTGACGTGCAGCAGTTTCACCTGGAACCGCGGACCCGAATTGAGAGTTTCAAAATATCCCCACGGGCGATACTCGCGTACATGCTGCTCATGTTCGCTGCGGTTGCTCCTGGCGATCTTTTCGACAATCTTGGGAACGTCCTGTGAGCGACTGGAG
>DEIT01000117.1:12710-16298 GCA_002352635.1 Hyphomicrobiaceae bacterium UBA2767 | reverse complement strand
TTGGGCGCGGCAAGTACGCACCCCTATTCAAAGGCAGTGGTTGAAGCTGCAAAAAACCGTCTGGGCACCGTCCGCATTGCCGGAGATGTTACAGAGATGCCCGGCGAAGGGTTGGCGAGAAAAACAGCGGAAGGCGAGGAGCGCCTTGGGTCTCCTGGCTGGTGCGGCGCCAGGGAGGATATGTCCGCATCCCTTTGGTATCGGGCGCCGACGGGTGAGAGCGTTGGATTTCAATTCAGCGAGGCTTTGAGGCCTGACGCGAGCGAAACGGTACAGCAGCTCAAGGGCCTCGGATTGGGTGTCTCCCTTCTGTCAGGCGATCGTGAAGGCGCCGTGAAGGCAATGGCGGAAGAAACCGGCATCGGAGACTGGAAAGGCAAGGTGAACCCGGCTGACAAAATTGCGGACCTCAAAAGGCGTTCACGCGAACACAAGGTGCTGATGGTCGGGGATGGCCTTAACGATGCGCCAGCGCTTGCCGCAGCACATATATCCATATCGCCCGCGAGCGCGGCGGATATTACGCAGCGTGCCGCGGATTTTGTATTTCAGGGTGAAAAGCTCGCTTCCGTAGTCGAAGCAATCAAAGTCGCATCACGCGCACACAGCCTTGCCCTGCAGAATTTTGCCATAGCGCTTACTTACAACGCTGTCTTCGTGCCGCTGGCGATGGCCGGGTATGTAACGCCTCTGCTGGCGGCTATTGCCATGTCCACCTCGTCTATTCTGGTGACTGTCAATGCTGTCCGGCTCTCAGGGCTGGGCAGGCAGGAGGCCCCATGACAGCGCTTGCATGGCTTATCCCTGTGGCACTTTTTCTTGGTCTGCTCGGCCTTGCCGGCTTCCTCTGGTCACTGCGCAGTGGTCAGTTTGACGATCTTGAAGGTGCCGCCTGGCGGGCGCTTGAAGATGAGGATGAGCCGGATTAGCTCTTTTTAGGCAGCGGCACCACGAGATCGCGATAGGCGTGCCATGTGGCGTGACCAATCAGCGGGAAAATCACGATCATCCCAACAAAGAGTGTGGCGAAGGCGAGTGCCATCATGGCGACGATCAACACGGCCCACAGTAGCATCGGTGCCGGATTGAGCGTGACCGCCTGAATGCTCGTCAGCGCGGCAGTTACCGCATCAACCTTGCGGCGCATCAGAAGCGGTATTGAAACAGCGGTTACCGCGAAGACAAGCAGCGCAAGAACCAGACCGGCTGCCGTGCCGACAATCAGCAGGCCAATTCCGCTGGGAGTGAACAGCAATGTCGGCACGATGGCATCAAGCTGAAATGCCTGTGGTCCCAGGAACAGCATAAAAAGAAGGAAAGCGAGATCAAGCCAGACGAAATAGATGATCAGGAGGAAGACCCCCATGAATGCCAGCTGTCCGGGTGACCGCACGCCGAATTTCACCATGTCCGGCAATGTGACGGGTTTGCCTTCTTCAAGCCTGCGCGAGGTTTCATAGAGGCCGACGGCAATCATGGGACCGAGCAGGAGAAAGCCACCGGCTAGCGGCAACGCCATATAGGTGGCGCCACTGACATAGAGCCCGAGCAATATCGCCAGCGAAATTGCGGTAAATACGGTCCCGTAGGCAAGGCTGATTTGCGGAACGCGCCAGATATCGCGAGATCCTGCGGCAAGCCATTTCCAGGGTGCATCAAACGGAACCTTGTTGACGCGGTGCGTGTCGACCGCCAGGGCTTTTGCCGTGGCCATAGATCTGTCCCCCTTGCCAGCTCATATATCTAGGGCGAGCATACATGCCACTTGCCTGCATCGGTAGCTTTGATCTGCGTCAAGCTGAGTGTTGAACTGTCGTGCAGAGCAGGTTCATTGTGGGCCTGCTAGCCTCTAACGGTGTGGATTTTCGTTGGTTCCTCTCTGCCGCGCACAACGACTTCACCGGCATGCTCAAAGTCAAACTCCGATCCGCAGGCCTGCACGGTGTTGTCGCCAACCAGGATATAAGATCCGTACTGTTTGTTCTGCTGCTCCAGTCGCGCGGCGACATTGACCTGATCGCCATGAACGGTAAACGACAACCGCTCTTTTGAGCCGATGGCACCAACGACAATCTCTCCTGTATTTATGCCGCAACGGGTGGGGAGTTTGCCACCGTGGCAAAAAATCCTCTCTTGCGTGAGTTCGCGAATGCCAATTGCGGTCTTCATCGCATTGACCGCGTGGTCGTCATCGCGAGTGACCGCATTGAATGTGATCAGCATCAGATCACCCTGGAATTGGGTTATCACACCGCCATATTTGTCAATTATTTCGCTCGTAGCCTCAAAATACTCGTTCAACATTTCCGCCAGTTCCTGTGGCGTCAGTTTCTCCGAGATGGTCGAAAACCCCTCTATGTCGGTGAATACGACGGTGCCGACGCGTGATTCACCGTCGCCCGGCTGCACCGCCTGGTCGGATGACGTAATCCGGGCCGCAACTTCACGTGACACAAAGCGAGAGAGATCTCTGGCTGCGGTTGCGTCGAGTACGGCCCGGTTGAGGATGCGCTGCGCCCTCAAAATGGCCACGAACAGGATCAGCGTGACGGCTGCCATGGACAGGATCTTGTCGACTTCGGCACCAATCAGCACAGCGTTTGACGTCAGATATCCTACGTAGTCACGCGTGATCATCGGGTTTTCAGGGTCGGCAAAAAGTACGTATCCGACCATGGCGGCCCATCCGACGATCGCTGTAATACCGGCCCAGGCAATATAGCGGGGCTCGAAGCGGAGTGTTCGCAGGGCAATAAAAATGAACACATACATCACCGTCGGGGCTTTCAAATAGAATGAAGCTGGCTGTTCGTACTGGATATGGAAGCTCCATATCAGGAACATTAGGAGGCTCATGTCCACGATGACGGATGCGATCAGAAGCCAGCTCGGCAGGTAATTTCTGTAGGCGGCGAACAACCGAAGAATAGTAAAGAGGGAATAGAGGGAAATGGCCCAGGGCACAGGCTGAAACATGGCCTGCTCGCCCGTCTTGGGCGCGAGGATGTAAAGGACCGAGAATGTGGCAACCAGCGCGAATTGCGCCCAGCCGATCAGAATTTCGCCTTCCTGTTGCTGCAGCGCAATGTCTTCGTGGACGCGTCTTGGAAGAACACCCGGCGTTCGCTCGCCAAAAACAAAATGCCTCAAACCTGACAGCATGCTTCGATCTCCTGGTGGTGCTCCCGCTCTGTGTAGGTACGTAATTCACGGCAGGAAAGACGCAAGCCGCAGTCTCGAAAAGTTGTTGAGCCTGCGGCCATGTCTTGCTGCTGTTACTTTTAGCCGAGGATAGACTTGGAATACACGGTCAGTGCTGTGGGCATTGATGTTGCCGATTTACGGGGCCGCAGCCAGTCTGCTAAACCGGTGTCGATGTGATAATCGAACTGACTCGCATCAACGACGGTCCTGCGCGAGGGAGAATCAATGCGAAACCGGCTCCGGTTGGGAAGCGGCATCATTATGTTCGTTTTCGTCACCGGCCATTTGCTGAATCACATGTTCGGCCTCGTCTCGATCGGGACGATGCAGGAAGCGACGACGATACTCCTGGCACCCTGGCAGACCTGGGTCGGTACAGCACTA
>DEIT01000117.1:6849-12585 GCA_002352635.1 Hyphomicrobiaceae bacterium UBA2767 | reverse complement strand
GCTCGCCACTTTTGCCGTCTATTCGCCGTGGCGTGGTTTCCTGATGGGGCTGGCCGTCATTGTCGTTTGGACGCATGCCTGTGTCGGTTTGCACAGCTGGCTGCGGCTGCAGAAATGGTACACGCCATATCGACCGCTCGCTTTTGCGTTGGCGATGATCATACCGGCGCTGGCGCTGGCGGGGTATCTGGCGGCGGCAATGCGGGTACGCCAGCTGGCAACGGAGCCCGGTGGTTTGCAGGCAGTCTATACCTCGAATGTTGAGCCGTGGATGGTCAACTTCGTGTATGACACCGAAAAAGTTGTCGTTGTGCTCATGCTATTGCTCTTCACTGCGCGCGCTGTGAAGGGGTTTCTCGCCAAGAAGACCGCCAAGGCCCGTCTTACTTATTCTCCTGGGGACCGCACGATCGATCTGCATCCCGGTGCCACGTTGCTTGAGTCCATTCGTGCAGCCGGCATACCGCACGCGTCGATTTGCGGTGGACGAGGCCGCTGCTCAACCTGCCGGGTGCGGATTGGACGCGGCCTCGACGATTTGCCTGCGCCCGATGCGGAGGAGAAGAAGGTTCTTGCCCGTGTAGCCGCTTCCTCTTCAGTGCGTCTCGCGTGCCAGATTAGGCCACGGACCAGTCTCGACGTCGTGGCTCTGGTTCCGGCGCAAGCCGAAGCCCATGCGGCTCTGGCCATACCGGGTTATCAGCAGGGTCAGGAGCTGAAAGTTGCGATGCTGTTTGTCGATTTGCGAGGTTCGACAAAGTTGTGCGAGGACCGCCTCCCCTTCGATGTGGTGTTTGTTCTAAACCAGTTCTTTGCCGAGCTGGAGCGGGCGCTCTCCGAAACCAATGGCCATTATGCGCAATTCAACGGTGATGGACTGATGGCCATTTACGGGTTGGACACAGGCGCGGAACGTGGCGCCGCAGACGCGATCGCCGGTGCGGTGAAAATGTTGCACCGCCTTGCGAGGCTCAACGAAACGCTCCGTACTGAACTGAGCGAGGAGCTTGAAATCGGTATCGGCATTCACACCGGTGAGGCGATCGTCGGATCCATGGGGCCGTCGGCCTCACCGATCGTTACCGCACTTGGCGACAATGTGAACGTGGCGGCGCGCCTTGAAGCCCAGACAAAGGAATTCGGCGTACCACTCGTCGTGTCGGCTGAAACGGCGGAACTCAGCGATATCGATTTTTCGAGTTTTTCTCAACATCGCGTTCGTGTGAAAGGACGCGAACGCATGATCGCGGTCTACGCGGTTGATACACCGGAGTCGCTTTCCGTCGCGCTCTGATTTCTCCTTCTTCCGAGGCTACTTGTATGGGTCGGCGGCATCACGCAAGCCATCCCCCAGAAAGTTGAAAGCGATGATAACGAGAACCACTGGAACCACAGGCAGTATCAGCCAGGGATAGAGCGCAACAACGCTGATGTTCTGGGCCTCGTTCAGCAGAACGCCCCAACTTGTGATCGGCGGCCGCAGGCCAAGTCCAAGAAAAGAAAGCGCCGTCTCGCCGAGGATGATTGTCGGGATCGATAGCGTTGCGGAGGCGATGAGGTGGCTCATCAGTCCGGGCAGCAGGTGGCGCGCAATAATGCGCTTCGGCCTGGCTCCCATGAGCTGGGCGGCCAAAACGTATTCATCCTCCCGTAGCGACAGGATTTTTGAACGCACCGCGCGGGCAAGCCCGGTCCAGTCGAGCATCGCCAGTATCACCGTAATTGCGAAATAGATCAGCAGCGGGCTCCAGGTCACTGGCAGGACTGCCGAGAGCGCCATCCATAGCGGAATTTGCGGGAAGGATTGTATGACCTCAATCACCCTCTGGGTGAAGAGGTCAACATAGCCGCCATAGTAGCCGGCAAGTCCTCCGATCACCAACGCAAGGGAAAAGCTGATGGCGATGCCAATCAGCCCGATAGTGAGTGAAATTCGCGCACCGTAGATGATGCGTGAGAGAACATCGCGTCCCAGCCGGTCGGTGCCGAGCAGAAACAGTGTCCCGCCCTGTTCGGCGCAGACCAGATGCAGATCGCTTCTGGCTATCCCCCAGAAATCATATTCATCGCCGCGGCAAAAGAAGTTCAGAGGATAGAGTTTGCTCTTATCCTCGGAATAGACCCGCTGCAAATTGTCCATGTTGAGCTTGTAGTTTGTGCCGTAGACGAAGGGGCCGACAAAGGAACCGTCATGGAACAGATGAACACTTTGTGGTGGGGCAAAAATGAAGTCCACATTGCGGGATTGAAGGGCATAAGGCGCGAGAAATTCAGAAATCAGGATGGAGAAATATGTCAGCAGCAGAAATACGCCCGAAATGACTGCCAGCCGGTGGCGGGTGAACTTCCACCACATGAGCTTCCATTGTGACGCCAGATAAAATTTTTGCTGTTCAGGCGAGACGTCATGGTCAATCACTTGCGGACTGAACGGCTCACTGGATACGAAATGCGCAAGCTTGGCGCTTTTTCGGGCGCGCGGGCTCATCGTGCCGCACTCCCCGCGAGCCGGATACGTGGATCGAGCCAGGCCAACAGCAGATCGGAAATCAGAACGCCGACAACCGTCAGGGTTGCCAGGAACATCAGGAATGAGCCGGCCAGATACATGTCCTGGCTTTGAAGAGCGGCGATCAGAATCGGTCCTGTTGTAGGCAAGGAAAGCACCACTGCCACGAGTTCGGCTCCCGAGATAATGCTCGGCAGCAGATTTCCGATATCGGAGATGAAGAAATTGAGTGCGGCCCGCAGCGGATATTTCACCAGTGCCCTGAATGGTGGAAGGCCTTTGGCCCGGGCTGTGATGACATACTGTTTCTGAAGCTCATCCAGCAGGTTGGCGCGAAGACGCCGGATCATCGCCGCCGTGCCAGACGTGCCGATGACGACAACGGGAATCCACAAATGCTCAAGTACCGATATTGCTTTGTCCATGCTCCATGGCTGATCGATATATTCGACATCCATCAACCCGCCGATTGAAGTTCCGAAATAGACGTTGGCCAGGTAGAGGAGGATCAGCGCGAGCAGAAAATTGGGTGTAGCCAATCCAAGGAGGCCGATGAATGTCAGCCCGTAATCTCCCCAGCTGTACTGGTGAGTCGCCGAGTAGATGCCGATCGGAAAAGCGATGAGCCACGTAAAGATAATCGTCGCTACAGAAATCAGGATTGTCAGGAAAAGCCGGTCGCCGACCACTTCGGATACGGGGAGCTTGTATTCGAAGGAATAGCCGAAATCGCCCTGAAGCATGCCGCCGACCCAACTCAGATAGCGTTGCAGTGGAGGTTGGTCGAAACCGTATCTTTCGCGAAGAAACTCGATGTGCTGGGGGTCGACACTCTCTCCCTGGCTCTGCAGTTCGGCGACGTAACTTTCCAGATAATCCCCGGGCGGCAGTTCAATGATCACGAAGACAATCATACTGATCGCGAGCAGTGTCGGGATCATGATCAGTATGCGGCGGAAGATATAGCCAATCATGCGGCGGGTCCGCTCGCGCTGACATGTCGCTGGTGTTCGCTCATTTCGATGCGAACCAGAAGGTATCGGGTTTGTGGACGCCGAAATAGGCGCCGGGGCTCCAGTTGTAAAAAGCGTCCTTCGGAAGGTTTCGCAAACGGTTGCTCACCAGAACCGGTTGCAGTGTGGAGTTGACAATGCCGATGGAGAAAACCTGGTCGGCGTGAATATCCAGCATTTCGCGCCAGATTTTCTCCTGTCTTGCCTCATCTGCGGCATAAAGCCAGTCATGGTGGAGTTCGGACAGGCGCTTGACCTCCGCCAGCACCGGCGGTTCTCCCATCTTTCCGCTGGTCTCTCCCCATAGGCCCCATTTGGGCCATTGCAGCTGATACTTGCTGGTAGGCGCCAGTTCCTCGGGACTCATTGAAGGCAC
Organism: Hyphomicrobiaceae bacterium UBA2767; assembly: GCA_002352635.1. Classification (GTDB taxonomy): domain Bacteria; phylum Pseudomonadota; class Alphaproteobacteria; order Rhizobiales; family Methyloligellaceae; genus UBA2767. The sequence continues at coordinate 8,687 of DEIT01000117.1, read as the reverse complement.
TGGAATTCCGTTCGAGATGCCGGAAAAGGTCGACATGATTGTCTGACCCGAAACGATGCGCTGGCGGAAGACCTCACGCTGCGACGGCTTGGCAAAAAGTTTTATGCCGGCCTTGAGCCAGCTGTCGTGAATCAACTCAAGGACATCAACCTGATAAGTGCTCTCGCCAGCGGTATCCACAGTAATGATCAGGGGGCGTCCACTCGGCATCAGCCGAACGCCGTCGGCATTTCGGTTGGTCAGCCCCATCTCGTCCAGCAGCGTGTTAGCACGTTTGAGGTCAAGCTCGGCCCATGCGGTTTGCAGGCGTGGACGGTATAACGGACTGGCGGGAAGGATCGTGTTGTTTCCTTCACGCGCGAGGCCGTAATAGACGACCTGATTGATCTCATGGCGATCAACTGCCAGCGACAGAGCGCGGCGAAAACGGACGTCGCGAAGCAGTTTGCGCCATTCAGGATCGGCGGCATTGAGATTGGGAAACAGTGCGATATGCGCACCCTGCGTCCGTTTCCACAAACGGACTGAATAGTCGTAGCGTTGCTCACCCTCCTTCAGGAAGGTGTAGTGATCCAGGCGAAGATACTTGGCCTGCAGATCAGACTCACCTGTACCAGCTTTTGCAGGAATTACCTTCGTTTCGCCGAGTGCCATGACCACGCGGTCGATATAGGGCAGTTGCCGTCCTTTGGAATCGATACGGTGGTAGAATGGGTTGCGTGTGAATACGAAGCGAACCGCAGGCGGCCATGTGGTGTTCATCCAAGGTTGCAGGGTCGGCAACTCGGTGTTGTCCATGCGGTACCAGCGGTCGCGACTCATGTGGAGTTCGACCCAGTCTCGCTTGTGCGCTGACTTGATCAACGCCTCAATTTGTTGCTTGTCGCCGTGATCGATATGGAACTGCTTGAGATAGTGGGCCGGGCGGTAGATCGCGAGCGGGCGCGACCCGGCGATCCAGGAAATGAACTCCCGGTTTGGCTTGTGCCAAGTGTATCGCACTGTGGTCTCGTCAATAACCTCAAACTTTGGAGGCTTCTTTTCGACCAGCAGGGCCTTTGGCAGACCCCGCGGCGACATCTTGGGGTTGGTGGCGATGTCCTCCCAATAGTAACGGAAATCCTCAGCAGTAAAGGGGTGTCCGTCCGACCATTTGTGCCCCTCGCGCAGCCGGAACGTGAACTCTCGGCCCTCGCGCACCTCGAAACTTTTCAGGATATCGGGCGAAAAACGCATCTTCTCGTCGAGTGAGATGAGCCTTGCATAGCCGTACACGCTCATCATCCGCGTGTCCTTCTGCTTGCCCATCAGCAGCCGTAACTCACCGCCATACTGGCCGGGTTCCTTTCCAGTTGCCGCCAGATCCACGATTGCCGGCTCTCTCGGCACACGCACTTCAACGGGCGGCAGGTTTCCGGCTTCGACCTGCGTCTTCAGGCTCGGCGCATCGATCATCCCTGCCGCTGCCGCAGGGAGGGTGTTGAGGAGAACAACGGCCATCAACCATGCGAACCAGCGTATGTTCATGACGCGAGCTCCCTGGGCGAGGCATTCTCCGCAGCAAGTACGAAATGCTCACTGCCAAGATCGAACATTGCGGAAGGATGGCCAGGGCCCATGGCGAATGGCGCGGGCCAATCGGAAGGCTCGTCACTGCCCGGTTTCCCAAATGTCGCAAAGTCGAGCTTTCGATTGAGGTCCGGATATGGAACGGCGGCGATTAATCGGCGGGTGTAGTGGTGCACCGGATTGCGGAACAAGACCTCACGAGGTGCGACCTCGACAATTTTCCCCTGGCACATCACGGCGATGCGGTCGGCGACATAGTCAACCACCGC
>DEIT01000117.1:0-6753 GCA_002352635.1 Hyphomicrobiaceae bacterium UBA2767 | reverse complement strand
CAGATCAGCAAATCGGGTTTGAGGGCCAGCGCCCGTGCGAGCCCAATGCGCTGGCGCTGGCCGCCGGAAAAGCTATGCGGGTAACGATTGAGGAACCTGGGGTCAAGACCGACGAGGCGCATCAGTTCCCTGACCATCTCAGCCTGATCGGCCGCAGATCCGGCCTTTTGAATGACCAGAGGTTCACGGATGATATCAAACACCGTCATCCGCGGATTCAGGGAGCCCTGCGGATCCTGGAACACCATCTGGACCTTGCGGCGAAGCGGCATGATCTCATCATCCGGAACGCTCAGGAGGTCGATTTCCCTGCCGCGATCGTTGAATGTGATGGTCCCGGAATCGGGTGAGATCGCGCCCATAACAAGCTTGCTGACAGACGTCTTGCCACAACCGCTCTCCCCGACCAGCCCCAGACACTCGCCGCGTTGAATGTCGAAACTGATCCCGTCCACCGCCACGGTTCTGGAGCTCTCTCGCGAACCAAACCAGGATTGCTTGCGCGTTGTGTAGGACTTGGTGAGTCCTTTCACTCTTAACAGCGGTGTGGACTCTTCCGCACCCTTCGGCCATGGCGCCCGCTCTTCAATCATGGGACCTGATTCGTAGCGGATCTCATGTATCGGCGTGAGGCGTTCACCGGCCTTCATGTCGAAATGAGGGACCGCCTTCATTAACGCCTTCAGATAATCGTGCTTCGGATTGCGGAAGATGTCGTCGACAGTGCCGCTTTCCATGACCCGGCCGTGATAAAGGACGACGACTTCCTCGGCGATATTGGCTACGACGCCGAGATCATGCGTGATCATCAACACCGCCATTCCGAGCTCGGCCTGCAGATCCTTGAGCAGTTTGAGAATATTCGCCTGGATCGACACGTCGAGGGCGGTTGTTGGTTCGTCCGCTATCAGCAGCGCGGGCCGGCAAACCAGTGCCATTGCAATCATCGCGCGCTGACGCAGACCGCCCGACAATTCAAATGCATATTTGTCCAACGCTTTCCTAGGTTCGGGAAAGCCGACCAGTTGAAGCATCGCTTCAACCGCGTCGAGCCCCTCCTTCTTGCCGATGTCACGATGGAGGTGAAGCGCCTCGCCGATCTGGTTCCCGATGGTATGGAACTGTGAAAGCGATGTCATTGGCTCCTGAAAAACGATCGAAATTCGACCACCGCGAATGTCACGTATTTTCTGGCTGTCCGGCTGCAGCGTCGCGATATCAAGGATCTCGCCACCGCGTTGCGGGTCGGCGAAGAGAATTTCGCCAGAAGAAATTCGCCCCACTTTTGGCAGAATTCCCATGATCGATTGCGCGATCACGGACTTGCCTGAGCCCGACTCCCCGACGAGCGCCACCGTCGAGCCTGGACGGATGCGCATAGACACCCCCTTGACGGCTTCAATCTTGCCGCCGAGCAGGGAAAACTCGACCCTGAGGTCGTTGATTTTCACCAGGTCATCCAAGGATGGGCACTCTTCAAATTAAGCCAAGCCAACCATGTCAAAAACCTATCATGGCGTATTTTCGGGAACAATTCACCGGTTCGCCGACGCACGCCACAGCAGATATAGCTTTAACGACGCATCGCCTGACTTAGATGCCGGTATTGTCAGAAAGCGTCCAGGGGTTTCGTCATTAAAATATGGTCATCATGCCAGCTGCCATCGAACGGTTTGAAGCCGTGGGAGCTCGCCCATGACTGGTGATCGCGCCTGATCCAGCCAAAAAGACTGTTGTCAGGTGACTTCCAGTCCCGCCAGTCCAGATTAACGGCGTTGCGCAGGAGAAATGCGCCGACATCCCGTCCACGATGAGACGGGAGGACGTTCAGGGTCCGGTATCGGATCAAGTTATCGTTCCATTGCACCAAATGGGTCACACCAACCAGTTTCCCTTCGTCGAAGAGACCGTAGGAAAATCGTCGGGGGTCGTCGATCATGGTCTTGTAGGGGCCCAGTTTGCGGACAACCTCGCGAAATTTCTTGCTTGGATCGCGGAAATGATCGACTTCGATCCAGTAGGATTTCAGATCGCCAAACGAAATATGTGTGACATCCATTTGTGATACCCAGGATTGAGATTCTGCGTGTCATACCAAACATCGTGTGCGCTAAGCTACGGATAAATATGCGTTATTCGCAACTCAGAATTGAGTGCATCGCAATCACGTAGACACGCGTTAATGATTGTAATGCAGATTGGTAGCAACTACCGTACCTCCGCCCCGGGACGAGTGAGGGCAAAAGTGCGGTTCGGTTTGAATAGGGCCTGAAAATGGTCGAGTCTCTAAAGTCCAAACGTATCCTGATTTACAGCCACGACACGTTCGGTCTCGGCCACCTTCGCCGTTGCCGAACGATCGCGCATTCGCTTGTGGAGCGATTCAAGGGGCTTACCGTATTGATTTTGTCAGGGTCCCCGATTATCGGAAATTACGACTTTCGAGCCCGGGTTGATTTCATTCGAATTCCCGGCGTGATCAAGCTGTACAACGGTGACTATACGTCCCTGGGCCTGCATATCGATCTCAAGGACACCTTATCGATCCGCGAGTCCATTATCCGCCATACCGCCAGATCGTTTTCGCCCGACTTGCTTTTGGTCGACAAGGAACCGCTCGGCTTGAAAGGTGAAATGACCGAAACGCTGCAAATGCTGAAATCAGCCGACACGCGGCTGGTCTTGGGTTTACGCGATGTAATGGACGAACCGATGCTCCTCAAGAGAGAGTGGAGCAACGGACACGCGGTTGCCGCCATGGAGGATTTGTACGACGAGGTCTGGGTTTACGGGCTGGAAGATTTTGTCGATCCGCTGGATAGCATGGACCTGTCACCGATCGTCCGGGACAAGATGCACTATACGGGCTATTTGCCCCGTTCATTGCCGCAGGAAACTGATCTACCGAAAGCCCTGGACATTCGCGAACCCTATATGCTGGTCACAGCCGGAGGTGGTGGCGACGGAGTGGCCATGATCGATTGGGTGGTCCGCGCCTATGAGAACGATGCTTCACTTCCCCTTGATGCACTCGTGGTTCTGGGCCCCTTTATGCCCCATGAGGCCCGTGACGATTTCATCGAACGGTGCAGGGATCTCGATCGGGTCAACGTCATCACGTTTGATTCCCGGCTGGAAGTGCTGATGGCGAATTCCGCCTGCGTTGTCTCGATGGGAGGCTACAACACGTTCTGCGAGATCCTGTCCTACGACAAGCCGGCGCTCGTAATACCGCGGACGGAGCCACGCAAAGAACAATTGGTCCGGGCATTGCGGGCTCAGGATTTAGGACTGCTGACTGTTCTCAGTCCTGACGGAGGTCTTGAGACAAGTGACATGGTCGAGGCACTACGTAAGCTCCCCCATCAGCAGAAACCGTCCACGGCGCTAAAACCTGGAATGCTTGGCGGACTGGACTCCATCGGAACGATGGCACGCAGGATACTCGGCGACGGGATTGACGCCGAGGAACTGCTGCTGGCGGATATGTAACAGGTCCTGCGTGTCTTCAACGGTCGCATTTGTCCTAAAAGGCTATCCGCGGTTGTCGGAGACGTTCATTGCCCAGGAGATCCTTGCTCTCGAGCAGCGCGGTCTCGAAATCCTGATCGTCTCCATGCGACAGCCGACCGACACCCAAACCCATCCAATTCATGAGGAAATAGATGCGTCGGTTCTCTATCTGCCGGAATTTCTCATGCGAGAGCCGTTGCGGGTCCTGCAAGCATGGCGAAGCGGGCGCCGACGCTCGGGTTATCGGGCAGCGCGCAAGCAGTGGCTGAAGGATTTGCGGCGAGACGTTTCGCTGCCTCGTCTTCGCAGTTTTTTCCAGGCGCTTGTTCTTGCACACGAAGCGCCTGAGCAGCTAAAGCGCGTTCATGCGCACTATCTCCATACCCCTGCGTCGGTGACGCGCTATGCCGCCAAATTGCTCGATTTGCCCTGGAGTTGTTCAGCCCATGCGAGGGACATCTGGACAACGTCCGACTGGGACAAGAGTGAGAAGCTTGACGATCTGGATTGGCTGGTGACCTGCACGAGCCATGGTCGCAAACATCTGGCCGGTCTTGCGCGTGATCCGGCACGCGTCGACCTGGTCTATCACGGTCTCGACTTCGCCCGGTTTCCGCAGGCCCGCATTGCCAAGGGCGCAAATGACGGCAGTAGCGAGGACGCGAAAGTTACGATTCTGTCAGTAGGACGGGCGGTTGAGAAGAAGGGATATGGGTGCCTGCTTGATGCGCTGGCGCGTCTGCCGGAGAAGCTTCATTGGCATTTCGTTCATATTGGCTTCGGCCCGCTGCTGCCAGAGCTCCAGAGCAAGGCAAAAGCGCTGGGTATTGCCGATCGGGTGACATGGAAGGACGCTCAACCACAGGAAAAGGTCATTGAGAGTTACCGCAAAGCGGATCTGTTTGTCCTTGCCAATTGCGTTGCGGAAGATGGTGATATGGACGGCTTGCCGAATGTGATGATGGAAGCTCAGAGCCAGGGACTGGCGTGTATTTCAACACGGCTCTCCGCCATCCCCGAACTGGTCGAGGATGGCGTCACCGGCGTGTTGGTGCCGCCGGATGAATGTGAGCCTCTCGCGGCTGCCATCGCGCGGCTGATTTCAGATCCTGATTTGCGCGCGTCGCTGGGAGCCGCGGGCGCAAAACGGGTGCGTGAGAGATTTTCTCATGAGCAGGGCGTGGAGCAGCTTGCAGAAAAGTTCGGGCTCACCGAAGCCTGTGTGCGCATACGAGCCTAGGAGCATCGCAGAGTGATCCCACTGACAATGATCCGTCACGGCCCAACAGCATGGAATGCGGAAAAACGCCTCCAGGGTCGCACGGACGTTCCTCTCAGCGAGGAGGGTCGCGAGTTTGTTTCACGCTGGCAGATACCGCCTGCCGTACAGGAGTATCGTTGGGTCAGTAGTCCTCTTCGTCGCGCCACCGAGACCGCAAAGTTGCTCGGCGCGCGCGATACGGAGATTGAGCCAAGGCTCACCGAGATGAATTACGGAGACTGGGAAGGTAGCCGTCTCCAGGATCTTCGCACGTCACTGGGTAACGTGATGGCCGAAAACGAAGCCCGAGGTCTCGATTTTTGCCCTGATGGAGGCGAAAAACCACGTGAGGTGCAAAAGCGTCTTGTGTCATGGCTTGAAGATGTGGCAACGCGCGGCGATGCCACCCTCGCGGTATCTCACCACGGCGTCCTGCGAGCGCTCTACTCCCTCGCCACAGGGTGGAACATGGTCGACCCTCTTCCGGAAAAGTTCCAATGGGACGCCATGCATTCCTTTCACGTGTCAGATGACGGACAGGTGCATGTGGAGCGCGTCAACATCAGCATTGCAGCAACATGACGCGACCGAGAGTTTTCTTCTACGTTCAGTATCTTCAGGGGGTCGGGCACCTGTATCGCGCGGCACATATCGCGGCTGCGATGGCCCAGGCCGGACTCGCGGTCGATCTCGTTTCCGGCGGCATGCCGGTTCCGACAGTCGCCCCTGAGAATGTGAAGGTTCACCAGCTTCCGCCCATCAAATGCCGGGATGGCGATTTCAGTAATCTCGTGAATGCCGAGGGAAAGCCTCTTGACGATGCCTACGGGGACCGCCGGCGTGACCAACTGCTTGGCTTGTTCCGGAGGCAGCAACCGCAGGCCCTAATTGTCGAAGCCTTCCCGTTCGGTCGCCGTCAAATGCGCTTCGAATTATTGCCGCTCCTGGAAGCTGCAAAGGGCTCCTCCCCGAGACCCGTCATCATCTGTTCCGTCCGGGACATTCTTCAGGTCAGCAGCAAGCCTGAGCGCGCGCGGGAGACCCTGGATCTGATCGGCAAATTTTTCGACTATGTCCTCGTTCATGGCGATCCGGACTTTGCAACTCTCGACGAGACGTTTCCGGATGCGGGAGAAATTGCGGAGAAGATTCATTACACCGGCATGGTCGGCGACCCCTGCGGTTCTGCGCCAATCTCTGATGGCAGCGATGATGGAGAAATCCTCGTTTCGGCCGGAGGTGGCGCTACACAAAGTGAGCACCTTCTTGCGACGGCTGTGGCGGCGCGACCATTGTCACGTGCAAAGGACCGGCCGTGGCGATTGCTGGCGGGCCCAAACCTCCCCAGGAGCGAGTTCGCGAAACTAGAGGCCCAGATATCCGATGGCATCACTCTGGAGCCAAACCGGGATGACTTTTCCTTGCTGCTTGCGAAATGTGCCGTATCGGTTTCCCAGGCTGGCTACAACACGAGCGTCGACATCTTGCGATGTGGTTGCCGCTCGGTCGTCGTGCCCTATTCGGCTCGTGGCGAGACGGAACAACTATTTCGTGCCCGACGCCTGCAGGAAAAGGGACTGGCACAGTCAGTCGAGGCGGCAGACCTGGGACCGGGGTCCCTTGCCGGAGCGATTGACGCCGCGCTAATGGCACCGCCTCCGGAGCGTGCGCGTGTCGACATTTCCGGAGCCGAAAAAAGCGCATCTCTGATTTCAGCCTGGCTTGGCGACTAAGCCCTACCGTCTGCCAATGAGCATGAACCGGGTGTATTTCTTGAGTTCCAATTGTCCCTCGAACAATACATCCGACAGGGGAACCTGCTGCCTGAACTGATCGATGTTGTCGACACAGTTCACATGGCCGTCAATGCCGAAATAATTGTTCGACTGGAGCGTGAGCAGCGTTCCGGCAGGAATTCGCTCAAACCATTTCTCTATCGTTTCCAGATGTTCGCAACTGGTATTGATGATGAGGTCGTA
>DEIT01000200.1:926-6192 GCA_002352635.1 Hyphomicrobiaceae bacterium UBA2767 | reverse complement strand
CCACACATGGCACATAGCAGACGTTCACCACCATCACCTCATATGTCGGGTAATGACGCCAAGGCGGTCTGAAATAGCCGCTTCGTTTTTCGCAGTCCCATTTTGTCGCAGTGGCGAAACGTCGACTGGGCATTACCCGGTTTGGCTGGTCTTCTGAAAACAAATCCGAAGGAAGGTCGCTGTGAGTCTAGCTTAAGAGCGGCTCTCTCACCACGATTGTCAAAGGAACATCAGAGGAGATGCGAAGATGTCGACGAATGATGAGCGCATAGAGAGGGTCAAGAAGAAGGCCCATGAAAACGACCAATACAGCGGTTGTTCGCAAGCTGTGTTGTTGAGCCTTCAGGACGAATTCGGCATTGGAAACGACGAGGTGTTCAAGTCTGCGACAGTCCTTTCCGGTGGCGTGGCACGCCACGGAGAAACCTGTGGTGCCCTTATCGGGGCACTTATGGGACTGGGGCTGTTGGTCGGGCGGCAGAAGATGGAGGACACGGAAGCCTATCGTGAGGCTATGGAACCCTCCGCGGAACTCATTGAAAGGTTCAAGGAAGAGCTGAAGAAGCAATTCGGATTTGAAGGAGAGCTGAACGGCACCCTTTGCAAACAGATCCATGAGAAGATCTACGGCAGAGCGTTTGATATGACCGATCCGGATGACTATCAGGCCTTTCTGGACGCTGGCGGTCACAGCGATTCCGGGTGTTTCAAGGTCTGCGGGATCGCTGGTCAGGTCGGTGCCGAGAAAATACTGGAACGAATGCGCGATAACGAGACAAAGAAATGATCTCTGCGGGATGCCAAAACCGAGTTCACCACACCCTTTGAATCGAATTCGCGCTGATTGTAAAGCCCCCTCGGTCTGGGCCACTAAAATGGCGTCCATATGGCGTCCAACTGGAGAGAATTCAGATAAATCAACAGAAACGGCCATCCATAATAATATGCCCTAATATCAATATTTTACTGTGTATTTTCCATCAAGAAGAAAGCCGGTAAATCTGCCAAATTAAAACTACGAATCTGGGGGCGGGGGTTCGAATCCTCCCCGGCGCGCCACTTAAGACAAAGACCTATCTTTTTCTCATGCCTGTGAATGGTGGAGTGGCGTCCACTGTTCTTGGCAACTATGTCCACGTTGGTCATGCTCCACCTAGCTGGCTAATTGCCGAAGGGCGCCAGCCATCGTTTCATGACGGAAAATGGCACGAAGCCGGTCGCCAACTGGTGCCTTGTCGCGGAAGTCAAATTAGGCGTGATAGCGCGCTGAGAAACGGATAAACTGGAAGCTCAGCGAAAGACCTTCAGACAATGTCAACATCAAAGAATGATACCGACGGTGCGTCGCCGGTCGAAGAACCACTCTTCACCTTTGCGATTATCACCGACACTCATATCCGTCCGCCAGGTGGGGATGACTCTTCGCCTTTCGCCGTGAACGATCTGGCCAATGGCCGTGCGCGATATGCGGCAGCGAAAATCGCTGCACACAAACCCGATTTCACACTTCATCTGGGTGACATGGTGCACCCTCTTCCGCACCTGCCGACTTATGGCCCGGCAGCAGAGGAAGCGCTCAAGATCCTCAAACCCCTTGGGCCCGACCTGCACTTTGTGCCGGGCAATCATGATGTTGGAGACAAGCCGATGCCGGCGTCGCCCGCCGGCCCGGTTGATGATCACAGCGTTGCTCTATTCGAAAAATATTTTGGTGCCGGTCATGCTGGTTTCGAGCAAAACGGCGTCCAATTCATCATAATCAATTCATCTCTGGTGAACTCGGGCAGCGCCCATGAAGACGCGCAACGCATTTGGCTTGAGGAATATCTGACCGCGCATGCGGGTGAACGCACTTTCTTGTTCTCCCACTATCCGCCAATGATCGACCAGCCGGATGAACACTCCCACTATGACAACTATGATGAGCCAGGTCGAAGCTGGCTGCTTGAGCTGGTAAGGCAACACAAGATCGAGGCGGTCTTCTCGGGCCATGTGCATCAGTTCTTCTTCAACCGCGTTGAAGATGCGCACCTCTACTGCCTGCCTCCGACAAGCTTTACGCGGCAGGACTATAGCGAGCTCTACGATGTCGAACCTGCCGATCAATTCGGCCGCAACGATGAAGGCAAGTTCAGTTACGCGCTGGTCGATGTATTCAGGGAAGGGCACAAGCTCAGTGTCTACCCAACTGACGGCGAAGGGCATGCAGAGAGTAAGAGCATTTCGCTCGAAGAAGCCCCGGGCGAGCACACGTTGACGCCCCTCACCTTGCATCTGCGTCACGGCTGGGCCCGAGCCCGGGACCTTCCCTACAATGGTCCTATGGAGGAGTTCACTCGCAAGCGCGCGCGCAATGATTATGCGCTGCAGAGGCTTTGGCAGATGGGTATCACACGCGTACGCACTCCATTGTCTGATCTATTTGATCACGAGTATGGACCACGGGTTCATGACTTCCACGCCGCGGGGTGCACCTTTACTTTCTTTCACTCCGGCGTCCCCGATGCGGACCTATGGAAGCGGTGCAACGACAACGCCCATCTCATTGACGCTGTGGAGTTCGTGACGTTTGCAGCTGATGCATCCGATATCGCCGATGATCTTGCGGCGTTCGACTGCGGGGGTGGCCCACCGGTCTATCTGGGCAAGTCTCACTCCTCGGCGGATGAACCAAAGGAGGGATCAAAATTCGCTCACTCGGTGAGCTTCGGCTTCAAATGGGAGGACCGCCAAAAACTTCTGCCTGCGTTCAAAATGCAAAAAACTGTCCGTGGTGTCGTGTTCCAGGTCAATCTGCAGGATGATCTGCAGACACGGCTTGCTGAGATTGAGCGCTTCGCAGAAGAGAATGAACTCCTTGCGGCGGCCAATATCCGGCTTGCGCATATCAGTCCGGCCATTGCGAATTTTGACGACGCAGCGATTGTGGAACGCGTGGCAGAGGCGGTTGCGATTGCGCCACGCCTTGAGCGCACCAATCTTCAACTCGACACCTTCGCCGACATCGACCGTGGATATCACCCACGCCACGGGCTCTTGGACCGGCGGTTCAATTTCCGAACCGCTGGCCGCTTTCTGATGGAGCGGCATATGTATGGGAAACCCTAGTCGAACTGAGGTGTGACTCCGGGCGGCATGCTGAAGCCCAGATCGCCCCATTCGATGACCGCATTGCGACCGCCGCTGCTCTCCATCAGCGCTTTCTGCGCAGCCTTGGCCCGCGCATCGGTTTCCACCGGATCACAGATCTTGTGCAACTCAACCATCAGCTCTTCGAGGATCGGCATTGCGTTCGCATCCTGAGCCAGATCGTTCAGCTCTTCAGGGTCTTCAGATAGATCGAAAAGCTGCGGAGCATAGTCAGCGTAGGCGACAAGCTTATGTGGCCCTTTGCGGATCATGTATGCCGCCGTCTTTGATCCCATACCGTGATACTCGGAAAACGTCGCGCGGGTCTTTTCCTCACCTGCGATCAGACGCATCACGTCAGTCCCGGGATGGTCTTCCGTTACTGTTTCAGATGTAGCTTCTCCGGCGCACCCCATAATAAAGGGATAGAGATCAAGCAGGTTGGTCGGCGTTTCCACGACTTCACCGGCAGGGATATCCGGGCCTGTCACGATGAGCGGCACACCGACGGACTCCTCATACATGGTCGACTTGCCCCAAAGGCCCCGAGCACCCAGATTGTCGCCATGATCGCTGGTATAGACGATGCGCGTCTCATCGCTGAGACCTGCCGCGTCCAGCGCTGACAACACGTTGCCGATATTCTCATCGAGAAATGAGCATAGACCCATGTAACCCGCCTGCGCCCGTTTCACCTGGTCGGGTGTGTCGAAGAACTCGTCATAGGCGAAGGAACGGCGATAGTCCTCCAGATAGGGATGAAGAGGTTGATCGCGCTGCTCATAGAGTTTGGGCAGTGCTAGGTCCTGATCGTAATAGCGATAAAAATGCTCTGGTGGCGCGGTCAGTGGAAAGTGCGGGCACACGAACGAAACAAACAGCACCCAGGGATTGTCGGTGAACTGCGCGGCATCCTCGCGCAACCACGTTTGGGCGCGCGCGGCAATTTCGCGATCATAGGTGGTGTAGACGGACTCGCCCGGCCCCGCCATTCGCGCCATCTTGTAGGAGCCGGCCCGCTTGGGCATTTCTTCGTCGCGGATGAGCCCGAGCAGATCGCCCTTACCCTCGATCACATGCATGCCAATCTGCTCGTCGGTAAAACCATTGTCATCGCCATCGGAACGAAAATGGAGCTTGCCGATCGAAACAACTTCATGGCCCCGTTCCCTGAGCAGGCTGTGCCAACTGGCCTCAGACCCATCGAACGGCATGGCGTTGTCCCAGTGCCCGGTTTGATGCACGTATTTTCCGGTTGCAAATGCAGCACGCGCCGGCACACAGACGGGACACGGCGTATAGGCGGCGTCGAACCGTGCGCCGCCATGGGCCAGTCGATCCAGATTGGGGGTTTCCACAATGTCGTGCCCATAGCATCCGGCGAAACGCCGGTTGTGCTGGTCCGACATGATGATGAGCAGGTTTGTGGGCTTCATGTTTATCTGAATATGTAGATCGGGCTCGACCAGGCCTGATGACCATCTTCCTGAGTCACCCGGACGAAGAGCGCATTGTCGCCTTCGTCGCGCAGTTCGACGTCCTGGCTCACGGTCATGTCGAAATGAGGGTTTTCGTCCGGCAAGCGGAACAGCCGCAGCTTGCGGCCAAGCTTGCCGGCATCGAAGACAGTGTCCTCAAAACCGATGTCGCTTACCGCAACGTCGCAGGAGACGACAGGTGTCTCGATCGCAACCGTACCCTTCGCACCGTCTTCAAGCCAGGCATCGAAGCCACCATAGTTGCCGGTCGTCAGCGCCCGCCAGCTCAGTGCGTTTTCACTGGTCTGATCGAGCGTCTTGTCCGAGTTGAAGAAGTTGATGCCGCGCGCGTTTGTTACACGGTTCCCCTTGAACTCGGCCCGGCCATCCCAGATGACCTCGCGGAACCGGCCACGATATTCAGCGCCCTCCCAGACAACGCGGATGCGGCTTCCAAGGTCAGCCTGCGAAAAGGGCCGGTGCGTTGAGAGGTGCTCCAGTCCATTGAAAATATCGATGCGCTCAATAGGCGCGGAGCCGATCGCGTGAACCTTGAGCATCGCACTCCCCGATTGCAGATGTACGATATCGCCCATGATTGCTTCACGCGCGGAATGTCCTTCCGCCGGACCGAGCGCGGGATCGTCATGGTAGAGCTG
>DEIT01000200.1:0-854 GCA_002352635.1 Hyphomicrobiaceae bacterium UBA2767 | reverse complement strand
CGTGTCAGCTCAGGTATAAGGAAACAGGTGAGCCCGCCGATGGCGCCAAATTTTGATGATCCCGGATAACTGGCACCGGGACGCCCCTTATGACCGTCGGAGTTGCAGACGGTTCCGACCCGATAACCCATCTCGAGGGCGTCCTGCAAAATCCATTCGAATGTTCCCCAGGACGAATGCACTTCCACGGATTTTTCCACCCGGCCGTCATGCGCAACCTTCACGTCCGCGTAGCGCCCACCACAATGGGCAAGGCAGAGCGCATTCTCATCGTTTTCGATCAGTTTTTCAAAGAGTTCGCCGGCAGTACCGCAATCGGTATCGGCATCGCTCAGATCATTGATGAGCGCGTGAGACGAGCGGTAGATTGGTCGATCCTCGGTCATATAGAACACATTGCGGTCGCCGCCGAGGAAGGTATTACCTGACCATTCGTAGCCCGGGAGTGTCACGAAACGACCGGGCTCGTTGAACTCGGCGATGATCTCATTGAGCTCTGCCCAGAATTCCTTTGTGATCTGGAAGTCGTTGCCCTGGTGTCCTGTTATGTCGACGAATGCCTTGTCGCGCGCAAATTCCATATATTGCCGCGCGCTCCCGGTGCCGATGGTTTCTTCACTTTGCCCGTGCACATCCCCCCAGAAGTGTAGCGCCTGGCCTTCCGATTTCTCGACAATACGAACAGGATTGCATCGCGCCAGGACTTCTCCTGCATCATTCAGCATCTCGATCCGATAGGTGCCAGGCTCTGCGGCTTTAAGCCCCTCTACCAGTTGCGCGAAGTCGCCCTTTGTGAATGTGACAGTTTCAGGCAAACCAGAAAGCTCAGGTGTACAACGCAGTTTCACCGTCGC
>DEIT01000194.1:9833-12177 GCA_002352635.1 Hyphomicrobiaceae bacterium UBA2767 | reverse complement strand
GCCACGGTGAACGCGGCAACGCCGCTTTTCATGTCCGTCGAGCCGCGCCCCCACAGCTTGCCATCGGAAATATCGCCCGCGAACGGATCATGGGACCAGGGCTGCAGCCCAAGCGGTACCGTGTCCAGGTGGCCGGTAAAGCAGAGCGCTGGATCGGTATCATTGCCGCCCTTTCGTGCGATGAGATTTGCGCGGCCCTCGCCGAAATCATGATAGGTGAGGGTGAAGCCTGCATCCTCCAGAAGATTGCCAAGGTGTTCGGCGCAAACCCGCTCGTTACCCGGCGGGTTGATGGTGTCAAAGCGGACAAGCTCTTGCGTGAGTTCAACCGGACAAAGGGCCATTTGTATCCTCCGAGACAAGAATTCCTTGCTCCTGTCGTGACCTTGCAATGATACTGGCCGAAGTCAATGGCCGTGTTTGCCGGTAAAAACAGTTGAGAACAGTGGAGTGACCATGCTCACGGAAGACCATTTCGACGCGGAGGAGATTCTTGAACGGATCCTGGAGTGGGTGCGTGTGGAGTCCCCCACCCACCACACCGTCGGCGTCAATGTAATGATGGATCTCGCTGAAGCGGGTCTGAAGGAAATCGGCGCGGCGACGGAAAGGCTCCCCGGCGTTGATGGATATGGCGACGTGGTCACCGGCAGGGTCCTTCCCAAGAGTGGGTCCAACGCAAGCGGAATCCTTGTGTTGAGTCATCTCGACACGGTGCATGAACTCGGCAGCAACGAAAGCGTACTCAAAATTCGAAGGGACGGCGACAAGGTCTATGGGCCCGGTATCCTCGATATGAAGGGCGGCGCGCGCCTCGGCCTGGAGGCCATGCGCGCGTTGCTGCGTGCCGGCGGTTCTCCGAAACTGCCGGTAACTTTCATGTTCACGCCTGACGAGGAAATTGGTACGCCATCGGCGCGCGAGCGGATCGAGGAAGAGGCGAAGCGGCACCAATATATCCTGGTGCTGGAACCTTTGAGATCTTGGGGGGATGTCGTGACAGGCCGGCACGCCATCCAGCGGTTTTTTGTCCGCACCCATGGCAGTCCATCCCATGCGGGCTTGAGCAAGGCGCAGGGCCGAAGTGCGATCACCAAGATGGCCGAAATAGTCGGCCGCATCGAAGCCATGACGGATTACGACAGGGGCACAACCTATTCGGTTGGGACCTTGCGTGGCGGCACTTTCGTCAATGTCGTTGCTATCATGTGCGAGGCGCAGGTCCTGTGCGTCGCGCCGAGCGACGAATTGCTCGAAGAAATATGCGCCAAGATGCGCGCGCTTGAAGGCGAAGAGGACGGCGTGCGCATCGAGGTTGAGAAAACCCTCACTCGTCCCGTAGCTGAGCCGCATGAGAAAACCATGCAGCTATACGATTTTGCTAAAGGCCTGGCCGATGAAATCGGCATCACCTTCGGCCACTGCCAATCAGGTGGCGGAAGTGATGGTAATTTCACCGGCGCGCTTGGGCTTGCCACACTCGATGGGCTCGGCGTTGCCGGCGGTGGTGCACATACCTTTGGGGAACATGTGCTTGTCTCATCACTTGTGCCGCGGTGCCGGCTGTTTGCGGGATTGCTTGAGCATCTGGAATAGATGCACGCGTCAGGAAGAAACTCATGATCGACTTCTACATCTGGTACACGTCAAACGCGCGGAAAGTCGCGATCATGCTCGAAGAGACCGGGCTGGAGTACAAGACTCACGTCATTGATATCGGCCGAGGCGACCAGTTCACGCCTGAATTCCTGGCCATCAGTCCCAACAACAAGATCCCGGCGATAGTCGATCCCCACGGTCCTGACGGAACACCAATTGCCCTGTTTGAGTCCGGCGCAATTCTTATTTATCTGGCGGAGAAGACGGGAATGTATCTGCCTGCTAGCGGTAGTGCACGACACGATGTCATGCAGTGGCTCATGTTTCAGATGGGTGGCGTCGGGCCCATGTTTGGGCAATACAACCACTTTCACAATTATGCGCGAGAAAAAATTCCATATGCGATGGAGCGCTACAAGAAGGAAAGTCACAGGCTGTACCAGGTCATGGACAAGGCGCTAGAGGCCCGGGACTACATCGCTGGAGACTATTCCATCGCTGACATGGCGTTGTGGCCGTGGGCGCATAACTTTGCAGGCCGTGGTCAGGACGCGGATGAGGTTCCAAATGTCAGGGGGTGGGCGGAGCGTGTTGGCGCCCGCGATGCGGTGAAGCGGGCGATGCAACAGGTCGGGGCGTCACCCAGATCAGGTCCCATCGATAAGGAGCACTGGGAAAATATGTATGGCGAAACCCAGTATGTTTCGCGATAGGTCAGGGCGAAGGCTCCCATGAGTGACAATCC
>DEIT01000194.1:7069-9690 GCA_002352635.1 Hyphomicrobiaceae bacterium UBA2767 | reverse complement strand
GTCAAATCCGGCGCTTCCGGTGAAATCGAAGCTTGCCCGAACGCGGCGAAATTTCGCGATACCTTCGTGCCTCGCGGCTATGCCATGGTGGTTGTGGATGTCCGCGGCACAGGCGCGTCCTTTGGCAGTCGCGACTCGTTTCGCTCACCAGCCGAACGGGAGGACTATGCCGCGATTATGGACTGGATTGTTGCGCAGGACTGGTCAGACGGCACGCTCGGTGCAACCGGTATTTCCTATGTCGGTGCTGCGGCGGACTTCGCGGCGACAACCGGTCATGAGGCGCTCAAAGCGATCGCACCGATCTCCGCTGTTTGGGACACCTATTTGGATCAGTATTGTCTCGGCGGTCTCCTGCTCACCCACCTTGCGGGCGCCTATGACGAGTTGATGGAGGCACTTGATCTCGACCGGCGCGAGGCGGTCCGGCGCTACACCTATTTCGCCGATCCGAATCTGGAAGGCCCGGCTCCGGTGGATGACGACACGGACGGAAGTCTTTTGAAGAAGGCGATCGGCGAGCATTCGGCCAATGTGAGCATTGTCGATTTCATCAGGGAGTTTCCGTATCGCGACTCAGCACTACCCTATGATCCCGACTTCACCAGCGGTAGCTTTAGCCCGCGAGCCTACTCGAAGCACATCTCCGATGATCTTGCCGTGTTTTCCATCTCCGGCTGGATGGACGGTGGTTACATGAACGGCGCGGTTGCGAGGTTTCTCACACTCGGCGGCACGCGCCGCCACCTCCTGCTTGGTCCCTGGGATCACGGTGCGCGGATTCATGTAAGCCCTTTTCGCGGTCAGGAGGAACCGGAATTTCCGTTGACCGGCGCGATCCTGCAGTTTTTTGATGAGTATGTGCGCGGTCAACAGACCGGCCTCGCCGATGAGGCGCCAGTACATTATTTCACCATGGCGGAAGAAACATGGAAGAGTGCGTTATCATGGCCGCCGGAAACCGGCCCCGCGCTGTCTCTAAATCTGACGGCCGACCATGGGCTGGCGGTGGATATGCCGGGTCCCGGTGCCATTCCCTACAAGCCCGATTTTGGTTTTGGGACAGGCAAGAATACGCGCTTCGGACGCCTCCAGGCGAGTGATGTGCGGAACTATTATGCAAGCTGGCAGGTGCGCAGCGAGGACCTGCTCAGGTTTGTCTCGGAGCCGATTGACGACGCTGTAGCCGTCGCCGGCCACCCGATCGTGACCCTCCAATTCGAAACCGATCAGCCGGATGCTGCTGTCATAGCGTATCTGGAAGACATCGCGCCGGATGGCACACGCCGCTATGTGACCGAAGGCATGCTGCGCGCGCTGCATCGCAAGGAAAGCACGCCGCCTGAAGACTACAAGGCAAGTTGGCCATTTCTGAGTTGTGAGGAGGCAGACGCTGCCCCCATGACGCCGGGCAAGCCCGAGCGGCTTCGTTTCGCCATGCTGGCGACTTCATGGGCATTTGCGCCGGGTCACCGGATTGCCTTGGCGCTCTCGGGCGCCGACAAGGACAATGTGATCCGGATTCCCTATGGCCGGCCGGGAAGCTGGACAATCCATTCGGGTGGCAACGCGCCTTCGCTGCTGGAGCTGCCCGTCGAATAGGCACCCGGACCAGTATTTTGCTTACACACGTGGATTGACCGGACCGACACTGACCGGGGCCAGTTCCTTCTTTAGCTTCGCTTCGCGATGGGCGATGTAGAGACTGGCGGTGAAAATGATGCCCGCGCCAATCCAGATCCAGAAGTCAACGGTTTCACCGAACAGTGCAAATCCGAATGCGACTGCAAAAGGCAGCCTGGCGAAATCGAAACTCATGACGAACGACGCGTCGGCAGCGGCGAACGCGCGGGTTAGCGTGATGTGGCCGACCGTCGCAATGGCCCCCATGGCGATCATGCACAGCCAGAGGTATGGCTCCGGCCAGCTCCATACAAACAGCGCAGGCACAAGGGTTATTGGAGTCATCAGAGCCGAGGAGATAAAGACGACCTTGTCGGGATCATCGTGATCGGTGAGTGTTTTGATGAACAGGGTGGAAAGCCCCATTCCAAATGCTGATGCCAGAGCGAGCCAGCTTCCGAGCGTAAACTCAGCGATTCCCGGCCGGAGTATAACGAGCGCGCCCGCAAACCCGATCAGGGTTGCGACCCAGCGGCGCATCCGCACCACCTCTCCGAGAAACAGTGCTGCACCGACGGTCGCAAACAGCGGGGCCAGAAACGTGATCGCGGTAACCTCGCCGATGCTAATGTAAGCAAGCGCTGAGAACCATGTCAGCATCACAATTGAACCGGTAAGGGCACGCCACCCATAGGTCGGCCATTGACTGGTTCTGAAGAAGGAAGTGCCGCGCACCAGGAGCAGGGGCGCAAGCGTGAGAAAGGCAAACAGAACACGCAAGAACACAATTTGCAGCGGTTGCACGCCCTCTAGCGCGACATACTTGACCAGTCCCGATAGTCCTGCGAGGAGCCCACAGGAGAGTACCATCCACAGCGCACCGGCCAGCGGATCATTGCGCCGGGCAGGCCGCACGGAATTGTCTGCAGATTTTTGCATTCCTGCAATGAGCCCCGCGTCAGGGAACTAGCTTTCCTCGAAATATGAGCCAGACACGG
>DEIT01000194.1:6531-6926 GCA_002352635.1 Hyphomicrobiaceae bacterium UBA2767 | reverse complement strand
TTGCTCGATTAGCGCGCGGATTTTACGCAAGTCTGTTACCGTCTTTTTTGTCATGGGTTTGATGTCGGATGCAGCCAGAACCTCATTGACTTCTTCATCTGTCCTAGACGCGAGAATGACGTGACCCGGCGCGGTGCAGAAGGCAGGCATGGCCCTGCCCGGTATTGTGGCGCGATAGAAAGATTTCTCATGAGGAATACGGATCGTGTAAATCACACTCGGTCCGGAGGGTTCGCACAGATTGACAGTTGTCCCGTAGGCCTTGCTTGCCTCGATCAACCGCGGCATGGCGATTTCTGCAAGCCGGTTGCTGACGAGATAGGTGTAATAGAATTCGGCCAGTTTGATCGCCGGCCGGTAGCGACGGGTCCGCAGATCCTTTTCCAGATAGCCGA
>DEIT01000194.1:2357-6462 GCA_002352635.1 Hyphomicrobiaceae bacterium UBA2767 | reverse complement strand
CGAGCCGAGTTCTCGTTGGCCAAGGCGAAATGCCTGGAGAACGGCAAACCCCTTCGCGAGCGATCCGACAAAAAGAGTGTCGGGACGCCCGTTCCTGCGCCGCTTTTTTAGTATTGAGCCCATTTGTGAGTGCAGTTGACGCTTAAATCGGTCGAGGATAAGGTATTGAAGAATAACAACATATATTAATATGTAATACAAGCGCCAAGGTTTAATGAATGGCGCGATAACAAAATGAGGGAGGTTCGTATCTGGAATTGCCGGCTGGCTCGAACATTAAATTTTGCTCCGGGCCCAGCTTCGGCATTGCGCGTCGGCACATCTGGACGCTACTTTAGCAATCATATCAGTTTTGTAATCCGTAACTCTAAGGGAGGACTTAGTGTCTTATAGGAGTTCGTATTTGTTGGCAGGGGCGGTTGCGACCGCAATTGGCCTCGCCATAAGCCCAGCGCAAGCTGGCAAATCCAACGACACACTCGCCTGGGCAACGGACCGTGAAGTCGCGGTCGTTGATCCATATTACAACAATACGCGTGAGTTGGTCGTGATGGGGCAGCTCGGATGGGATGGCCTGCTTTACCGTGATCTCAAAACCGGAGAGTTCAAACCGCTTCTGGCGACGAAGTGGGAATGGGATGGCAACAAGCGCCTCGTTGCTGAGTTGCGCAAAGGTGTGAAGTTCCATGATGGGTCGGATTTTGACGCCGAGGATGTGGTCTACACGATCAACCACGTATCCAACAAAGACAACGGCGTGCTCACATACAAGAATGTGAGCTGGATGAAAAATGCAGAGAAGCTCGGTTCCCACAAGGTAGCCATCAATCTGCACAAGCCATTTCCGGCCGCACTCGCCTATCTCTCCAACGTGGTCTTCATCATGCCGTCAGGACACTACGACAGTGCGCCGACCAAGGCAGATGGAAAGAAGGATTTCGCCGCGGTCAAAGCCGTAGGTACCGGTCCTTACCAGTTCGTTGAAGTGAAAGCTGGCGAGTACGTTCAGTGGAAAAAGAATGGCAATTATTTCAAGGGAAGCCCCAAAGGCGAGCCGCAGATTGGTAATATCCGTTTCCGCACTATCAAGGAAATGAATACCCAGATTGCCGAACTTCTGACAGGCGGTCTCGACTGGATCTGGGACGTTCCCAAGGATCAGGCCGAACGGCTTAAGGACGGCGGCAAGGTCACGGTTGAGAATGCCAAGACCATGCGCGTCTCCTACATGGCGTTCGATGTCCATGGTAAGTCGGGCCAGGAGTTCTTCAAGAACAAGAAGGTCCGTGAAGCCGTGGCTCACGCGGTCAACCGCGGTTCGATCACCAAGAACCTCGTTGGCCCTGCGTCGGTCGTTATCCCGTCCGCATGCCATCCCGATCAGTTCGGTTGTGCGCAGGATGTTCCGAAATGGTCCTATGACCCTGAGAAAGCCAAGGCGCTGCTCAAGGAAGCCGGCTATCCGAACGGGTTTGAGTTCGACATTTATGCCTATCGCCAGCGTGAATACACCGAGGCTGTTATCGGTGACCTCGCAAAGGTTGGCATCAAGGCCAAGCTCAACTTCATGCAGTATCGCGCACTGCGGGATCTGGTTTGGAAGGGCAAGACGCCGGTCAATCACATGACTTGGGGTTCGAACTCCATTCCGGACGTATCGGCCATCACCAGTCACTTCTTCTCGGGCGGTCGTGACGATCCGGCCAAGGATCCCGAAGTGATCAAGGCCTTGGCTGAAGGCGATACCGCAACCGATCCGAAGGTTCGCGAGGCCGCCTACAAGAAGGCGCTGACCAAGATCTCTGGCGAGCTCTATTGGCTGCCGATGTTCACCTACGCAAAGTATTATGCGTGGGGTAGCGACCTCGACTTCAAGACGACGCCGGATGAGATCCCACGCTTCTACACAGCAAAGTGGAAGTAGCATCCGTTTAGACAACACACGTTACCCGGCCTCTTGGAAGGCCGGGTAACGCCACCGGCCCAGGCGGGGGGTGCAATCATATGCTCCAGTACATGCTGAAGCGGCTCGGGATCGCGATCCTCGTCGCGCTTACAGTTTCTCTTATTACCTTTTCCATGATCTATCTTTCCGGTGATCCGGCAATTGCGCTGGCCGGCGAAGCCGCGACCGAAGAGGACATTGCCAATATCCGTACATTCTACGGATATGACCGACCAATCCTTGTTCAATATCTCGATTGGCTCTTCCGCGCCCTCCAGGGAGATTTCGGGCAGTCTCACTATCTGAAGTCCAGTGTCGGTGGTGTGATTTTCGAGCGTCTGCCGACAACCATGCTGCTTGGCGCATGCGCAATCACTTTCGCACTTCTTCTGTCCATTCCACTCGGCGTGCTTGCCGCAATCCGGCCCAACAGCCTGATTGACCGTTTCGCATTAACGGTTGCGGTGGTCGGTCAGGCCATGCCGAGTTTCTGGTTTGCGCTCACACTGATGCTCTGGTTCGGAATTACGTGGCGGCTGTTGCCAATTACCGGGACCAGCAGTTGGCTCAACTTCGTCATGCCGTCGATCGCACTTGGTTATTACGTCACGCCCGGTGTCATGCGGCTGACACGCGCAGGTATGCTGGAGGTGCTTGGGTCCGACTATATTCGTACCGCCCGGGCCAAAGGGTTGCGCCCCATGCCGATCCTGTTCAAACACGCCTTGCGCAACGCGATTCTTCCTGTGGTCTCGCTGGCTGCCGTTCAGTTCGGCTTTATGCTCGGCGGATCAATCGTGATCGAGACGATCTTCGCAATCAACGGGCTTGGCTTTCTCGCCTGGGAGTCGATCCAACGCGCCGATTTGCCGGTGATGCAGGCAATCGTCCTGGTGCTCAGCGTGTTTTACATCGCCCTGACGTTCTTCTCCGACATGCTGAACGCTTTTCTCGATCCACGCATAAGGGTGAGATGACATGACCGACGCAACAATCGTACGCGCGGGCATACCCACCGCCCAGGAAATTCTCGAGCCATCGCCGGGTGCGTTGCTGCGCCGCCGGATTTTCGGCCATGCCGGCATCATGATTGGTGGGTTCGTCCTTCTTGCGATCGTGTTGATGGCTTTGTTCGCCGGCGTTATCTCGCCGGGCGATCCCTACGATCAGGTTCTTGAACGCAAACTTATTCCGCCTGTCTGGTTCGACAGCCCGAAAGCGACCTGGGAGCATCCCTTCGGCACCGACGCGCTGGGACGAGACTATCTCACACGCCTGTTCTACGGCGCGCGCATCTCGCTGCTGATCGGGTTTTCGGCAATGATCATTTCCGGGATTATCGGCACCACGCTTGGCGTGCTCGCCGGTTATTTCGGCGGCCGGGTTGATATGGTCGTCAATTTTATTTTGACGACCAGGCTATCCATGCCGGTCATCCTGGTTGCCCTGGCGGTCGTCAGCCTCGTCGGTAGTTCACTTACGGTGGTTATCTGGGTCCTGGGTTTGTTGATCTGGGACCGGTTTGCAGTGGTGATGCGCAGTGCGACCCAGCAGGTCCGAAATCTTGAATTCGTTTCGGCGGCGCAAGCGCTCGGCTGCTCGAAGACGCGTATTATCCTCACTGAGATTATGCCAAATATTGTCAACCACCTGATCGTGGTTGCAACGCTGGAAATGGCCCACGCGATCTTGCTCGAGGCGGCACTTTCCTTCCTTGGACTTGGTGTTCAGCCGCCTGAGCCGAGCTGGGGCCTGATGGTATCAGAAGCCAAAGGTCTCATGTTCTTCGATGCTTGGCTTATCGGTATTCCTGGCGCGGCAATTTTTGCGTTGGTTCTGTCGATTAATTTGCTTGGTGACGGCATTCGGGACGTAACGGCGCCGGAAAATAGAAATTAGATGTCGTTCGGAGTGGGGTTGCGTGGCTGAGCGTATATTAGACGTCAAAAAGCTCTCGGTTGATATTCCGGTTCCCTTGGGGACGCTTCGTGCAGTCCAGGGCATTAATTTCCACGTGGACCGTGGTGAAACGCTTTGCATCGTGGGCGAGTCCGGTTGCGGGAAATCGATCACCGCCCTGTCACTCATGAACCTGTTGCCTTCAACCGCAACCCGCACTGCCGACAAGCTCGAGTTGGATGGAAGAGACATCCGGAAATT
>DEIT01000194.1:565-2260 GCA_002352635.1 Hyphomicrobiaceae bacterium UBA2767 | reverse complement strand
AATGTTTCGCGGAGTGAGGCGCGTGACCGTGCAGTCTTCCTTCTCGAAAAAGTCGGTATAACAGGCGCGCGTAGCCGGCTGACGCAGTACCCGCACCAGCTTTCCGGTGGCCTGCGCCAACGCGTCATGATTGCCATGAGCCTGATGTGCGGGCCTGATCTGATTATTGCGGACGAGCCGACCACGGCACTGGACGTGACCATTCAGGCGCAGATCCTGCACTTGCTTGCCGACTTGCAGCGTGAATTCAATATGAGCCTTATCCTCATCACCCACGATCTGGGGATTGTCGCGCGGGTGGCCGACCGGGTTGCCGTGATGTATGCAGGCGAATTCGTCGAGACAGGTACAGCGGACCAGGTCTTCAACCGTCCCTCGCACCCCTATACTCAGGGACTTCTCAACTGCATTCCGATCCCGGGCAAGACAAAACGTGGTGCGCATCTGGGCGCCATACCTGGGATCGTTCCTTCGCTCGTCGGCCACATGGAAGGATGCCATTTCGCGAACCGCTGCCCGTTTGTCCTCGATGATTGTCGCCGTGGCGATATCGCATTTCGCGAGGCGACAAAGGGAGGGCATGACTACCGTTGCGTCCTGTCGCCTGCGGAGACCGCCCGCAACCTCAAGAAGGCGAGTGCGGCATGAGCGGGCCGGTAATCGAAGTCTCTGACGCAACAAAGACATTTATGATCAGCGCAGGCTTCATGCGCGGCAAGATGCCGTTGCACGCTGTGAACGGAGTATCTCTCGAAGTTGAAAAAGGCGAGGTGCTCGGCATTGTGGGCGAGTCGGGTTGTGGAAAGACCACACTCGCGCGGATGATGCTGGGTCTGCTTGACCCGACCACAGGCGCGATCAAGGTCGGCGGGAAACCGGTTCACGAGGTCGAAAGGCTCGAAGTGGCGCGACAGCTACAGCCCATCTTTCAGGATCCCTATTCCTCGCTGAATCCACGCAAGTCCATTGGCGACATTGTTACTCTGCCCTTGAGGGTTCAGGGGGACCGGAACCCTGACACCTGGAGAAGACGGGCTGAGGAAATGATGGAGCTCGTCGGCCTTCCGCAACGGGTTTACAACAATTTTCCGAACCAGCTTTCCGGTGGCCAGCGCCAGCGCGTGGCTATTGCGCGCGCGCTGATCAACCGGCCGGAGATCGTTATCTGCGATGAACCCACAAGTGCGCTCGATGTGTCTGTGCAATCGCAGATTCTCAATTTGCTTCAGGATCTGCGAAAAGAATTCGGTCTGACATACATCATCATCAGTCACAATCTGGCTGTCGTCGAGCATATGGCAACGCGTGTCGCGGTAATGTATCTCGGGCGCATCGTCGAGCAGGCGGACACGGCAACACTGTTCGACTCGCCGAAGCATCCGTACACCGAGGCACTGCTCGGCTCCGTGTTGACCCCGGTCCCGGGTCTCGGTGTGCCGGATACGAACCTGGGAGCGGCTTACCCGAATCCCGTCGACCCGCCTTCAGGATGCACCTTTCATCCGCGCTGCGTGAAGGTGATGGATCGCTGCTCAAAACAGTTTCCGCCGACGGTTCCAACCGAGGGTGGTTTTGTCGAATGCCATCTGTATGCAGATGGCGCCAAGCCCAAACAAACACCCGGCAAACCTCGTCGGGTCGCAAAGAAGAAACCCAAGCGCGGTAACGCGAATGCCGCACGAAAACCAACAAGAG
>DEIT01000194.1:0-452 GCA_002352635.1 Hyphomicrobiaceae bacterium UBA2767 | reverse complement strand
CGTCCGAGGGGTTTCCCGAACTGCGACGCTATATCGATGAGTTGATGATCCCGGCTTTTGAGGCCATGGGCTTCGAGTGCAAGGTCTATCCAAATCCCTTCGAAGGCTGCGGTCCATTTCTTCTGGCGACCCGCCACGAAGGCGATAATTTGCCGACCGTTCTCGGATACGGCCATGGCGACGTGATCCAGGGGCTTGATGATCAGTGGACCAAGGGCAAGGGTCCATGGGAGTTGTCGAAAGACGGCGACAAGGTCTACGGGCGCGGCACCGCCGACAATAAGGGTCAGCACATTCTCAACATGGCCGCCATGTGCACCATCATCGAGGAGCGTGGAAACCTGGGATTCAATTCCAAGGTACTCATTGAGATGGGCGAGGAAAACGGTTCGAAAGGGTTGCGCGAGGTCGTTACTGACAATGTTGTGGATTTCGCCTGCGACGTGTTTATC
>DEIT01000125.1:7375-17160 GCA_002352635.1 Hyphomicrobiaceae bacterium UBA2767 | reverse complement strand
ATGTAGGGCTGTTCCACCTTGACGTCCTCGACGATACAGGTCGAACGGCCAAGACCAATTCCTTCAGAGATTGACCCGCCTTCAGACGCCTTCGCCTCTCCTGTCGAAAAGAGTGAAAACATCGCCGCACCCCGAGGGTCAGCGCAGCCGATGACGATGTCATCTTTTTTCTCACGCAGAAAGGTGGATGTCCCGGCAAGCGTGCCTCCGGTTCCCACCGCGCAGATGAACCCGTCGACCTTGCCATCGGTCTGATCCCAGATTTCCGGACCGGTGGTCGTATAATGGGCCATACGGTTGTCCATATTGTTCCACTGGTCCGCGAACAGAACGCCATTCTGCTCCGTCTCAGCCAGTTTTTCTGCCAGCCGTCTGGCAATGTGCTGGTAGTTGTTCGGATCCTTGAAAGGCAGTGCTGGAGACTCAATCAACGTCGCGCCGGCAAGCCTCAACGAATCTTTCTTTTCCTGGCTCTGGGTTTCCGGAATAACAATCCAGGTACGGTATCCGCGTGCGCCTGCAACAAGCGCGATGCCAATGCCGGTATTACCGGCAGTGCCTTCAACAATCAGTCCGCCCGGCTTGAGGTCCCCGCGCCGTTCCGCTTCGAGAATCATATGACGGGCTGGTCTGTCTTTGACGGATTGACCGGGATTGAGAAACTCCGCCTTGCCCAGAATGGTGCAGCCGGTCTGCTCCGACGGCCCTCTCAGCTTGATCAGCGGAGTATTGCCAATCGCATCAACAACACTGTCTTTGATATTCAAGGAACCTGCCTTTTTGATGAATTGGTTATTTCTGAAGTGGCACCTGAGACCCTACAAACGGCAGGCCTATGCTTCAACCTCAAACCAGGTCGCCATGCCGCCCGCCTGATGCTCCAGCATATGACAGTGCAGCATCCATTTGCCGGGATTATCTGCAACCAAATACACCGTGCGTGTCTCATCCGCTTCCATCAGAATGGTATCGAGCCAGGGCGCGTGGCGGTGGGCTTCGCGAAAATGGTGGCCATGGAAGTGCATGGCGTGAGGCCAACGGGTCTCATTCACCATCCGGACGGCAATCGTTTCTCCCCGTCTAGCCTTAAAGAGCGGTTTTTTAGGCATACCAGCAACGCCATTGAATGCCCATACAAGGCCATGTTCCCGCACCAGTTCGCGAATGCTGTAGGTCTTGCCGCGATGGGCAATCTTGTTGGCTTGCCCCATGGCGCCGCCGGACATAACCAGATCGACTTTCCTGGCGGATGTCATATCGGGCTCAGCCAGTCCATTGCCGGCAAGACGCACGGTGCCGGTCCTGGCGGGCAGGGCATCACGTGCATTGTAGTGAAAACGCGCTGCAACCAAGCGGCTCTGCGATACTTCTGTAATGGCCTGTAGTGCGCCGGGATGACCAGTCATGTCTATCAGGAGGTCCATGCGTTGAGCAGGGCCAAGCGTCGCGATCGCATTTTCCAGGGAGTAAGGCGCAACTGGCTGCCCGTCGAGGGCCAGCACCTGTGGTTTCAATTCTTCAAACCGTAATTTCAGAATGCGGGCATTGCAGGTGTTGATCAGGCGCAACCGGACCCTCTCGCCAGCCCGGACATTGAACTGGCCAGCCGGATTTCCGTTGATTGTCAGAATATTCCCAAGGCGCCCCGCGTGGGCGCGCTCACCGATTGAGCCAAAACTGGCTTCGTGAATGGCACCGTTTTCACCAAGGCGCCAGTCGTCGACGACCATGACTATATCCTGATCAACATCAGGCGCATTGGTTTCCTCGACAATGAGCACGCCGTATAAACCACGCGCCATCTGTTCCCATGTCCTGTTGTGCGGGTGATACCAGAATGTACCGGCATCGGGCGCGGTGAAGCGGTAGTCAAAGGTTTCTCCCGGCGGGACGGGAGCCTGCGTCAAACCCGCAACACCATCCATGGCATTGTCGATGCGGATGCCATGCCAGTGGATAGTGGTGGGTTGGGATAGTCTGTTTTGGAGCCGAACCCAGAGCTCTCCACCGCGTTTGATGCGCAAAACTGGTCCGGGTACACCACCGCCATATCCCCAGATTGCGGTTTTCGTATTTGCGGTTTCAAGCAATTGCGCGGTGCCGGGCCGGGCTTCAAGCATTGTGGGTCCGGCGGGAAACGCATTTGCGCCGCTGCATAAACCGCCCGCAACCAGAACAGCTGCAGACGCTCCCGTTTGAGCCAGAAACTCGCGTCGTGTCTGAGGTTTAGGGTGCATTATGTCGGTATCCCGAACGACCATATCTTCAAAAGAATCCTCTTTTCCAGCGTCTAAAATACGGCAAAGAGCGACGTCACGTTATGGCATCAACAACAAGACGGTCCAAGAGGCTAGCCGCGATCGAATCCTCTGTGATATAGGAAGCGCGTCCGGCAGCGGGCGTGGTGGAATTGGTAGACACGCCAGATTTAGGATCTGGTGGCTTAGGCCGTGGGGGTTCAAGTCCCTCCGCCCGCACCATATCGCCTCCGGAATCTAGGACTTCGACTGCGGCTTTCCCGAAGAACATAACGTCAATAACGAGATAAACCTGAAGCAAGACCGTCATGGAAATTACTGAAACCACATCCGATGGCCTGAAACGCGAACTCAAGGTCAAGATTGCAGCAAGTGAGCTCAGCGACCGGCTCTCAAAGCGGCTCGACGAGCTGAAAACGCAGGTCAATCTGAAAGGGTTCCGTCCGGGTAAAGTGCCGGTCGATCACCTGCGAAAGGTTTATGGACGCTCGGTCATGGCTGAGATTCTGGAGCAGACAATCTCCGAGAGCACACAGAAAGCCATTTCTGACCGCAAAGAACGTCCGGCTTTTGATCCTGACATCTCGGTGACCGAAGACAGCGAAGAAATGGAAAAGGTGATCGCAGGCGACTCAGACCTCGATTACACGATTTCGTTCGAGGTCTTGCCGGACATAGAAATCACCGACCTCACGAAGCTGAAGCTTGAGAAGCCGGTGGTCGACGTTACGAAAAAGGAAATCGACCAGGGGCTTCAGCGAATTGGAGAGGACGCTGTCACCTACAAGAAGAAAGACGGGAAGGCGAAGGAAGGCGATCAGGTCACCATCGACTATGAGGGCAAGATCGACGGTAAGCCTTTTGACGGCGGCAAAGCAGATGGCGCGCCGGTGGTCCTCGGCAAGGGCGTGTTCATCCCGGGTTTCGAAGAAGGGCTTTCAGGTGCCAAGGCCGGAGACAAGAAGACCATCGACTGCAAGTTTCCCGATGAATACATGGCCAAGGAACTTGCCGGCAAGGAAGCCAAATTCGATGTAACGGTCAATGAGGTCGCGGGACCTGAATTGGCAAAGCTCGACGACGAATTCGCCAAGAAGCTGGGTTACGACACGCTTGCAGCCTTGCGTGACGCAGTCGAAGGGCAACTCAAGCAAGAATATGAAAATGTGTCGCGCACCCACCTCAAGCGTGATCTGCTCGACAATCTGGACAAGAAGCACAAGTTTGATGTCCCGGCGACGCTGGTCGAGCGGGAGTTTGAATCGGTGTGGCAGCAAGTCACCTCAGAACTGGAGAAAGTCGGGCGAACCTTTGAAGACGAGGACACGACCGAGAAAAAGGCACGCAAGGAATATGAGGAACTGGCTGAGCGGCGTGTGCGCTTAGGGCTTGTTCTGTCTGAGATTGGCTCAAAGAGCGACATCCAAATCAGCGATGAGGAAGTGAATCAGGCGCTCATGGAACGTGTGCAGCAGTTTCCCGGACAGGAGCGTGAGGTCTTTGAATTCTATCAGAAGAACCAACAGGCCCTGGCAGAGCTGCGCGTGCCGATCTATGAGAACAAGGTCGTTGACCATATTGTTGAACAGGCAACCGTAAAGGAGAAGAAGGTATCGGTTGAGGAGCTGTTCAAGAGCGCTGAAGAAGAGGACGAGATCTGATTTCCGGCTCACATTGCCCGTATTCACGGACGCAATTTCCGAGGGTGATGTCAGATCTAGCCATCTTCGGCACGCAGGTTCTAATTTCCTGCACCTCGTCAATATTATCCACGATTGCCGCGAATCGGCTAACAGTATCGCCCGGTTCGTCATAGATCGGCCAAATCGCCCGGCGCGGCTGGGGATTGGAACAAGGAGCAGTGCGTATGCAAGACCCAGTCGAGACTTATATGAATACCCTTGTGCCCATGGTCGTCGAACAGACGAACCGAGGCGAGCGCGCGTACGACATTTATTCCCGCCTGCTCAAGGAGCGGATAATCTTCGTGACCGGCGTGATCGAAGACTACATGGCTTCTCTCGTCACAGCACAGCTGCTGTACCTGGAGGCAGACAATCCCAAAAAAGAAATCGCCATGTACATCAATTCGCCGGGCGGGGTCGTAACATCTGGCATGGCAATGTACGACACCATGCAGTTTATTCGCCCTCCGGTTTCCACCTTGTGCACTGGGCAGGCTGCGTCCATGGGCTCGCTGCTGCTGACGGCGGGTGAGAAAGGAATGCGTTTTGCGCTCCCCAACGCCCGGATCATGCTGCACCAGCCATCCGGAGGATTTCAGGGGCAGGCGAGCGACATCGAGCGGCACGCCGAGGACATTATCAAGACCAAGCGCCGATTGAACGAGATCTATGTCACCCACACGGGACAGGATTACGATAAAATAGAAGGGACGCTTGACCGCGACTATTTCATGAACGCCGAAGAAGCCAAGGAATTTGGCATTGTTGATGATGTCATAATGAAACGGTCAATGCCCGAAGAGGACGAGGGTGAGGAAAAAACCGAGAAAGATGGGGACTAATCGCTTGTATTGACGCTGGCTGCCCAAAATTGGCCCGTGTCTTGCTCTTGTTGCTACATGATCGGGTACATATCTGTTAACGTCACGGAAATTTGTGGAATCTATAGCCTGCCAGTGTTCGAAAAATCGCCCATATTGAAATACACACAAGAGGACGCACAATCAGATGTCGAGTGCGGAAGTGCACGCCAGGCTGTCAGGGTTTCGGTAACGAACTAGAAAGACGCACCTTACTGGATTAATCAATTCTTGATCAATCCGCGAATAGCATGTTGAGTTCACGGGCAGGGGTTCTTCCCGCCTTAAAATCGGTCCAGGGAAGTTCCACGGACTAAGTCGACGGTACCGCCGGACATGTTACTGCCTCATCGGCAGATAAATGCCCGGCCCGGACCAGGATGAGTAGAATGAGCAAATCGAGCGGTAACGACTCCAAGAATACACTTTACTGTTCCTTCTGTGGCAAGAGCCAGCATGAGGTCCGTAAGCTGATCGCCGGACCCACCGTATTTATCTGCGATGAATGCGTCGAATTGTGCATGGACATCATCCGCGAAGAGAACAAGAGCTCGCTCGTTAAATCCAGTGACGGTGTCCCAACACCTGGCGAGATATGCACGGTGCTGGACGACTATGTCATTGGCCAGGATCACGCCAAGCGCGTCCTTTCCGTCGCTGTTCATAACCACTACAAGCGCCTCAATCATTCCGGCAAGAACGCGGACGTCGAACTGGCCAAATCCAATATTCTGCTTATTGGTCCGACCGGTTGCGGCAAAACGCTGCTCGCACAGACGCTTGCACGTATCCTCGACGTTCCCTTCACAATGGCCGATGCAACAACATTGACCGAAGCCGGCTATGTCGGTGAAGACGTCGAAAACATTATTCTCAAGCTGCTTCAGTCAGCAGACTACAATGTCGAGCGCGCTCAACGCGGCATCGTCTATATCGACGAGGTCGACAAGATTTCCCGCAAATCCGACAATCCGTCGATCACCCGAGACGTGTCGGGTGAGGGTGTCCAGCAGGCGCTGCTGAAAATCATGGAAGGTACTGTTGCAAGTGTCCCGCCGCAGGGTGGACGCAAGCATCCGCAGCAGGAATTCCTGCAAGTCGACACCACCAATATCCTGTTTATTTGCGGTGGCGCGTTTGCCGGCCTTGAAAAGATTATTTCCAAGCGCGGCCGCAGCACGTCGATTGGCTTTGGCGCAACTGTCGAGGCGGATGATGAGCGCAAAATGGGTGAGCTGCTGAAGAATGTCGAGCCGGAGGATTTGCTCCGATTTGGTCTCATTCCCGAGTTCATCGGACGCGTACCGGTGCTCGCGACGCTCGAAGACCTCGATGAGGACGCTCTCATCACAATCCTGACCGAGCCGAAGAACGCGCTCGTCAAGCAGTATCAGCGTCTGTTCGAAATGGAAGACGTCCAGCTAACCTTCTCTGACGAGTCGCTTTCGGGCATCGCTCGCCGTGCAATTGAACGCAAAACCGGCGCGCGCGGATTGCGCTCGATCATGGAAGGCATTCTGCTCGATACGATGTTTGATTTGCCCAGCTTCAAGGGTATTGAGGAAATTGTGATCAGCCCTGAAGTTGTTGAAGGATCGGCACGACCGCTGCGGATCTATTCCGAGCGCGCGGAAGAAATTGAGTCCAGCGCTTGAACCTGAGACCTCGGCTTCCTACATCTTCTCTTGCCTACGCCGCCGAATCTTAACCATCATACGGTCACGCATTGGTTTTAACGACTAGTGTAGCGGTCGCTTGACTTCGACTGACAGTGGCGTCCACCTATATGCACGGCTGCGGCAACGTGTCCGTAACCCCAGTCCCGTTGCGGTGTACTGGAATCATTCTGAACGTTAGAGTTCGGCGTTTGATGGCTAAGCTAAGTTATTTGATCCAGCAGGGGCACCGTTGAAACGTATGCCCCGATACAGTGCCTGCGCAGTTCGGAGCGTCCACACCTCAGCTAGGACAGAGATATGAGCGACGAAAAAGAAAACGAAAAAGAGCAAGCGCCAGCCAAACCCAAGAGTGGTGACGCATATCCTGTGTTACCGCTGCGGGATATTGTTGTCTTCCCGCACATGATCGTGCCGCTGTTTGTCGGCCGCGAGAAGTCGATCAATGCTCTTGAAGAGGTGACGCAGAGCGAAAAACAGATTCTGCTCGTTGCCCAGAAGAACGCTGGCGACGATGAGCCATCGACAGACGACATTTATATGCTCGGCACCCTTGCATCTGTTCTGCAGTTGCTGAAGCTGCCCGATGGAACGGTCAAGGTTCTGGTCGAAGGCACCGAGCGGGTTCGTATTTCGGATTACGTGGAAAACGACGCGTATTTTGAAGCCGCCATCGAACCGGTTGAGGAAGAAATCGGTGCAAGTGACGAGGTCGAGGCGCTGGCCCGGTCCGCGATTGCCCAATTCGAAAGCTATGTCCGTCTCAACAAGAAAATTTCACCGGAAGTCCTCGGCACGGTTACGCAGATTGAGGACTATTCGAAACTCGCTGATACGATTGCCTCTCATCTGGCCATCAAGATCGCCGACAAGCAGGAAATTCTCGATACCGTCTCCGTAACGGCCCGGCTTGAGCGCGTTTACGCACTCATGGAGAGTGAGATTTCCGTGCTTCAGGTCGAGAAGAAGATCCGTTCGCGCGTCAAGCGGCAGATGGAGAAGACCCAGCGCGAGTACTATCTGAATGAGCAGATGAAAGCCATCCAGAAGGAACTCGGCGACGCCGAAGATGGCCGTGACGATATCTCGGAACTTGAAGACAAGATCGAGTCCACACGCCTCTCCAAGGAAGCCAAGGAAAAAGCAACTGCCGAGTTGAAGAAACTCAAGCAGATGAGCCCGATGTCTGCCGAAGCGACTGTCGTGCGCAACTATCTCGATTGGTTGTTGAACATCCCATGGGGCGTCAAGGGCAAGATCAAGAAGGATCTGGACGAAGCCCAGAAGACCCTCGACGAGGATCACTACGGCTTGGAAAAGGTGAAAGACCGTATTGTCGAATACCTCGCGGTGCAGGCGCGCACCAACAAACTAAAAGGTCCGATCCTGTGTCTCGTTGGCCCTCCCGGTGTCGGCAAGACATCGCTCGGCCAATCGATTGCCCGTGCTACGGGCCGTGAGTTCGTTCGCATGTCTTTGGGTGGCGTGCGCGACGAAGCGGAAATTCGTGGCCACAGGCGCACCTATATCGGTTCGATGCCCGGCAAGGTCATCCAGTCGATGAAGAAGGCGAAAAAGACCAATCCGCTTTTCCTTCTCGACGAGATCGACAAGATGGGCGCGGACTTCCGCGGAGATCCCGCATCGGCGCTCCTCGAGGTCCTCGACCCTGAACAGAACAATGCCTTCAACGATCACTACCTTGAGGTTGACTATGACCTCTCCAATGTTCTGTTCGTGACCACGGCCAATACGCTGAATATCCCTCCGGCCCTGATGGACCGCATGGAGATCATTCGTATCGCCGGTTACACCGAGGACGAAAAGGTGCAGATCGCACGCCGTCACCTCATTCCGGAACTGCTCAAGTCACATGCATTGACAACCGATGAGTGGGAAATCAAGGACGACGCGCTGCTTGAAGTCATTCGCCGTTACACGCGCGAAGCCGGTGTGCGTAATCTTGAACGCGAGCTTGCCAAGCTGGCACGCAAATCGGTCAAGGAACTGCTGACAACCGACAACAAGTCCGTATCGATCACGATGGACAACCTGGAGGAATATCTCAGTATTCCGAAATACCGCTACGGCGAGACGGAGCGCGAAGACCTTGTTGGTGTGGTCACCGGACTTGCCTGGACGGAAACAGGTGGCGAGTTGCTCACGATCGAAGGCGTCATGATGCCCGGCAAGGGCAAAATGACGGTTACCGGAAATCTGCGCGACGTCATGAAGGAGTCGATTCAGGCCGCGAACGCCTACGTCAAATCACGCGCCGTCGATTTCGGCATTGAGCCGCCTTTGTTCGACAAACGCGATATTCACGTTCACGTGCCTGAAGGCGCAACACCTAAGGATGGGCCTTCTGCCGGTGTCGGAATGGTGACTGCGATTGTCTCGGTGATGACGGGCATTCCCGTGCGTAAAGATGTCGCCATGACCGGTGAGATTACATTGCGAGGCCGCGTCTTCCCGATTGGCGGGCTGAAAGAGAAGCTGCTTGCGGCGATGCGCGGTGGCGTGAAGACCGTTCTCATTCCTGAGGAGAATGCCAAGGAACTGGTTGAAATTCCTGATGAATTGAAGAACAGCCTTGAAATTATTCCAGTTTCTCAGGTGGATGAGGTTCTCAAGATCGCACTGGTACGTGAGCCGGAACCGATTGAATGGGATGAGGCTGCAGCCGCCGAGGCGGCTTCGGTCTCCGGTGACGGGGATGCCGAAACCGGCCTGACGGCGCACTAGTCAGCGCCGATTTGGTCCCAACCCCGTCAGAAACTTGTTTGGCCCGCTGTCAAACTCTTTTCACAAAACTGCATTTTTGCCGGTTTTCTGGGATTTTTTTCGGTATTATGTTGTGAGTCGTTAGCGATTCGGGACACTCCTGGAATGCGTTAACAAGTGCGATTAGCGACTCGTACGAAATAGCAATCGAAAGGACAGATCCGTGAATAAGACAGAGCTGGTCTCACTCGTTGCGCAACAAGCGCAAATTTCCAAAGAAGCAGCGGCGGAAGCCGTTGATGCAACTTTTGACGGAATTGCCGGCGCCTTGAAGTCCGGCGATACCGTCCGGATTGTCGGTTTTGGCAATTTCCAGGTGGCTCAGCGCAAGGCATCAACCGGGCGCAATCCACGCACCGGTGAATCGATCCAGATCCCTGCGTCGCGTGTACCAAAATTCAAGGCGGGTAAAGCCTTGAAAGAGACCGTGAACAACTAAGTTCCAATCTACCTACGAACAAGCCGAAAGCCCCGCCTAACCGGCGGGGCTTTCATTTGCCTACTTGCCATGTGGCGATTGCC
>DEIT01000125.1:0-7276 GCA_002352635.1 Hyphomicrobiaceae bacterium UBA2767 | reverse complement strand
CACTGTCATACACCGGTGCGTTCTTGGAGGCCCCGGGGCAGTTAGCCCTTCTTCAAGGGGGTGTAGCTCAGTTTGGTTAGAGCGCCGGCCTGTCACGCCGGAGGCCGCGGGTTCGAGTCCCGTCACTCCCGCCACCATCATCCAAAAAATCAACAGAAACTCACTCTTGCCAACCGGTTTGCACAGCCCTTGGCGCGCAGCCTTGCCATGCCATATGAGGTGCGCTAAAGCGTCTCAAACACGATACTATCCAAACCTCTGATTGAAGCGGGGGTGAACTTTCAACTACAATGCGGGCGTTGGAATAGAATCCATGCAAAGGTACGCTGCAGGCGCAACCCAGTCCCCAAAGGCTGCTGAGCTTGCCCCTTATTCATTCAGGGAAACAGCGCACAGCAGGTGAGGCCATGAACGAACTGCTCCTGGACTACTTGCCCGTCGTGATTTTTATCGGCGTGGCACTGTTCATCGGTCTGGCGCTCATCGCAGCGCCGTTTTTTGTCACGATCTCAAACCCCGACCCCGAAAAGGTGTCCGCTTACGAGTGCGGCTTCAAGGCGTTCGACGATGCCCGCATGAAGTTCGACGTGAGGTTCTACCTGGTCGCGCTCCTGTTCATTATTTTTGACCTCGAAGTAGCGTTCCTGTTTCCATGGGCCGTCTCGTTTCGGGAAGCAGGCATTGCCGGTTTCTGGGCCGTTATGATTTTCCTCGGCATTCTGACAATCGGCTTTATCTACGAATGGCGAAAAGGGGCGCTCGAATGGGATTAATCCCCACACCGGTCTTCGACCACCGTCGCGACGGTGCTGCCGCTAACCAGACGCAAGTCTCTCCGTATTTCACCGAGATTTCGAATGAACTTGCCGATAAGGGATTTCTCGTCACCTCAACCGATGAGCTGATCAACTGGGCGCGCACCGGTTCGCTGATGTGGATGACCTTCGGGCTTGCCTGTTGTGCGGTCGAAATGATGCAGGCGTCGATGCCGCGATACGACGTGGAACGTTTCGGCTTCGCCCCGCGCGCGAGCCCGCGCCAGTCGGATGTGATTATCGTTGCGGGCACGCTGACTAATAAAATGGCACCGGCAATCCGCAAGGTTTACGATCAGATGCCAGAACCCCGTTACGTCATCTCAATGGGAAGTTGTGCCAATGGTGGCGGTTACTATCACTATTCCTATTCCGTTGTGCGTGGCTGCGACCGTGTCATTCCGGTCGATATTTATGTTCCTGGTTGTCCGCCTACAGCGGAAGCGTTGCTCTACGGCATTTTGCTTCTACAGCAAAAAATTCGCCGGACTGGCACGATAGAACGCTAGAGGCAAAAGCGAGCGAGCGGCGGGGAAATATGGACGCGGGCCTACGAGACCTTGGGGACTATGTTGCGGAAGCGCTGGGCGATGACATCGTCAATGGCTGGACGGTGGCCTATGGCGAATTGACGATCGATGTATCCTGCGAACACATCGCCGAGACAATCAAGCTTCTGAAAAGTGATGCCCGCTGTCTGTTCGATTGCCTGATCGATATCGCCGGGGTCGATTACCCCGAACGCGGTAGGCGTTTCGACGTGGTCTATCACCTCCTCAGCCCGCGCCAGAACATGCGCATCCGGATCAAGACCAGCGTCGATGAGGCAACACCCGTACCAAGTGTGGTTGATATTTTTCCTGCCGCAAACTGGTTCGAGCGCGAGGCCTTCGATCTTTACGGCATCCTGTTTTCCGACCATCCCGACCTGCGCCGTTTGCTGACCGACTACGGATTTCAGGGTCATCCCCTGCGCAAGGACTTCCCTCTCACCGGTTTTGTCGAGGTGCGCTATGACGAGGATCAAAAGCGCGTTGTCTACGAACCGGTAAAACTGGCACAGGAATTCCGCAATTTCGATGCAATCAGCCCGTGGGAGGGAGCCGACTATGTTCTTCCGGGAGATGAAAAGGCGGATGAAGGCGGCAACGGGAAGGCGAAGTCGTGAGAGATACGCTGATACCCGGACTGACTTACCGTTTTGAGTACAAGGTTCCGGAAAACAAAACCGTTCCGCACTTGTACCCTGAGGCGCCGCAATTTCAGGTGATGCCGGATGTTTTGGCAACCGGCTTTATGGTCGGGCTGATGGAATGGACATGCATCCAATTGCTTGAGCCCCATCTGGATGCGGGCGAGGGGAGCCTTGGGACCCATGTCGATTTTTCTCACACGGCGGCAACACCTCCGGGGTTGACGGTCACGGTCGATGCCGAAATGACCGAATTGAGAGGGCCAAAAGCGACATTTGTCGTGAAGGCACATGATGGGGTTGATGCGATCAGCGATGGCCGTCATGAACGTTTCATCGTGAAATGGGACCGGTTTAACGCGCGCGTGGACGACAAACGCGCGAGACTGAACGGATAAGGCGCGGCGAGGCCATGGCAGAAACCGAAATCCGTAATTTCACCATCAATTTCGGCCCTCAGCATCCGGCTGCTCATGGCGTACTGCGTCTCGTACTTGAACTCGACGGCGAGGTGGTTGAGCGAGTGGACCCTCACATCGGGCTCCTTCACCGCGGCACCGAAAAACTCATCGAGCACAAAACCTACCTTCAGGCCGTGCCGTATTTCGACAGGCTTGATTACGTCGCGCCCATGAACCAGGAGCACGCCTTCGCGCTCGCCGTTGAAAAGCTGCTCGGTATCGATGTGCCGCGCCGCGCCCAGTTGATCCGTGTCCTCTATTCGGAGATTGGCCGGCTCCTTTCGCATATCCTCAACGTCACAACCCAGGCCATGGATGTCGGCGCACTGACGCCACCGTTATGGGGTTTTGAGGAACGCGAGAAGCTGATGATCTTCTATGAGCGGGCGTCCGGTTCGCGCATGCATGCCGCGTATTTTCGTCCCGGCGGAGTACATCAGGATCTGCCTCCCGATCTCATTGACGATATCGAGGCATTTTGCGACCCCTTCCTGAAGGTGCTCGACGACATTGAAGGGTTGCTGACCGAAAACCGCATCTTCAAGCAGCGCAACGTTGATATCGCCATTGTCGAATTAGATGACGCTTTCGCCTGGGGGTTTTCCGGGGTCATGGTACGGGG
Source organism: Hyphomicrobiaceae bacterium UBA2767 (assembly GCA_002352635.1). Taxonomy (GTDB): domain Bacteria; phylum Pseudomonadota; class Alphaproteobacteria; order Rhizobiales; family Methyloligellaceae; genus UBA2767. The sequence continues at coordinate 4,186 of DEIT01000125.1, read as the reverse complement.
CTCCGGTGCGGCTTGGGATTTGCGAAAAGCTCAGCCTTATGAGTGCTATAGCGAGCTCGATTTCGAAATTCCAATCGGCAAGAACGGTGATTGCTACGATCGCTATCTCATTCGCATGGAAGAGATGCGCCAATCGGTTCGCCTGATGCGGCAATGCTGTCACAAACTTCGTGAACAGGGCGGCCCTGTATCAACCACGAGCCAGAAAATCGTCCCACCCAAGCGCGGCGAGATGAAACGCTCAATGGAAGCGCTTATTCATCACTTCAAGCTGTTCACCGAGGGCTACCATGTTCCCGAGGGCGAAGTGTATGCCGCGGTCGAAGCGCCGAAAGGTGAGTTTGGTGTCTTTCTCGTATCGGATGGCTCCAACCGTCCCTATCGGTGCAAAATCCGGGCACCGGGTTTTGCGCACCTTCAGGCCATGGACTTCCTGTGCAAGGGACACATGCTGGCTGACGTTTCCGCCATTCTAGGTTCACTGGACATTGTTTTCGGGGAGGTGGATCGATGAGTGTGCGTCGCCTTGATTCCGTCCAGCCGAAAAAGTTCGAGTTTTCTCCTGCGAATCTGAAGTGGGCGAAAAACCAGATCAAGAAATTCCCGAAAGGCAGGCAGGCTTCGGCTGTCATCCCGCTTCTCTGGCGGGCCCAGGAACAACATGACGGCTGGCTGCCGGAACCCGCACTTCGCGCGGTGGCCAACATGCTCGACATGGCCTACATCCGCGTCTACGAAATCGCGACCTTCTACACCATGTTCAATTTGTCGCCGGTCGGAAAATATTTCGTCCAACTGTGCGGTACGACGCCCTGCTGGCTGCGGGGAGCCAACGAGCTCAAGGATGTGTGCCGCCGCGTCATCGGCGAGCAGCAACAGGTCACCGACGACGGTGTGTTCTCCTGGCTTGAGGTCGAATGCCTGGGTGCCTGCACCAACGCGCCAATGGTGCAGATCAACAAGGACTACTACGAGGATTTGACGCCGGAGAGTTTCGAGCAATTGCTTACCGATCTGCGCGAAGGGAAAGCGGTTACTCCCGGCCCGCAAAACGGTCGTCAGTTTTCCTGTCCAGAAGGCGGTCCGACGACATTGCTCAATGGCGCAAATCCAAAAGGAAAAGCTTCAGCCAAACCGTCCACCAGGGCAAAACCGGCGGCGAAGAGGGGCGGAAAATAATGTTGAAGGACGAAGATCGTATCTTTCGCAACCTTTACGGATTTGAAGACGCCGGCCTCAAGGGCGCCAAGAAACGCGGCGCCTGGCGCGGTACAAAAAAGTTTCTACAGAATGGCCGCGACTGGATCATTGACGAGATCAAGGCATCAGGTTTGCGCGGGCGTGGCGGCGCCGGATTCCCTACCGGACTCAAGTGGTCGTTCATGCCAAAGCAGTCTGATGGCCGGCCCCATTATCTCGTTGTTAATGCTGATGAATCCGAGCCCGGAACCTGCAAGGACCGGGAGATCATGCGCCACGATCCGCATCTGCTGATCGAGGGGTGTTTGATTGCCGGCTTCGCGATGGGTTCAAACACCGGTTACATCTATATTCGCGGTGAGTTCATCCGCGAGCGTGAAGTCCTACAGGCGGCCATCGACGAAGCCTATGACGCCAAGCTGATCGGCAAAAACAACGTCCATGGATATGATTTCGATCTTTATCTGCACCATGGTGCGGGCGCTTACATCTGCGGCGAGGAGACAGCCCTTCTGGAGAGCCTGGAGGGCAAGAAGGGCCAACCGCGCCTCAAACCTCCGTTCCCCGCAAATGCCGGGCTCTATGGCGCGCCGACCACCGTCAACAACGTTGAGAGCATCGCGGTCGCCCCGGACATACTGCGACGCGGTGCGAGCTGGTTTTCCGCTCTTGGCCGCCCCAACAACACCGGCACCAAACTCTTTTGCATCTCAGGGCATGTGAACCGGCCCTGCAATGTTGAGGAAGAAATGGGCATCCCGCTGAAGGAACTTTTGGAGCGCCATGCGGGCGGTGTGCGCGGTGGCTGGGATAATCTGCTTGCCGTTATACCGGGTGGGTCGTCGGTGCGTTGTCTGCCTGTCGACAGTTGCCAGTCTTTGCACATGGACTTCGACTCGCTCGCGGCGCTCAAGTCGGGCCTCGGCACGGCAGCCGTCATCGTCATGGACAAGAGCACGGATATTATCCGCGCCATCGCCAGGCTGTCCTATTTCTACAAGCATGAAAGCTGCGGCCAGTGCACACCCTGCCGGGAAGGAACAGGATGGATGTACCGCGTCCTTGATCGCATGGCGCGCGGCGAGGCGGAAAAACGGGAAATCGACATGCTTCTGGAAGTGACCTATCAGGTCGAAGGGCATACGATTTGCGCGCTCGGCGATGCGGCCGCGTGGCCAGTCCAGGGGCTCATCACCCACTTCCGCCATGTCATCGAGGAACGAATCGATCAATACAGCTCAAACGCGAAGCCGGATGGCGCGGTGCGTGAACCGGCAGCGGCGGAGTAGCACAGTGGATATGGCGAGAGAAATGCCGCAGTCACACAAGGCTCGTTGGATATTAAAGTCCGGGAACGACCTTGACGGCTGTCGGGTATTTTCGCACCCGTCAGGGCAAAAGGTAGCGGGAGCACGGCATGCCTAAGCTCACAATAGACGGCACCGACATCGAGGTCGCGGACGGCATCACACTGATCCAGGCCTGCGAAGAGGCCGGCGTGGAAATCCCGCGTTTTTGTTACCACGAACGCCTTTCGATCGCCGGCAACTGCCGCATGTGCCTTGTCGAAGTGGTGGGCGCGCCGAAACCAGTGGCCTCATGCGCCATGGGCGTCAACGACCTTCGCCCTGGTCGCGACGGCGAGCCGCCCGAGATCCGCACCAATTCCGAAACGGTAAAGAAAGCGCGGGAAGGGGTGATGGAGTTCCTGCTCATCAACCACCCGCTCGACTGCCCAATCTGCGATCAGGGCGGCGAGTGCGACCTGCAGGATCAGGCCATGGCCTATGGGGTCGACGGAAGCCGGTTCAAGGAAAACAAACGCGCGGTCGAGGACAAGAACATCGGTCCGCTCATCAAGACCATCATGACACGCTGCATCCACTGCACGCGTTGCGTCCGCTTTATGACAGAGGTGGCAGGCGTTGAAGAACTCGGCATGACGGGCCGCGGCGAGGATGTGGAGATCACAACCTATCTGGAGCAGGGCATGATGTCGGAAATGTCCGGCAATGTGATCGACCTTTGCCCTGTGGGTGCGCTCACATCGAAACCTTATGCGTTCGCGGCACGTCCGTGGGAATTGCGCAACACGGAATCCATCGATGTGATGGACGCCATTGGCTGCAACATCCGCGTCGACACGCGGGGCCGCGAAGTCATGCGCATTCTGCCGCGCAACAATGATGACGTGAATGAGGAATGGATTTCCGACAAGTCTCGCTTCATCTGGGACGGGTTACGCACACAACGCCTTGATCAGCCCTATGTGCGCAGCCGCGGCAAGCTGCGTCCTGCCACATGGGATGAAGCGTTCGCTGCGATCGCGCGCAAGCTGAAGCCGGTCAAGGGATCCAGGATTGCAGCAATCGCGGGAGACCTCGCAGGCGCTGAGGATATGTATGCGCTTAAGGATCTGATGACCCAGATCGGATCACCCCATATTGACTGCCGACAGGACGGGGCTGCGATAGACCCGGCAATGGGGCGAGAAAGTTATCTGTTCAATTCGACCCTCGCCGGCGTTGATGAGGTGGATGCACTGCTTCTGGTTGGTTGCAATCCTCGCTCGGAAGCTGCCGTGGTGAATGCCCGGTTACGCAGACGATGGCGTGCAGGTGCTTTAAAAGTAGGCGTCATCGGTCCGGAAGCCGATCTCACATATGAATACGATTATATTGGTGCCGGACCGAAATCACTTGCCGATATCGCCAATGGCAAACATGCCTTCGCCAAGACACTCAAATCAGCCAAGCGACCCATGATTGTTGTTGGTAGCGGCGCGCTTGCCCGCTCGGATGGCGCCAGCATTATGGCGTTGGCGGCGAAACTGGCGGCTGCAACAGGTGTGGTGAAGAAGGACTGGAACGGCTTCAATGTCCTGCACCATGCCGCATCGCGCGTCGCCGGGTTTGATCTCGGGTTTTTGCCCGGAAAGAGTGGGCAGGATACCGCCGGTATCCTGAAGGCCGCCAAAGCCGGCCGT
>DEIT01000071.1 GCA_002352635.1 Hyphomicrobiaceae bacterium UBA2767 | reverse complement strand
TTCCACACCGTGCCGGGGCCGCCTTGGGAACCCCACATGCCGGACATCCAGTCTGTGTTGGCAGGATTGCGGTGCAGGCCGAATGCAGACGTGGCCGTGACGTAAATGTTCGGCGGGGTCGCGTCGTCCATTGCCGCGCCGAAAACCTGGCCTACCTGAGCCGCTGTGACAGGAAAACGTTGTGGCTCATTCCACCAATGTTCACCGCGCGGTGGGCCGCCCGGCTGGCGAACATCGACAATGCTTCCGACGGTGCCGGTCGTGTCAATCACCGTGCGCCCGTCCTTAAGGGCAGTTCCCGCGAAGCGAGTGACAAAGGCCTCGCCCTGCCGGACACCGTTTTGCGCGGCGGCGCTGCGACTGAGCAAACCGATAAGGACGGCCGCGAGCGTCAAGGCCGCCAGCAGCAGCATCACAACATGGCGCACTTTCACAACGTGGTCGTTTGCTGATCCGCGACCCCGGTAGAACATGATTGCCTGCCTTGGCGGAATTGTCCCGCGCATATTGCCGTTCTTGACTGAAACTCCTAGCAGTATTCCGTGCGCTCTACCCTGATCCGCTTCATAGCGGCGCTTCAAAGTTTGTGCATAGGCAAAGGATGGAAATGGTCGTTTTAACCAGAGACGTAGGCTTCACGAAATCGCCCGAAATCGCTACCTGCCAGGATTGTGTCTCGGCACGCGAAAGAGCGCTGTCCGCTTTGGGTCAGAAGCGGACATTGCGCGGTTCAGCCATTCGAGTCCGCTCCACCCCGACAGCAGTCATGCCGCCTGTTGATCCCAAACGTCTGCTAAGTGCCAGGAACGGTCATTCGCAGCAGCTTTGAAAATGCCACACGGCGGCACATCGCGATGCCGGTGGAGGAGCCGTCCACAGAATCAAAAGCGGAATTCGAGCAGCTTGGGAAGTGCATGCGCCTTGCGCATACGATCTCGTCAACGTCATGTACACGCTCGCTCTGCCAAAGGCGGTCGAGCATTGGTCGCTGATGACGCTCAGGGAAAAGCTCGTCAAGATCGGCACGAAGATCGTTCGCCACGGACGGTACGTGACGTTCCAGATGGCTGAGGTTGCCGTGCCTCGTGACTTGTTCGCCCACATCCTACACCGCATCGACCGGCTCAGACTGGCGCCCGCCCCGACATGACTGACGAGATACTACTCATGCGACGCAGACGACAGGAGGGGTGTGTATGGAAAAGCGGCCCAGAGGTCAGTTTCGCTCGCCTGCGCCGCAAATTGGGCCTGCGTCGCATGGAACCCGACCGATGATGCCCTGCAATAGGCCAGCGCCTTGCCCCAAGGACGGTTTTGGGTCACGCTCAAGCTACTGGGAAGGCCCCACATGGGGAATCCCGGATAAGGTCTCCAATTGGTCGAGGGAGGGCCCGGCATGGTCAGAGTTGGATCCGCACTTCTCGCAACCATCTTGTTGCTCGGCGTCACCTCGGCCTCCACGGAGGCGGACACCCTGGTGACCTTGGGGGACAGCCTGACCGTGGGCGATGGGGACGAGGCGGATGGCGGCTATCCGGCCAGGCTGCTGGAGAAGATCTCCGAGAAGGCTCCAGGCTCGACACTGAAGAATCTCGCTCAGTCGGGTTGGACTTCGGATGACCTGATCAATACGCAGCTTGGGCCCGCCGTCGCAGCGCTGCGGGCAGCACCAGGCGACGCCCCCAGGCTGGCTCTGGTCTGGATCGGTAGTAACGATCTCTTCGGCCTATACAACTACGTCTGTCCCGAAGACTACGGGAACGACTACGCGCGCTGTGAACCGGAGGCCCTGCAGCTATTCACCCGAAACGTCAAGATCATTCTGGTGTCGCTGAAGGCCACCGGGGCTCGCCTCTACATCGCGCTCCTGGACGATCAATCGAAACGGCCGGTGATGAGGAATCCCCAGCTGCGCAGAGACAGCTACGACAAGATCACCGCCGACGACGTCTCGCGAATGTCGGTGCAGACGGGCAAGTACAACGCGGTGATTCGGGAGGTGGCCGCCAGCTACGGTGCCAGCACGGTCGATTTCTTCGATACAAAGATCTTCGAAGACCCGGCAACCCTCAGCGAGGATGGCAATCATCCGAATGGCCCCGGATATGCGGTCGTTGCCGAGATCTGGCACCGGGCAATCTCCGCTGATTAATGGGCCCTGACCCTAACCTCTGGTACCCAGACCGTGCTGGTCTTCGTCTCTTGTGGGTCAAAATCAGCCGTGGCAGACCGCCCGCGTGAGTGTCCGCTACACCCCCAACAGCAGATATTGACGCTCTGAACTTCCGCTTAGCACTCTAAAGCGGTCGTTCTGACTGTGGTCGCTGAACGGCTGCTTCGCGCCACAAGCGGACGTGAGGTGCGTCCATCTGGTTTGGAGCCATACCGTTCTCAGTGAGTTCCGGAATTGCGTTTTCCATTTTGCCTGGACCATCTCGGCCCATACCTTTGAGCACGGTTAAATTGCGGTGACAGCCACCATAATTACAACCCAGATTCCAGTTTTCATTCGACATTAAAAGAGCCAGATTCTCGAATCATCGAAATGCCGCTTTCAGAAAGTTGGGCAAATTTCTCGATCTTCGAATTCTAGCTCTGTATCCGTTATCACCAGACATCGTTAGTCCGTCTAATTTCATGGGCTGCACACTCTTTGAAAGCGGTCTTTTTCTTGGCTCCTTCAATGCGGCCGCCGTCTTCTTGAATAGCGCAAAGACGGTTTCACCATCCTCATGATCAAGATCGATGTACCAAGTTTCGGCCTCTTCCCTGAAACTTTTCGGAGAAAACGAGGCCACACTTCGTTCGAGAGTTTTCGCCAATTCTGGAAGCTTCCTCATACCAGTTGCGAGTAATTTTCGGGCATCTGCGAGCGAAAGTTTACCGACAATCTCATCAGCGCCATCAGGATCTAGATTGAGCGCCACCACCTTCGATCCAACTCTCACCTCCTCCGTTATTTTGCCCAATTTTTTCATCAATTTCGCTCGGCCAGCTCTTGCCGTGCCACTTATCATAACAAGATCAACGTCTTCTTCGGTTGCGCTGATCAATCGATCATATGGGTCACCTGATTTTCTGCTTATCACAACAAGGTCCGCGAGTTTGCCCGCTTCGATTGTCCCAAGAGATTTCTGCCAGCGAAGTGCCTTAGCTGCATTGCGTGTCACCAGGCTGACCAACTCGGCCTTTGTAAATAGGCCCCCAAGATGATCTGAAACCGCTGCCGCGACCTTCAGTTCCCCTAGCAGATTCCTGCTCCCTGAAGGTGACCAATCAGAACCGAGCGTTATGTTCACACCCTCGGCCTTTGCCGAGGCAATTTCAGCCGTGTCTCCATAGAGCAGATAGTTGCTCAACGGCGACCAAACGATGGATGCATTTTTCTTGCCCATGACCCCAAAATCAGTTCGGTTCAAAGCTGCGGCATGAATTCCAGCCAATGCACGATTGATCGCCCAGCTCTCGTCCTTGCGTTGTAGCGCCAAAAAGTGTTTTCGCGCCCGAGCACCCTTTCCCTCACTTAGGTGCAGCAACATGCAAGATGTTCTTTTCAGGTCCGCGAAGAATTTTTCGACTTTCTTAGGATCGACATCTCGAATGCTCGTTCGTGCTTTGGGGAGCGATTTGTCGATGGGCTGTTCGACGTTTCTGACATAGCCCTTATAGAAGCGATTTATTCCCTTGTTGCTGCTAAGGCTAATGCCTTGGGATGTTGTGACACCCGCAAGCAAGCATTTTGCCTCTACGTACCGGACAATTGCAGCAGAATAGCCCTTAGTTCTTCCGAGCACATTCATCGGTCCGGAAATGTCCCGGCGATAGAGCGGTGTACCGGGCCATTGTCCTCTGTGCTGATACCTCTTTGGAACGTCCCAAAGCGGTAAGACATTGTAGCTAAGGTGATTGTGCAGCTCGATTAGGCCTGGAAAAATAGTTCCCCCTGTTTGAATCACCACAGCTTTCCTGAACCCGACAGGTGGTTTGTCTCCATCTTTTCGAACAGAAACGATCACCCCATCCTTGACGTAAATACAGCCGTTGGTGATGACCCTAAGTCCATCATCCATAGTAACGACTCTACCTTTAAGGACACATGGTTGACCCGTTCGCATAACAGATGGTGTCGACATTTACATTCTCCTTGCCGAGAACATTGATTTTACGGACAGTCAATACTGCATACTTTGTCAATACACCAAACGCCATTAAGTATGCGCAATTCTGAAACCGACTGACGGTTTAAAATTTCCATTATGCCGTTCTTCGCGAGCAAATCCTGCGGATCGCAATCCTGCTCGCCGTACCGGCACTATGCCCGTTCCAGCCACAATAATTGACCGTGTGAGATGAACGGGGAAAGTCCGCTTTGTGCCAACAGCGGACATTAAAAACAGTTGATGCCAATCTAGTACTACGCCCGAAACAGTGACGATCCTGCTACCGCAGGTGCTTGTCAAAGAAGGCCCTCAGTTCTCGCTGAGCATCGTCCGCCTCTGGTACGGGGCGTACCAGGTTTTGCATGTAGTCGCCGTGAGTCTGCCCGTCATAGACATGGAGATCCGCAACTACTCCGGCTGCCCGCAGGGCGCGGTGCATCCGCACGGTGTCGCTGAGGAGCAAGTCCCGCGTGCCTGATATCAGTATCGTCGGCGGGAACCCGTCCAGCTCGCCATTAACTGGTGACAGGAGCGGGTTTGCAGGGTCTGACTTGCCGACATAGAGCTCGAAAGCGCCAGCGATCACTCCCTCCTTTGAGCCCAGCGGATCGAGCCCGGTCAAGGTGTGCCAAGTGTCGGAGACGTTCTCCAGGTCCGTAGCTGGCGTGCCGGCGAAGATTGCGCCTGGCAATGGTTTGCCAAGCTTTTTGAGTTTGAGGGTCGTCGCCAGAGCGATGTTTCCACCGGCGGAGGTGCCGAAGAGCGCGGTCTTGGCCGCATCTTGGTTCTTGATCACCTCCAGCCAGACCGCCACGGCATCATTGACTGCGGCCGGAAACGGGTGGCGCGGAGGCCTGCGGTAATCGACCGAGACCACCTTTACGCCGAGGCCATGCGCGAGCCAGACAGCTTCGCGCAGAACACTATCGCCACCGCCGAAGACCCACGCGCCACCGTGAGTATGTACAAAGACACGATCCCCCCAGCGCTTATCCATCTTCTTGGGCGTGACGACGTAAGTCCGGACGCCCGCGATTTCCCGAACTTCATAGGTCGCCTCGTTGTGCGCGGCGGCCTGACGCCCAAGTTCTTCGCCAGGCTTATCGAAGCGTGCTTGGAGTTCCAGCCAAGCATCCGTGGTCTCGGGTGCAGGAATGACGGGCGGGATCTGCCGCTCCTTTACGACCTCAAGCATCTCCGGAGAGAGGCCTGCAGGGGCCGGGACGGTCCTCTCGCCCAGAGTTGTTATGCCCGGGTAGATCGAAGGAATATCCCAAGCGAAGCCAGGTGCAGAGGTCGCGAGCATTAGCGCGACGCCAAAAAAGACGAAAACGTTCTTGCCTTTGATCATGGCCGTGTCCTTTATCTCCCGTTTGAGACCACTCTAGATAGGGTCGGAATGCATGCCGCTGATTTCAATCACCTTATTATGTCCGCTGCTCATTGTGTTGACTTGCCACAAAAAGGCGAGTCGCGAAATCTCCTATACTTTTTGGCCTGGAAACTTTGACGTCAGGGTTCTTCAAAATGCATGGTCTGGTTATATTTCAAGCGCAAGCTGGCCGGCGTCGCACATGACCCTGTCTCGCCAGCTCCTGTTCACGCTGGCCTTTCTGTTCGCCGCTCTGACCGGAGGGATAACCGACTCTGTCTGTGCGCAGGAGACGCCTGCTGCCACGCCGGCTAAGGCCGAAGACATCCTGCCGCTCCCGGACCCGAGCATGTCCGACACAGAATTCAGCCAGCGCCTGATTCATCTGACCCGCGCGGAACTGGCTGAGCTCACGAGTCGCTGGTTCAAGCTCACGCGGCAGGACGTTAAGAACGTAGCAAACCTCAATATCGAGCTGTCGTCAGGGAAAGTAACCGACAAACCGAAACTGCAGGCAGATCTGGACACTGCGCTGCGACGTCGCAACCTTATGTTTCGCAAGCTGAACCTGATTCTTGAGGAATGGCAGGCAAAAGGTGGTCAGCCGGACGACCTAGCGGAATATCGGCAGTTTGCAGTGGCAATACTGCGCCGAGACCTTCAGCTCAACGACCCAGACACGATTCGCAAATTTGCTATGGAGTGGCTGACTTCACCCCATGGCGGCGTCCGTATTGGCCTCTGGCTGTTGTCCCTGCTGGCTTCGCTGGTCCTCGCTATCGTCATCGCCTGGATGCTTACAGGATTGTTCAGACGTGCCCTGACAAGGGTGTCACGTATGTCGAGGCTGTTGCGCGACTTTTTCTCCCGGATCGCCTACTGGCTGATCCTTGCCATAGGTATCGTGATCGTCTTGTCCCTATCCGGAATCAACATAACGCCATTTCTGGCGGCCTTCGGCGGTGCCAGCTTCATAATCGGTTTCGCGGCGCAGAGTACACTCAGTAATCTGGCAAGTGGTCTGCTGCTGATGATCAACAGGCCGTTCGATGTCGGTGACAGAGTCCAAGTGGCCGGGGTGTCTGGCACGGTTAAGCAGGTGAATACCGTCTCGACGACAATCCTGACCGCCGAAAATCAGACTGTCGTGGTGCCCAACACCCAGGTTTGGGGCAGCGTTATCAAGAATCTCGAAGGCAGTGAGAAACAACGCGAAGGATGACCCCGGCATTGTCCCGGGCTTCGTGTCGATTGGCTATTCTGGCAACCCATTAGCAACCGCTTCACAGGCGCAAATTTGCATACTGCACAGAATAGGTATGCGATTTGTCGATGCGTCCGCTTTGGGTCATTTGCGGACATAGCGCTGCTCAGCCAATTGAGTCCGCTTGACCGCCAACAGCAGACGTCGGTCGCCTGAACTTTCGCTTAGCTTCCCAAAGCAGTCATACCGCCTGTTGGTCCTGAACGTCTGCTAAGTGCCATGAGCGGTCGTGACCGTCATTACCGCCGTCGCGATTGAACGAAGCGCGGAATTTTTCGTATAACCCTGTCATGTGTCTCACCGCTAAAAGGGGACCGATCACAATGTTAGACGTTCATAGTGCCCACTCTGAAGACGCTGCGTCAAAAATGCATCCTGTTTGCAGCTTCGAAATAGATATCCTTAGCGGTTTGTTTCATGGTGGCGCGGCCATGCCCTCGGCCTATCCGATGCTGAATCGCATGCGTGACTACTATTCCGACTGCGCGTTTGCCCCAGATGAACTGACAACGCTCGCCAGAGAAATCGACAGATACTTGATGCCGCTAGGCCCAAAGCACCCTTACCGTCCAACCCTCACGCAATTCCGTGATGCATGCCAAAACGCAATCAAGAACGGTCACTCCTTATTTCTGTTCTGCGACTGACGTGCTGGGCTTCGTCGCGTGAGGGGGCGAAATGACAGGCTAAAAGAGTTGCTCAACCGTTGTTTCTTACAAGAATTGAACTTCTGCTTTGTGCCAATAAGAGAAATCCGCCGCGGGTAGGGATCACCTTCCCAAGTGACACCGGTCGGGCGCTCCTCCACCACATTTGCAATCGACGTTCGGCGGGCAATAACACAACTCCCTCGGGACAAATCTACAGCTTGTCATCGCTTCGCATGAAGCCTGTGTGTCGCGAAGCTCTTGCCAAGCGATCTCGCAAGGGTCCGCGGTTGTCTCACACGCATTGCCACCGAAAGAGCCAGTGAAAGCGCATTGGCGTTCGGTCATACACTCCAATTGTTCGAGCTTTGTGCAATCCAATGCCGCGACCGCCAGTGTTGGCACCGCAAAGCCGGATAGCAGTGCAACGACGATCACTGCAAAACTTACGGCTGCAGGGTGCTTATGCATTTGCCACTGAATGTCTGGTCATCAGATCCTGCGCGACTTACCGTGACGCTGGCGGGCGAGCGCAGCGAAAAGATGAAATCCCTTTTATTGTGTGTTGCTGTTGACAAACCAGACCCGATTTCTAGCGGAACAGGCGGCGTCTGACCCACCTGAAGAGTGTTGTCGGAAGCGCCCATACCGCCGCGGATTGTCATGATCATCAACGGCAGCTTCTCGAAAGTGCAGGCAACCACCGTCGGCTCTTTCGTTGCCGCAAGCACCGGTCCAGAGATCAGAACGAAGGCCAGCAGGACCGGTATTGTCTTCGACATCATCGCATCCTCACAATTGCTTGCGCCCCACTGACCTTTTTTCCAGCTTTCAGCGCACCTTTTCCCTTGAGAGTACATTGCCGTCCTTGTCGGTTTTGGTAACGGTCCGGGAACCGTCCGGATTGGCAACGGAAGTGATCTTTTCGCCAGTGTTCAGTTTGGTCGAACTAGCCGAGTCCGGGGATTTACCAACTTTCTCCCTGGAAAGGACATTTCCGTCCCTATCCGTTTTGGTCACTGTCCGCGTGCCGTCAGGATTTCTGACGGACTTTGTGGTGATGCCGGTTTTCTTGTCGATTGAGCTCGCCGACGCGGGCGCTTTGCCCACCCTCTCTTTGGACAGCACATTGCCGTCCTTGTCGGTTTTTGTGACGGTTCGCGACCCATCCGGGTTCTTGACCGATGTGGTGGTGGTTCCTGTGTTCGCATCGGTTGAGCCCGCAGAGTCAGGGGTCTTGGCGCCGGAACCGCCGGCCCCCTCGATCCGTTTTGTAACGCAGTTCATGGCGCTGACGAGACCGCCGCCAGGCTTGCAATCATTTTTGGGTTCGGCTCTCGCTACCGGCTTGGCAGGACTGGGGTCCTTTCCGATGTTCTTATATTGTTGATACAGGGATTTGGCCTGCTCCTTCGAAACATAATAACACTCCAGTTTGCGACTGCCGTTGTCATATTTGAAGACTGGTCTAAGGTTTCCCTGCGCGAACCTGCTATTGTAATCCCCCTTGCCTAAGATATTGAAATGGAGACTGAGGCAAAACACGTTGAACGGCATGCCCTGAATGCCTGATTTTTCTATCCGTTTCTCGGTTCCTGGACCAGGCGGCCCGCAATGCATTCGAGTGCGTTTAATACTGTTGCAGTAAGTCAGATAGTCCCCCTGGGTCGCGACACGTCCGCCGGTCAGGCCGGGGCAGGGTGTCGACACAAACCCCATGATTTCGTCCCAATTAATTCTGAGAAAAGTGCCGCATCCATCCAGATCTGAGAGTTTGAGCGATTTGCCTACCAGCATCCCGCCCTCGTCGGCTTCCACAATTCGGTCTTCTTCAGCTTTGGGCTTGGGAGGTCTTCTGCGGTCCTCTCTGAGTTCCTTCCTCGTTTCATCCGGCTTGTCCTTATTTTTCTCAATGTCCTCCTTCCGTATCACCTTGTCTTTGAGGGCGGCATGTTTCCCTTCATCCTTCGGGACGTTACCGGTATCTTTTGGCTTGTGGCTAAGCGTTTCCTTGGTGCAATCTTCCGGATATTTTAACTGGTACCGCAAGGGATGAGTGTTCTCACCAATGAAATGATCGTACGACCAGGCGGCCTCATCCAACTTCTTTAGTGCAGCTATTCTGTATTCCAAATCCATGGCATTCCGCCATTGCACCTCTCTAAGGGCGCTAATTCCCACACGGCGATCAAATGAAAGGGCATCTGAATTTTCTTTGCTCAAACTTTCGATTTTTTCATGTGTTTCACTGAGCTTTTTCTTATATTTTCTTGACTGTTTGTCGAAGAAATTACTTCGGTCCTGCCACCAGCCTTCTGCCCTGGCATAAATCTTCTTAAATCTGGACTTTGCCGCTCGGAAACTGGCACGGTCACAAGCCGCAATCGATGCGTTGGCCAACGTTTGCAAAGTCCCGTTAGCCTCTCTGAATTGTTGCTGACGGGCTTTGATTTGATTATTGAAATTGGTTACGCGCTGCTCCTCCCGCCTCTTCGATTGCGCCCGCGCCGCCTCCCGTTCCGCCGAACGATCGAGTGCAGATCGACCATATGCATCAGGCAACTCGACACCCATAAGAAAGATGGCGGCAAGTACCGTGAGCGATGTTTTAAGTATCATGGGACTCTCGCGGGGTTATTGGTGTTTCGTTGAGCGCATTCTCTCATTAGCCAACCCTACCGGGACTGGATTGCGTATTTTCCGTCGCCTGTCGCGGTGATCACAAATCTTTTGGTCTTGCCACCCCGGCCGTTTGCCGTGATGTCGATCTTGAATGAATTGATCTCGCCGAAGGAGGTTCTAACCTCCAGGACAAACCCGTGCCCCAGATTGAGCTCTTTCACGTTCACGGTGCGGATAAGCTCATATCCTTGCGTTTTCAAATTGACCCTGATCCACTGGATGTAGAGCCGGTGGGACACATGCTCGACACCGCCAGCGACAACGACAACCCGGAAAAACCCTTCATCCTTGCCGAGCGTCCAAAAGCCGCCCGGCATGACACTATTAATGCCGGCCGGGACCTGTTCGGCCGCCTCGAAGGCTTGGTTCTGGGCGTTTGAAGGGGTAGCCAGGCTCAGGCAAAGGAGGAACATCGCAACGAAGCTGGCGACAATCTGGCAAGCATGTCTCACGCGATACCTCCGCCTATTCAGAGTATCTGGAATGCGAAACGCGCGCCAATAGTCTTTTTAGCCTCCTGCGGTAAAACGTATTTCGACCTGAATCAGATAGTTAATGGCCGGACTATCGATTGTGCGAGCCTGAAGTGCGCTATGACACGATTCAATCCAATATTGGCCAAAACCTTTGATCTGTAGCAATGTCCGCTTTGGGTCAAAAGCGGACTCCAATCGGTACGGCTTGGAACATCTGCTAAGTGCCAATAGCGGACTCTCGCTGCCTCACAGTGTCGACCACAATTTGGCACATCGCGACGCTGGTGGAGGTGCCCTCCACACCATCAACAGCGAACGATGCAGCCTTTGTTATAATTGTATATCCCTATCTACGGGGGATTGTTGTTTCTACGAACCGGGACATTGTCTGGGCAATGTCGATTATGGAGCCAAAAATGCGAAATACCTGGTCCTGTGTTGCGATGCTCTTGGCTACGGTTGTTCTCCTGCCCTCGCCCGTGCAGGCCCTCAAGGCCAAGCAAAGCCCGCTTGCCGGCTGGTGGGGTTACGACAAGGAGTGCCCTGCTTCCGATAGCGGTTTCGGTCTCGCGTCAGACGGCACGGCGAGCGACGGCAGCGGTGTCTATGCTGGACGCTGGTCGTTGCGCGACGACCAGGTAACGATCGTCTGGAATGCCACAAAGTCCGAGCGCAAGGACATCGAGCGCAGCAAGTGGCGCATCGAAGAGAAATTCACACTGGTCGGCGAGCCGCAACAACGCGCGATGCTCGTGAACATCGAAAACGGCGAGCAGGCCTGGCTCTGCCGTAAATATTGATAGGGTCGGACTTTGTCACAGTCTGCTGTAGGTTCAACTGATCCGTGTTTGCTATCGAGACCTTGCCTTCTTCAGCCCCGGTACGGGCGTGCAAGGATAGAGTTTGACCCAATCTTCGCGGCCAGGGAGCGCCAGTTCAAAGTGGTCCTCGTAGTTTCCGAGGTCAAGCGACAGACCCTTTAATGTCTTCTTGCCGTCAACCGAACAATTGGCCTCATATGCTACCAGACCGGTCCCGGCTGGCCGGCCGGTCGAGAGCGTGCAGTCGAATCCCGGTCCAACAATACGCCCCTTAGAAATCTCGACTTTGGTGTCGAGGCCACCGCCGCAAGCGCCCTTCTCAGTGGCATAGATGGTTTGAATGTCCGCTTCCTGGGCGTGCGCCATGGTCGATGTGGCGGTGAATTGTACAGCTGCCAGTGCTGCGACGATCAGATGGGCCGTGCGAGCGATAGGCATGTTTTTCCTCCTCGGGTACGACCACAAGACAGGTCACCAATATGTTCAGATCGCTTGTCAGTTCTGGCCGGAACTTCTCTGGGTATAAAAGAGTATTTTATCGAGCAAGGCGCCACGGGAGCGGAAGTAAATCCCAACACCCGCTCCCGTCCTCAGGCCAATTCGGTCATCGTAGGTCGAATGTTCAATCGGAGAGAGCTCAATCCCAAGTGGCTCCAGATGAGATCCTATAGTCTGAACACTTGTATCCTTCGACCAGATCGGATCCGCGGCCAGATCACACAAAGCGGCTGGTAGGGGCTCGTCCAGATCGCTTGTGTAAAGCTCGATACCGGCGAGCGCATATTGCCTGGCATTGTCGAAAGTCAACTGAAGCGGTCCGTATTTCCAGATCAGCGGCTTGCGCGAGGTTGAAACATCATCCGGCTTTCCCAGACTGGACTCAACGTCCTGTCGGCTCATACCTATCGCCAGGGGCGACAGTGTGCCGGTTTGCAAAAACTCCAGCAGGCTTGGTCCGGAAGTCATGCCATATATGATACATCGCCTGCTTCTAGAATGGCCAAAAATCCACCCGCGAGCTGAATAGCTGCCGGGCTCTGCTTGTCTGGAATATCTTCAAATTGCTTGCGCAATTCCTTGTCACTGAGGCTTTGCTACGATCTTAAGCCAGTCCTCCCGCTTCATGTAGAAGCACTCGGCATGGAGCGTACCCGTCCTGTATTTGACGATCCCAACCATGGATTTGAAATACCTGGTTGAGGTTTCGGTGTCGGGATTGAGACCATAGTATCCGGTTCCACACACACCACGGAGGCAGGTGCCTCGGATGCACCAGCGGCCGTGCAAACTGTCCTCTCCCAGTGGCCCCCCACCGGTCTCGGCGCAGACCGGCAATCCGTTGGACGCAATCCTCATTTCGGTGGGTGTTCCTTGAGCAAACTTGTCGCAGAGCGGCTGGAACTCCACGACCTTGCCTCCGGTCAGGCGGGGGCACGGCAGGTCAACCGCCATCAGGTCCCATCCCCGTCCCCAAATACCCTTCGGATCGGTATGCGACTTTTTGAAGTGTTCCTGTAATGTCTTGCCGTAGCGCGGACCACCATTGCCGCAACCTCGGAGATCGTCTTTGGAAATCTGGTAGTCGAACAGGCGACCGTCTCCTCCGGTGTCGATGATGTCGTCCAGCGCAGGCGGCGCGCCCTTCTTGCGGGCGCGCTTGCCCTTGTTCCCTTCAGGGCCACCCACTCTGACACAGTTCGCCGGCTGTCCCGGAGCAAGTTGGAGGGGTGCACTCGCGGGTGTTCTCTTGTCGACGCAGAGCTGCAGGTGTGGCGGACCGGTCTGGCGGCGGCACTCGAAGCCCGGATCCCCACAATCCGGCCACTTGCCGCCGGCCTGCAGATTGCAGCAGCATCCGGCACCGACGCAGTCCGCAGTGTCCTTATCGTCTTTGTCGTCCTTCGCGCCTGCGGGGAGCTTGCAATTCGCCGGTTGAGTTGAGCGCAGAGGCGCGATCACTGTCGGACTTGCGGACTTGTTGGTGCAAATCTGCAGATATGGCGCGCTGGTCTGGAGTCGACATCTTGTCGCCGGATCGGCGCAATCGTCCCAATTGCCGCCCGCCTGGGCGTTGCAGCAACAGCCCTCGCCGAAGCAGTCGGCCGCGTCGGATTGGTCGAGCGATGATCCCGCAAGAAGGCACACCGTCAGAACCGCAGCGACACAGAACATGAAAAATGAGCGCATGATACCTGGTCCTGAACGCTTGCCGGCCAAGTGTTTTGCGCACACCGGGGCGGTTCTGGCCTCCAAGGCTCAAAGGCTAGTCAAGTTCCGCCATCGGAGGAACTGTTTTCTGGAAGCGCGTTACATGCGGGCCTGTCGCCCGCTCCGGGTCGGGGGCGGACATTGCGGTTCAGAAAGTCCGTTGAATCCCTCACAACGGGCTCTATTTGTTTGGGTCAACGGCTTCGACAGGCACCCTTTCACCCACAACCCTCGCTGTCGGATTCTGCACATGCCAGCACGAAGCTCACCGAAGCGCTTCAAGAACCGAAATATCTTTCTTGAGCGCTGCATTTATAAACATGTCTGCATCCAATCGGTCGATATTGGCGAAATTATACGTGCTCATCTGATAAAACCAATTGCCGGTATCGGCATCGGCAAAACGACCGTTGCAACGAAACCGCCCTACTTCGCCAGGCTGCAAAGAGAATAAATGTCGATCAGGGCGTTTGGGAGCGCCACACTCCAAGGCATCCCAAACAAATCCGATCCGGTATTGCCCTTCTGTGATTGCGAGTTCGGCGCACGCCCATTTGGAAGGCAATTGCACAGATGCGCGAAGCAAACGGCTGGCCGGCAAAAAATCCAGGCTCTCCTCACAGGAGACAAACTGAATAGCGAATGCTTTGCCGTCGTCGACCATCTCAATAGGCAATGACATGGGAGTATTGTTTCGGAGGGCAGCCTGCGCACCGCCTCGGCTCTTTTCGGTCCACTCAGTTCTAATTAATTGTAGATAAAGCAAAAAATCAAAACTCCTCAGGCTTGTCCATCATCAATGAGTAGCGCAAGGACCGGGTGTAGACAAACAAACATTGAATGACCGCTTTGGGTCAGAAGCGGTCACCGGGTCACGCAGGCCGAAACGTCCGCTAAGTGCCAGAAGCGGACATTCGCGCGCTCCTTGTCTTTGAGAGAGACACTGACGCGCCCGTCAAATCAGTCGCCCGCAAATGCCCACCTAGGAAATCAAGGCCGACACTTGTGTATTTCAAGTGCGAGACAGATCGAAGACCTCACAGGTGATAGCCGCCATCAATATTGATGATCGCACCACTGATGAATGAAGCCTGTGGTTCGCACAGGAAAGCGATCACGCCTGCGACATCATTCGGCAGGCCGATCCGCTTGAGAGCGGTGTTTGATGTAATGTAGTCCCGTGCCGGTGGCATGATCTCAAAGAGATGGGCATTGAAGTCATCGTCGAGTCCGCCGGGTGCGACAGCATTGACGGTAATACCACGTGCGCCGAAGAAACTTGCCCAATACAGTGTCAGGCTTTGCAGTGCTGCCTTGAGTGGACCGTAACTGACGAGCGGGCCAAACGCGATGCGGGCGGTCCCCGACCCCAGGTTCACGATCCGGCCATTGTCGGCGATATCCCCGGCCAGCCGCTTGGTCAGAAACAGCACGCTCTTGTAGTTGGTCTGGTAGACGTGATCGACGTCATCTTCGGTGATCTTGTCAAATGTCCCGAGGCGAAGGGTTCCGGCATTGTTGACCAGAATGTCGAAATCAGTCCGACCCCAATCCTTCAACGTGGCGCGGAATGCAGAGACGAAGCTGTCAAGCTGGGTGGTCCCGGTGAAATCGACCCGCAAGGCGTGAGCACGCTGGCCCTGGGCCTCGATCTCATCCACGGCGCTTCTCGCGTCGGCTTCTCGCTCACGGTAAGTGATCACCACATCCGCCCCTCTGGTGGCGAGGGCGAGAGCGGTTTCGCGTCCAATGTTGCGGCTGCCGCCGGTCACCAGGGCAACTTTTCCGTCCAGGGTCATTGTCATCGTTTGTATCCTTTCGTTTTGCCCGTGCACCCATTTCCAAGGGTCGAATTCAAAAGGAACCTATGCGTTGCACAAAACAGACGATAGATGGATCTTGTGCAAGATCATGTTGCGAAATGCGCAACACCGGAACACAATCCCCACATGTCACCTTCCGGGCCTTTCGCCGAAACATATCTGTTCGAACGCGTGGTCGAGTTGGGCTCAATTCGAGCCGTAGCCCTTGAGATCGGCGTGGAACCTTCCAGCGTATCCCGGCGGCTGACCAGCCTCGAGACCAGGTTGGGAACAAAACTATTGGAACGAGCCCAGGGACAGTCACGACCGACTGATATCGGCGTTCGCTATTACGAAAAGATGCGTGTCCTGCGTGCACAGGTCGAAGCTGTTGAGGCGGATATCGCCGGAGACGCAGAGACACCCAAAGGTTTGTTAAAAGTGAATGCCGCGATTGACTTCGGTCAGCATTACGTCGCTGGCTGGCTGTTGCGATTTCGGCAGCAACATCCCGAAGTGGAGGTGGAACTCACCTTGTCGAGCCGTAACGTTGATCTGCTCGGCCAGGGCATTGACGTGGCGATCAGAGTGGGAAGGCAAGCTGATTCCGCCCTCATGTCAAAGAAGCTGGCCGATGTGCCGCGGGTTCTTGTCGCGTCTCCGGATTATCTGGCGCGAAGTGGCACACCATTGACCCCTGACGAACTGGTGGGCCATGAGCATGTGTTTTTCCTACCGGAACACAGACGACGGCCTCTCCGCCTGACCGACGGGGAGGGACGTGTTTATGAAGTCAGCAGGCGCGGCGGAGTTACATTCAACGCAGTTTTCTCAGTTGTCGAGGCGGTGAGAAGTGGCTTTGGCATCCATGCCGGTCCCCGTTGGGCTTTTCAGGATGCCCTTGATTCAGGTGACGTGATCGAGGTGCTGCCAGACTATAGCCAACCCATCATGCCGATGTGTGCCATCTGGGCACCGGCAGTTCTTGTTCCCGCGCGGGTCAGGCGGTTCGTCGACTTCATTTCCATGGAGGTGAAGTATATTGGCGGACTTGAGTGACCACGTGCGTGACACAAACCTTGCGTCAGGCGTGGGTCAGGTACGTCATTTCACTTGACCAGTAGCTAGGCCCGCTCAAAGTCCCAAAGCGGTCCCCTTGCATTTGTTATAGAGGTAAGGCAAGTCCAAGGCCCTCTGGTCCCGCCGATCGGATATGAAGGAGGTTCAAATGTTGCTCGACGTCCGCACCTATCGCTGTAAACCTGGAACCCTGGCCTCGCATCTCAACCTGTATGAAAAGCACGGGAAAGCACCCCAGTTCCGCTGCCTTGGAGAGCCGCTTTGCTACCTCAAGGGTGAAACCGGCAATCCGAACGAATACATGCACATCTGGGTCTATGAGAGCGCGGGCGACCGTGAAGCCAAGCGCGCCGTCCTTTGGGCCGACGAGGAATGGCTGGCCTACACGCGTATGAGCGCGGAACTGGGCGCGCTTGAAAGCCAGTCGAACAAGCTGATGACCCCGGTCAGCTTCTGTCCACTTGTCGCCAAACCATAGGGTTTGTTGCAGTCCGGTCCGACCGAATGAGCGTATTGGACTACAAGCGGTCATTTGGGTTGTCGCCGCGCGATGTCGGCTTGGTGCAGGACCGCTTTCGCCAACTCCATCACCTGATCCGACTTCCGGCCGGGAGCGGACTCTCTTCTCAAGAAGCGCTGGGTGCGCGTAGCGGCGCGAGCCTCCAACAAAGAGCAGAACTCGGCTTGTTCAGGTTGGGTTCAGGCTCGTGGCCACATTGTGTCTCACCGTGGGGACACTGCACGCGAAGAGTATCGCCAGATACCAAGAGGTTAGACGGTTTCGGCGAAGGCTTCTTAGCAGAGTCAGCCTGCCACAGAATTCCCTTGAACGTCTCCAAATTTCCGCAATTCGGTCAGCGCGCAGACAAAGTGGTTGAGTAAATCGGGTGCCTGAGCCGGTTAAAGCGTGACGCCCGGAGTTGCTCCCGGGTCTGGCTCACTAACCGCCCGGCAGGCCCCATATGGCCGCCCGGCTAAAACCTCACCAAGACGTAAGAAACCCGTGCGAACCCGTGCATGGCTGCGCCGGTTCGCCCGGACGCCAAAGGAGGCGAACATGAAGCATGCACTCGCATTGCCAATTCTCGGTCTGGCCCTGGGGCTCACCACCCCGGTCAATGCCGCGGCATTAAACGGCGTTGTTACAGACAGCGCTGCCCAAATCGTCGACCAGCAGACCAAATGCAAGGAAGGCGAGAAATGGGATGAGAAACTGAAGAAGTGCGTGAAGATCCAGTAACGCACGCATGTTTCTGATTCCATACGGTTTCTGATTGTCCCCCCGGATTAGAAACCAGGCGGGCGGTCCCTATGCGGGGCCGCCCGCTTTTTTGCAGGTGTCAAAGTGGAAAGGGATGAGCGTCAGTGGTCTGACGTCCCCATCAGGTCAGGAACGGACACCAATCGGCGCGGCGTCAGACGTCTGCTTTGTGCCAAAAGCAGAAGAAGCACCCCTCTCACATAATGTCGGCTTTGAGCCCAACTACGACATTCGAGCGGATTCAGCGAATGCAGACTCTAAGGAGCCGCCGGTTTGTGAACGGCCAACCTTAGAAAAAAAGCTGATTGTTAATTTCCAAGGCCCTCCGAAAGCAGGTCAAAAACCAGACGAATGCGCAAGCTTGTTCTAAGTTCTCGGTGGGCGACCAGCCAGGTTTCGACCTGTAACGGTTCAAACGCGGGAAAAGCGCTTTCAAGCTCGGGATATGTCTCAGCAACATCGTCCGGAAGAATACCGAGCCCGAAGCCTTGTCGCATGAGCTCCAGCGACACTGTCACGCTTGACGTATCAAAATTGAAATTCGCTGTTGTCAGATTGATCCCACGCGACGCCATAATCCCGAGCCGCTGCTCAGGATGATCGAATCCGACAAACTGCATCGCCTCCAAATCAGAGGTAGTCGTTGGGCGGCCAACTTCGTCGAGGTACGCCGTCGACGCGAATAGACGTCCCGTTGTGTCACGCAGGCGTTTCGCGAACAGGTTCTCGTCTTGAGGGCGGGCGTGACGGATTGCTATATCGGCTTCACGCCGCCGCAGATCGCTTAATTCGTTTGAAGCAATGATCTCGATATGAAGTTCTGGCGCTCTGGTCCTTAGCTGCTTGAGGATTGGCGGCAGGTAAAAAGTCGCCATTCCGTTGGTGGCAGCGATCACCACGTGTCCGGTAACGTCCTGGGATTGCCCCGTGGCCGCAACCGATATGCGGTTTGCCGCGTCACCCATAGTCCGAAAGTACTCAAGCAACTCTGTTCCTGCCTGTGTAAGTAGAAGCGCGCGCGATGTCCTTTCAAACAGCGTCACGCCAAGCGCCTCTTCAATACCTGCTACCTGTCGGCTGAGTGTTGGCTGTGTGAGCCCGAGCGCACGCGCCGCCGCCGACAGCGACCCTTCTTCGGCCGTGACAAGAAACGCACGCGCCTGATTCCAATCGAAAGCTGATTTTTGCCACTCCATCATTTGCGTATACCAGAACTAAAAAAATATGCAATTTTGCATTGGGAGAATTCGATTTAGAGAGAAGGCCAACGACATTTTTCAGACAGGCACGTTGGTTGCAATGAAGCTCAATAATCAAATGGCCGGATCGTCAGTTGATCCTTTGGACCAAAAAACGATCCCATTTACCAGTCACCAGATTGGCTCGTGGCAGGTCGCAATCAGCAGGCGGCCTCGGGCTCCGGAAGAATTAGCCAGCCGATATGATGCGGTCTGCGGAAGTTTGGGGCGGACGGCACGGCGTTTCCACCTTGAAACCGCATATCGGCAGCCACTGCTTGAATGTGACGCAGAGACAATTCTTGCACATGCGGGGCCGGAGGCACGGGTGCTTGATTGCGGAATCGGGTGCGGAAGCCTCTCGATTGCGCTGAACAGTATTCTGCCGGACCACGTCGCCTTCTACGGGATTGATATGTCTGCCGCGATGCTGGCCACAGCGGACGTCATGATGCGGCAGACCGGGCTGTTACCGCAGCTCAAACAGGCGGACATCCATTCAATCCCCTATGCAGATCAGTCCTTCGATTTCGTCATGGCCGCGCATGTCCTTGAACACCTGCCGGAGCCTCAACGGGCACTAAACGAGATGATCCGCGTCCTGAAGCCGGGCGGTATGTTGTTCGTCTGCATGACGCGGCGATCCGTCTTTGGCGCGCTCATTCAGTTGCGTTGGCGGACGTGGGCGATAACAGAACGGCAAGGCGTGGCGTGGCTGCAAGATTGCCAGCTTGCAGACATCGGGTTTCGACCCGTCAATCTGGGGTCTTATGCGGGCAAAGCCAGCATGGCCTTCTGGGCGCGTCGACCCACTAAAGAGCGCCGAAAGCTTCAGACTGAACGACCTACCGCGTACTGAGAGAACATCCTATGAAATTTCTGAGCAAATTCGAGTGGGCAATATTAGCCCTTGTCGTTCTCTATTCGTTTATTCCGGCCTTTGGTGGATTGTTGCGCGTGCTTGAATTGGCAGGCGGCCCGGCGATCGTACCAGAGAACCCGCGGGCTTTGGCCGTTCCAATTCCAATAACACTCCACATTTTGAGCAGTTTCCTATTCTGTATCGTCGGTGCGCTGCAGTTCTTGCCGAGCATCAAACGCCATAATCCGGCAGCCCATCGAACATTCGGCCGCATGATCGCGATTGCGGGCTGCATCTCGGCGGCAAGCGGCATGTGGATGACCCATTCTTACGTCTTTCCTGAAAACCTTCAGGGAAATCTGCTCTATTGGGTGCGGATCGTCCTTGGCTCGTTGATGATTGGCTTCATCGGATGGGCCGTGATCGCAATCAGGTCTCGAAACATCTTTCAGCATGGCGCCTCGATGCTTCGCGCCTATGCAATCGGCCAGGGCGCTTCGACGCAGGCAATCCTAGGTATTGGCTGGATTATCGTTTTCGGAGCAGAGCCGCTGGGACCGCTCCGTGACGGTCTGATGGTGTTAGCATGGGGACTCAATCTGTTACTTACCGAGGTTTTGATCTGGAGACTTTTGGCGCCGAAGAAGTTGCCAGCCACACGAATGGCCACAAGATGATACCAAATGCCAAGTAAAGCCTGCTCCGCCTCATGCTATTGGTCGAGGTTTCCAATAGCCGATTACAGTAAGCCGCCTGTCCCTGACTGGGCTTCACATTGCACACGACGTGTGACTCGGACCAGAGCGGTGCAACCCGGCACAGCGATGTAGAATCTCGTGGCCGCCCCGATGCCACCCCCAATATTCTTCAACAAACCAAGGAAAGAGACCCGAAATGAAGAACCACACTGATGACCCCCGTGCGCTCCTATCGATGCTCTGGGTCTTTATTGTATTGAACTTTTTCGCAAGGGACATTCACGAACTAGGTAGACCCGGTATGCTGGAGCAAGTGATGTCGGGCACGGTTGATGGAGTAAGAATAACCGAAGTGCTGATGCTGATAGGTGGAATAATGATTGAGATCCCCATCTTCATGACTGTACTCCCATTGCTTCTTCCTCAATTTATCAACCGATGGACCAACATTGGAGCATGTTTTTTTACAATGATCATAATTGTCGCGAACAACCTTAGACCCGACCTCGACAATGTATTTTTTATGAGTATCCAGTTGATTGCCTTAGTAGCCATTGCTCGCATTGCTTGGCGGTGGCGCAGCAATCAGACGCCTCAAGAGTCAACCTAGGGGTCCCGCCACTTCGGCAAGTTTTGTTATTCATATCCTTTGCAGCGGCATTTACTGCTTGCCGCACTGCAGCAGCTTGAGACCAATCACCGTAACCGTGGCGGAATCGCTACATCAAACTTCCATTATTGATCAGGTCGCGAAGCGCCCAAACCAGCCGCTGGGGCAGCAATCGCGAACGGCAGCAATGTCGATGTCTGCAAAGGGTCAGAAGCAGACATTCTGATGGGTCGCGTTCAATGTCCGCTTTGGGTC
>DEIT01000036.1:7244-20151 GCA_002352635.1 Hyphomicrobiaceae bacterium UBA2767 | reverse complement strand
GTCCTGCCGGCCATGACGAAGGGCAGTTTGTTGATCGACTGCTCGACAATTGATGTCGCGACGGCCCGAAAGCTACATGAGAATGCAAATAGGTGCGGTGTGGAGTGTCTTGATGCGCCGGTCTCCGGCGGTGTTGTGGGCGCTGAAGCGGGGACACTGACATTCATGGTGGGCGGCGCTGATGCTGCGTTTGCCAAGGGCGCGCCGCTCTTCGATATCATGGGCACACGCGGTGTGCATTGTGGAGAAGGGGGTGCTGGTCAGGCCGCGAAAATCTGCAACAACATGCTGCTCGGCATCTCCATGATCGGGGCATGCGAAGCTTTTGCGCTGGCTGATAAACTCGGCCTTTCCCAATCTGCCCTGTTCGATGTGGTCTCGACGTCATCCGGGTCGTGCTGGTCTGTAAACACCTATTGTCCGGTGCCGGGTGTGGGACCGCAAAGCCCTGCCGATAATGATTACAAACCGGGTTTCGCTGCCGCGCTCATGCTCAAGGATCTGGGGCTGTCGCAACAGGCAGCCGATGATTGCGATGCGCCAACTCCGCTGGGGCGTCACGCGACGGATCTCTACGCAGCTATGATCGAGGCCGGCGACGGCGGTGCCGACTTCTCAGGCATGATCAATTACCTCCAAACGCGCACACGGAAAGATCTAACCTCATGAGCGAGACTGTCCTGCTTGAAAAACAAGGCCGTGTTGCCGTCCTTACCCTAAACCGGCCCGATGCGTTGAATGCATTGAACGGCGAGTTGATGACGGCTTTGAGAAACCACGTGCTAGAACTCTCCGATGATGAGCGCGTCGGATGTATCGTCATCACAGGTTCCGAAAAGGCTTTTGCCGCAGGCGCCGATATCAAGGAAATGTCTGAGCGAAGCTATATCGACATGTATCTGTCCGACTATTTTGGGAACTTCAATGATATCGCAACATGCCGACTGCCTACCATTGCTGCGGTTAGCGGTTATGCGCTTGGCGGCGGTTGCGAGCTTGCCATGATCTGCGACACGATCTTTGCGTCCGATACTGCAAAATTTGGACAACCGGAAATCAAGCTGGCGGTGATACCGGGAATTGGCGGCACGCAGCGGCTGACCCGGGCTGTCGGCAAGGCGAAGGCAACGGACTTGATCCTAACGGGCCGCATGATGGACGCCGAAGAAGCAGAGCGCAGTGGGCTCGTCGCGCGGGTGGTCCCGGCTGCAGAGCTCATGAAAGTGACCATGGAAGCTGCGACGGAAATCGCCGGCTATTCGCGTCCGTCCGTCTATGCCGCAAAGGAAACAATCGGCCGGGCTCAGGAGACATCGCTTGGAGAAGGTCTGTTGTTCGAAAGACGGGTTTTCCATTCGCTGTTTTCAACCGATGATCAAAAGGAAGGAATGGCAGCCTTTGTCGAAAAGCGCCCGCCTAATTTCAAACACCAATAAGAAGGCGGGTTTGAAGGCTCAGTCAGCATAACGATCACAGCTGACTTGCAATTAAGCGCTGTTGGCACATTGCGCTTAAGGGAGGAACGACTTGAAGAGCGAAATCATCCTGCCCGATGGGCTGGACGCGATTCCGAAATTGCTGGACCGCAATGCTCGCGAATTCGGCGATAGTGCCGCATCGCGCGAGAAGGAATTCGGGATCTGGCAAAGCTGGACGTGGTCGCAAGTTCGCGACGAGGTCGAAGCCCTGGCGCTTGGGCTGATTGAGCTCGGGCTCGCGCGCGGCGATCATGTGGCCATCATCGGCAACAACCGCCCCCATCTTTATTGGGCGATGACCGCCAGCCAGAGTTGCGGGGCAGTTCCCGTGCCGCTCTATCAGGACAGCGTCGCCGAAGAGATGGCCTATGTGCTGAAGCATTGCGGTGCGCGTTTTGCGATCGTTGAAAACCAGGAGCAGGTCGACAAGCTTCTGGAGATGAGCGCAAAAATCCCCAGCCTCAAGCAGATCGTTTATCTCGATCCAAGGGGTTTGCGAAAATACGACCACACGACCATGCATCCCTACAAGGATGTTCAGAAGCTGGGCCTCGATCAGGCCGATGCGCTTCGGGGCCGCAACAAACCCACCTTGCGTGAGGAACTCGCAAGTCGACGTGAAGCACTCACCGGCGACGATACCTGCGTCATTCTCTATACGTCGGGAACAACGGGCAGGCCCAAGGGTGTGGTTCTGTCAAACTACAACATCATCGCCACGGCCAAGACATCGTCGGAGTTCGATAATCTCTCGGCCGAAGATAGTGTTCTTGCCTATTTACCGATGGCATGGGTTGGGGATTTCATTTTCTCGATTGGTCAGTCCAATTGGACGGGTTTTTGCGTTTCGTGTCCTGAAAGCCACGATACGATGCAGCACGACTTGCGCGAGATCGGGCCGACCTATTTCTTTGCTCCGCCTCGCTTCTATGAAAACCTTATCACCAGTGTTGCGATCCGCATGGAGGATGCCGGAGGGATCAAACGACGCATTTACAAGTATTTCATGGGAGTCGCTCAAACGGTCGGCGGTCAAATTCTCGATGGCAAATCCGTTGGTCCCTGGGATCGTTTGAAATATGCGCTCGGGAACATTCTCATTTATGGTCCGCTCAAAAATACGCTTGGTCTGTCGCGGGTTCGGGTTGGCTATACAGCCGGTGAGGCAATCGGACCTGAGATTTTCGAGTTCTATCGCTCTCTCGGCATCAACCTGAAGCAGCTCTACGGACAAACCGAAGCCGCAGTTTTCGTGACGCAGCAGCCGGATGGCGAAGTGCGGGCCGATACGGTTGGTGTTCCGTCAACCGGGGTGGAACTTCGCATCGATGACAAAGGCGAAGTCTTTTACCGCTCGCCCGGCGTGTTCCAGGTCTATTTCAAGAACCGGAAAAGCACGGCGGCAACAAAAGACAAAGAGGGCTGGGTCGCCACCGGCGATGCCGGCTTTATCGAAGCATCCACCGGGCACTTGCGCATCATTGATCGGGCGAAAGACGTGGGCAAGATGGCCGACGGCTCGATGTTTGCTCCAAAATATGTAGAGAACAAATTGAAGTTCTACCCGAACATCCTGGAGGCGGTGGTCTTTGGCGATGGCCGTGACAAGTGCTGCGCTTTCATCAATATCGACCTGAGCGCAGTCGGAAACTGGGCGGAGCGAAACAACCTCACCTATGCATCCTATCAGGAATTGGCAGGCCACCCTGAAGTGCTGGCCGCGATCCAGTCCCACGTTGAGGAGGTCAATGAGAGCATCGCCAGGGACGAGATGCTGTCCGGGTGCCAGATTTGCCGTTTCCTCATACTTCACAAACAATTGGATGCAGACGATGGCGAACTGACACGCACTCAGAAAGTTCGTCGGCGCATCATCGAGGAGAATTACTCCGACCTGATCAAGGCGCTTTATGACGGGTCGCAGTCGGTATTTGCCGACACGGAAGTGACCTATGAGGATGGCCGCAAGGGACGCATTTCCGCGACACTTGAAATTCGGGATGCGAGACTGTTCAGCATAGAAAAGCAGGCCGCCGAATGAACGTGATGACCAAATCCACAGTGACCGAAGACGGCCGTACCATCGGCGGTGTCCTGATGGCTGTCGACAACATCACATTGCGATTCGGAGGCGTCACCGCCATCAGGGGTGCATCTTTCGATATTCGCGAAGGCGAAATTCGCGCAATCATAGGTCCCAACGGTGCGGGCAAGACGTCGATGCTCAACGTGATCAACGGGTTCTATCACCCTCAGGAAGGGACCATCACCTTCAAAGGCGAGCAGCGCCACGACATGCGTCCTCACATCGCCGCAACGCAGGGCATTGCCCGGACTTTTCAAAACGTCGCCCTGTTCAAAGGCATGTCCACACTCGACAACATCATGTCCGGCCGCGCGCTCAGGATGAAGCGGAATATCTTTTGGCAGATTCTCTACAACGGCCCCGCCCGCAAGGAAGAGCTCGAACACCGCAAATACGTCGAAACCATTATCGATTTTCTCGAAATTCCTCATATCCGCCGCACGCCAGTCGGCAAGCTTCCCTATGGCCTGCAGAAGCGCGTGGAGCTTGGCCGGGCATTGGCGATGGAGCCCGATTTGCTGCTGCTTGATGAGCCTATGGCCGGCATGAATGTTGAAGAAAAGGAAGATATGTCGCGATTCATAATCGACATAAACGAAGAGTTCGGCACAACCATCGCGCTGATCGAACATGACATGGGTGTGGTGATGGACCTGTCCGACCGCGTGGTCGTTTTGGACCATGGCGACCTCATTGCTGACGGCACACCGGATCAGGTGCAAAGGAACCAGGGCGTGATCGATGCCTATTTGGGCGTTGCTCACGATTAGGAACACAGGCCGCGCGCGGGCTTCCGTTGCGCGAGCCGCCCAGGGAGGGAATTGATGCTGTTCTTCATGGAGACCGTTATCAGCGGACTTCTCGCTGGCGTCATGTATTCGCTGGTGGCGCTCGGCTTCGTGCTGATCTTCAAGGCGTCGGGCGTCTTCAACTTCGCCCAAGGCGTTATGGCTCTGTTTGCGGCACTCACATTGGTTGGTCTGTTGAGTGGTACGACACCATTCACACATATCGACAATCCGGCTTTTGCAATGCCTGCATGGGTGGCTATCCCGCTGACTATCGTCGTCATGATTGTCTTCGCGATCTTGGTGGAGCGCTTCATTCTGCGCCACTTGGTGAACCAGGAGCAGATCATTCTCTTCATGTCGATGGTAGGCCTCGCTTACGTGTTGGAGGGAGCAGGCGACATTTTGTGGGGTTCCGACGTGAAGGTCATCGACCTTGGTCTGCCGCAGGGTGCGTGGGATTGGCTGCTGGATGGCTATGGACTCTATATCGAAAAAATCGAACTCGTTGCCGCTGGTACAGCCGTTGTTCTTGTTGCCTTTCTCGCGGTTTTTTTCCAGAAGACCCGCATTGGCCGTGCCCTGCGTGCAGTGGCGGATGATCATCAGGCGGCGCTTTCAGTGGGCATTTCGCTACGCTCGATCTGGATTATCGTCTGGTCGGTTGCCGGTGTCGTTGCCCTGGTGACAGGCGTTGTATGGGGCGCCAAGTCCGGCATACAATTTTCGCTCTCGCTCATTGCACTGAAGGCGCTTCCCGTTCTTATCCTCGGAGGGTTTGAATCTATTCCAGGCGCCATTGTCGGTGGGCTCATTATCGGAGTGGGTGAAAAACTGGCCGAAGTTTATGGCGGTGAAATCATCGTCGCCATCTTTGGGCGTTGGTATGAAATCGACCCAGGAATTTTCTCGGCAACCGAAAATTGGTTCGCCTATGTGCTTGCCCTTGTCTTCCTGCTGTTCCGGCCACAGGGCCTGTTCGGCGAGAAGATCATCGAGCGCGTTTAGGACAGGCAGGAGAGACGCATGCTTTATCGTGAGAGCGGACAATTCAAGACTGGTTACGCAGCTGATCAGGCGGTATTTCCCATCCTGCAGGATCGCTGGGGCATGCTCGTTATGCTCGCTGTTGCCTTCATCGGCGTACCAATGATCATGGATGACTATTGGGCAAATGCCGTGTTCATTCCGTTCCTGGTTTATGCCCTTGCCGCACTCGGGCTGAACATTCTCACCGGATATTGCGGCCAGCTTTCTCTTGGAACAGGTGGTTTTCTCGCGGTGGGTGCCTACTCATCCTACAAGCTGATGACGGCTTTTCCGGAGCTGGACATGATCCTGGTTCTCGTAGGTGCCGGGGCCTCAACCGCACTGGTCGGGCTCCTGTTCGGGCTGCCGTCGTTGCGCATCAAGGGCTTCTATCTGGCCGTCGCGACCCTGGCTGCTCAGTTCTTTCTTATCTGGCTCTTCTACAAGGTGCCATGGTTCTACAACTACAATGCAACCGGTCAGATCACCGTGCCGCCGCGCGAGGCGCTTGGCTTCCTGGTGACGACGCAAAATGCCACCCCGATAGTCAAATATCTGTTCGTGCTGAGCGTCGTTACTGTTTTCGCGATCGCGGCGAAGAATATGGTGCGGGGGCGCGTGGGGCGCATGTGGATGGCGATCCGCGATCGGGATATCGCCGCGGAGTTGATCGGCATCCGCCCGTTCAAGACTAAGCTCATGGCCTTCACGGTCTCGTCTTTCTATATCGGTGTCGCAGGCGCACTGATTTTCAGTGTGTGGCTGGGTGCCGCAGAGTCCGGCGAAACTTTCGGGATCAACGAATCTTTCCTGGTCCTTTTCATGGTCATTGTTGGCGGGCTCGGTAGCATTCTCGGCTCTTTCCTCGGCGCGGGCTTTATTGTCCTCATGCCCATCGGTCTGAAGAATGTGCTGGTAGACTGGTTTGGTATGTCGGCCGTTTTTGCCAAGCATTTGGAAATCACGACCTTTGGGGTCTTGATTATTTTTTTCCTGATTGTCGAGCCGCATGGGCTTGCTCGTCTTTGGCAGATAATCAAGGAGAAGCTGCGGCTCTGGCCATTCCCACATTAAGAATTCTTAATGTAATTCACGGGTTTGGCGTATTGAGGAGGCGAATTGGTGATTGAGCTATTGTTCTGGCGCGTTACACTTGAAAGCAAGGTGCCAGACTATGCTTGAGCACCGCAATAAAATGGGAGGAATGACATGAAGTTGCGTAACTGGATCGTAGCGGCTGCTGCTGCAGTTGTCGCGATGCCACTCGCGGTGAGTTCCGCGAGTGCGTATGAACTAACCGTACCATCGATGGATTACCGTACCGGGCCCTATGCTCCCAACGGGATTCCGTTCGCCAATGGCTGGACTGACTACTGGACCATGCTGAATGAGCGTGATGGCGGTATCAATGGCGTCAAGATCAAGGTTGTCCCTTGTGAGACCGCCTACAACACCAAGCAGGGTGTTGAGTGTTACGAAAAGACCAAGAAGGCAGGCAGCGGTGCCCTCGTGTATCAGCCGCTTTCCACCGGTATCACCTATCAGCTAATCCCCAAGGCATCGGTAGATAATATTCCGATCCATTCCATGGGATATGGCCGGACATCTGCCGCGAACGGCAAGATCTTCAAGTGGGTGTTCAATTTCCCGGCGACCTATTGGAGCCAGGCTTCCGCGCTCGTTAAATATATCGGCGAGAAGGAAGGCGGAATGGATAAGCTCAAAGGCAAGAAAATCTTTCTCGTCTATCATAACTCAGCCTACGGCAAGGAACCGATCCGCACGCTTCAGGAGTTGGCCAAGAAGCACGGCTTTACATATCAGGGTCTTGCCGTTGACCATCCCGGTCAAGAGCAGAAGGCGACGTGGTTGAAGATCCGCCGCGACAAGCCCGACTGGATTCTGATGTGGGGCTGGGGCGTCATGAACCAGGTGGCGATCAAGGAAGCCGCTTCGATCCGTTTCCCGATGGACCGTTTCATCGGCGTGTGGTGGTCAGGTTCTGAAAATGACGTGAAGCCTGCAGGTGCTGCGGCGAAGGGGTATCTGTCGGGTGCATTCCACCAGCCTGGTAGCAATTTCCCCGTCCACAAGGACATCATCAAATATCTCTATGATGCCGGAAAAGCGCCGCATCCTGACTTCAAGGACCGCGTTGGTGAAGTCCTCTACAATCGTGGCCTTGTGGCCGCCATGTGGGGTTCGGAAGCTGCTCGCAAGGCGATGGAAATCCATAAAACCAAAGAGCTCACGGGCGCGATGATGCGCGACGGCTACGAAGCCCTCGACGTCGATGAAGCCCGGTTGAAAGAGCTTGGCGCAGAAGGCCTGACCATCCCCGTTAAGATCACCTGCGAGAACCATGAAGGTCCGCGCAAGGTTGCGGTTCAGCAGTGGGACGGCAAACAGTGGAAGATCGTGTCCGATTTTTATGATCCGGACATGGATGTGATCCAGCCGCTGATTGACGAGGATTCGCAGAAGTTTGCGAAGGAAAACAACATCACACCTCGCGACTGCAAATAGTGGAAAACATGGCTCAAGCAAAAAAGAGCCCTGGGACGGCGGCGGAAACGCCGCCGTCCATCCTTACGGTGAATAATATCGAGGTCATCTACGACCACGTTATTCTTGTGCTTAAGGGGGTGTCGCTGGAAGTTCCGCAGGGTGGCGTTGTCGCGCTGCTCGGAGCCAACGGCGCGGGCAAATCGACCACACTCAAAGCCATTTCCAACCTGCTCTATGCCGAGCGCGGTGAGGTCACAAAAGGCAATATAGCCTTCAAGGGCGACCGCGTGGATGCACGCTCGACTAATGATCTGGTCAAGCGGGGTTGCATCCAGGTGATGGAGGGCCGCCACTGCTTCGAGCATCTGACTGTCGAGGAGAATCTCCTGACAGGCGCCTATACGCGCGGCAATGCCAGGAAGGAAATCAAGGATGACCTGGAACTTGTCTATACGTATTTCCCGCGACTGAAGGAGCGGCGCAGTTCACTTGCCGGGTATATTTCCGGTGGTGAGCAGCAGATGACGGCAATTGGACGGGCGCTCATGTCGCGACCTGTAATGATGCTGCTGGATGAACCCTCCATGGGGCTCGCGCCTCAACTCGTCGAAGAGATCTTTGAGATCGTGAAACTGCTTAATGAAGAACAGGGCGTGAGCGTGCTGCTTGCGGAGCAGAACACCAACATGGCGCTTAAATACGCGCAGTATGGTTACATTCTTGAAAATGGCCGTGTGGTTATGGATGGCCCGGCGGCGGAACTAAGAGAAAACCCCGACGTGAAGGAGTTTTATCTTGGCATCTCCGAGGAGGGTCGTAGATCGTTCCGCAATGTAAGGTCTTACCGCCGCCGCAAACGCTGGCTCAACTGATTGCGCCGATCCACGCGCAACACGGGCCAATGGGGGCGTCCATATGAACCAGTATTTCGATGACCTAGAGACGCGTTCTGCGGACCGGCGCGCCGCTGATCTGGCGGGTGATCTGCCGGAGCTGATCGCCCATGCGCAGATCAACGCGCCGGCACTCGAAGTTCATCTTGACGGTATTGATGCCTCGCGCGTTACAAATCGCGAGGCGCTGGCGAAATTACCGGTCCTGAGAAAGTCAGCACTTCAGGAGGCACAGGCCAAAGATCCGCCTCTGGGTGAATTCGGCGTCATGGCGGCTTCTGGATACGCTCATATCTTTCAGTCGCCGGGTCCCATTTATGAGCCCGGAAAGACCGCCCATGACTGGTGGCGTGTTGGACGGTTTCTGCACGCTTGCGGTATCGGTCCCGGCGATATTGTCCAGAACTGCTTTTCCTACCATCTGACGCCCGCCGGCATGATGTTCGAAAATGGCGCCCGGGCCGTTGGGGCGGCGGTAGCGCCTGCGGGAACCGGGCAAACGGAATTGCAAGCGCAGGCGGCTGCCGCAATCGGTGCGACGGCCTATGCGGGGACGCCGGATTTTCTCAAGATGATCCTCGACAGCGCTGATGAGCAGGGCCTCGATCTTGCCCGCATGACGAAGGCTGCCGTCTCGGGGGGCGCACTGTTCCCGTCACTGCGCCAGGAATATACCGACCGCGGGATTGCGTGCCTGCAGTGCTATGCCACCGCCGATCTTGGACATGTTGCATACGAATCCGAAGCCATGGAAGGGATGATTGTCGACGAAGGCGTGCTGATCGAGATCGTGACACCGGGAACCGGCGATCCGTTGCCCGAAGGCGATGTCGGTGAAGTTGTTGTAACGACATTTAACAAGGACTACCCGCTGATCCGCTTCGCAACTGGCGATCTTTCCGCCATTATGCCGGGGGAAAGTCCGTGCGGGCGCACAAACATGCGCATCAAAGGTTGGATGGGCCGTGCTGATCAGACCGCCAAAGTGCGCGGTATGTTCGTAAGACCAGAACAGGTGGCGGCGCTCGTGGCGAAGCATCCTGAAATTGTTCGCGCACGCGTGATCATTACGCGTGTGGGAGAAAGCGATGAAATGGTGGTTCAGGTTGAAGTGAGCAATGCGGATGCGGCAGCCATCGAAGGGTCAATTCAGGAAAGTCTGAAGGTCCGGGGCAATGTTGAACTGGTAGAACCCGGTTCTCTGCCGAACGACGGCAAGGTCATTGACGATCAGCGCAGCTACGACTGAGCGGCAGACAACTTCCTTTCGCAGATCACAACAGGTGCTATTGCGAAAACGCCTATTCACTCCGGGCGATTGCTTTCCTAGCATTCGTTTGAATGCACAGCGGGTCAATCAGGAGATAACCCATGTCAGAAATCAAGAACGTCAAGGCGTGTGTCTTCGATGCATACGGTACGCTCTTTGACATCCATGCGCCGACGGCGGCAATAGCCAATGAGCTGGGCGACAAGGCTCAATCATTGTCCGACATGTGGCGCGGGAAGCAGCTTCAATACACATGGTTGCGCAGCCTGATGGGCAAATATACTGACTTCTGGCAGGTGACGGGTGATGGTCTGGACTACGCGCTTGCCGCGCACGACATCGATAACGCCGATATCCGTAATCGCCTTATGGATCTCTACATGACCCTCGATGCGTACCCGGACGCGATGTCGACACTGCAGCAACTGAAGGATGCGAACCTTGCGACGGGCATCCTGTCAAACGGCTCGCCCAAGATGCTGGCGGCAGCAGTGGAGGCATCCGGTCTCAAGCCGCATCTGGACCAGGTCTTGTCGGTTCAGGAAGTCGGTATCTTCAAACCGGCACCTCAGGTTTATCAAATGGCTGTGGATCGGTTCGGGCTGGAAAGAAACGAAATCTGCTTTGTATCCGCCAATGCATGGGATGCCTCGGGTGCTGCGGATTTCGGTTTTCAGGTCGCACATCTCAACCGGTTCAATCAACCGCCTGAGGGTCTTCCGGGCAAGCCCAAAGCAATAATGAAATCACTATCTGAACTGCCGCCTGTTGTGCGCTGATCGGTTTCCGGCGAACTCCACCGCAGGTGGGACTATGCTCTGCGGCGTGCACCGGGTCTCCTGGGTTCGACTATTGAGACGGACGTTGTGATACGCGCTGCCTCATAATCTTCCGCACCGTGCCAGCCAGTTTGGCTGGGTCGGATACTGGCAGGGAACAGATCTGATTTGCGCAGGCAAAGGCCGCTGGTTCGTCGAGCGGGGGATACTCAATATCGGCGTTGAGCATCGGGCCCTTGGCCGGATCCCACCAATCGATACGGCGGTAGGCGAGGGGTAGTTTCAATGCGGCTGTATGAAGCTGTTTGGCGCGCTCATCCGACTTTGCCCCGACAACCATGATATGTGCCGGTTCGATCGCAATTTCTTCATCGGCCAGAACAACCCCGAGCAGGAAACGCCGCCTGCTTGTTATGGCTTCGCTCGTCAGATAGCGCATGGCATGATCCGCCATGTCATGGAAACGCTTTTTTCCCAGGGTTCGGTGGAGAAGATTTGCATAGCGTGCAAGGCGACTGTTTTCCTCGATATTCAAGTATGGCTTGAGGAAAGCACCGCTCTTTGCAATGGGTGCTTTCGTCGTCACGAAACCAGCCGTGTCATGTTTGAAGTTCCGTGAAATGAAGTCACCGGTTTGGGCTGAAAGGAGCAACCAGCGACCCTCACCTGTCGCCATGTAGAGATCCAGCATGGCTCGCGCCATATCCAGGCTGTCTGACAGATAGGGCCCGCCACGATCGTTCTCACCGTGCCGGAACCCGCCATCCGGCATCATGCGATGCTCAACGATCCACTCGGCCGCCTTGATGGCTGAACCCAGAACGGCTTTGTCGTCTGTCGCCTTGTAGAGGGTGAGCAGGCCCGAAATGGCCCATCCGTTCTCTCGGGCATACAGGCTCTTGTCGATTGGCGGCATCCGACCCAGTTCAATGCGTTCCTGTGCATTGAGCCCATAGAAGTCTATGCCCAGGAGCTTCGCGTCAATGTCGGCATCCTGGCTGGCGTAGAAAGCGCCCTCGGGGCTTTGCAGGTGTGTGATCAGATATGTGTACACACGCTGCGCCGCATCCAGATATTCAGCTTTGCCAAAGAGCGCATGGGCCCTTGTGTAGATCCGGATCGTCTGGGATTGGGACCATATGATTTTTTCAAAATGCGGCGCAGACCAGTCGCGTTTGTGGGAATATTGATAGACGCCGCCCCAGACCGGATCCATCAGGGCCAGTGCCGCATCCAGCGTTGCTTCAAGCTTCTTGGCGGTCCGCTTGTCTCCGCGTTCAGCCTGTCCTAAAGCGAACTCCAACACGTCAGGCTGCAGGAACTTCAGCCGCCGGCCCCAACCTGCATGCTCGGCGTCGTAGGTTTCATCCATCAGCTTCAGCATCTGCTGGCGTTGGGCCTTGCTGAGATAGACGGATGTCGAGCGCGCAATAGCTGGTTCAGGTTTGAGTTGGGGTACCTGATCGGGATGATTGGCAACCGTGTCCAGGATCTGGGCCATGGCACTCGGCCTTAAAAACCCTTGGAATTTGGCAACCTCATTGCCGTCCGGATCGAAGACGATTGTCGCGGGCCATCCCCAGTCGCCATAGCGCGATGCAAGGTCAGGATTGGCGTCCTGATCGGCCTTCACCGCAATATAGTGTTTCTGGACCAGGCCGCGAATGACCGGGTGGGCATAAGTCCGCTCCTCCATGAAATGGCACCAGTGGCACCATTTGGCATAGAGATCGAGCAACACATAACGATTGCCGGCCTTTGCCTCTGTGAAGAGATCGCTGTTCCAGTTTTTCCACGTGATTTCTGGGGGTTCGGGCGGTTTTTCACCACTTTCCTTGCCGCTCGCGACGCTTGGCGCTGATTGAATGAGCAGGGCAAATGTTAGCAGAAGCCAGCAGGGCAAGGTTCGCCCCAGAAGATGGACTCGCATGGCCGGTTTGCCCTTACACGGGGGTGGGGGTTCGATGCATGGGAGGAACAGTAGCGTATTGGCGTGTCGCATAAGAATCACAAGAACTTCAGCGGCTCCTTGTGGCGCCTCACACTCAGGTGAATTTCAGGCAAAACACTGATGCA
>DEIT01000036.1:0-7166 GCA_002352635.1 Hyphomicrobiaceae bacterium UBA2767 | reverse complement strand
GCGGTTTTGTGAACCTCGTCGGGTCCATCGGCAAGCCGCAAGCTGCGTGTCTTGGCCCACGCATGGGCCAGACCGAAGTCGTCTGCCACGCCACCGGCGCCATGAACCTGAATTGCCCGGTCGATGACGGCTTGCGCCATTTGCGGTGCGACCACCTTGATCATGGCAATCTCGGCACGGGCTTCCTTGTTGCCGACTGTATCCATCATGTGAGCAGCGTTGAGTGTCAGCAGTCGGGCCTGATCGATTTCCATGCGTGAGCGGGCAATCGCGTCGATAACCATGCCCTGTTCGGAGAGGGTTTTGCCAAATGCCGTTCGCGATTTGGCGCGGGCGCACATGGCTTCAAGAGATCGCTCGGCGACGCCGATGAGGCGCATGCAATGGTGGATGCGGCCGGGACCGAGCCTGCCTTGCGCAATCTCAAAGCCACGTCCGTCGCCAAGGATCATGTTCTCTGCCGGAACGCGCACATTCTCAAATGTGATTTCGAAATGGCCATGCGGCGCGTGATCGTAGCCGAATACCGTTAGTGGCCTGACCAGGGTGACGCCTGGGGTATCGCGGGGAACAAGGATCATGGACTGCTGGCGGTACTTCTCGGCTTGCGGGTCGGTTTTTCCCATGAAGATGAGGATCTCGCAGCGCGTATCGCCTGCACCCGATGTCCACCATTTGTGCCCATTAAGGACGTACTCATCACCATCGCGCTCGATGCGCGACTGGATGTTGGTCGCATCGGATGACGCGACTTCAGGCTCGGTCATGGCGAATGCGGAGCGGATTTCACAAGCGAGCAAGGGCTTCAGCCAGCGTTCCTTCTGCTCTTCGCTGCCATAGCGCACCAGCACTTCCATATTGCCGGTGTCGGGGGCCGAACAGTTGAAAACCTCCGGACCGATTGGTGACCGGCCCATGATCTCGCACAGCGGCGCATATTCGATATTTGTGAGGCCCGCGCCATAGTCCGACTCCGGAAGGAACAGGTTCCACAATTCGGCATCGCGTGCCTTCGCCTGCAATTCCTTCATCACCGGCGGGCATGCCCAACGGTGCCCCGCCTCAAGCTGTTCGTGGTAGGTGTGTTCGTTCGGATAGACGTGCTCGTCCATAAAGGCGAGCAGACGAACGCGGTATTCCTCTGCTTTCCTGGAAATCTTGAAATCCATAACCGTTCCCGTTGCTCTTTTTGCAACTTTACTCGATACGACGAACGGCCATCGAGTACCAGACTTTCAAATTCAACCGTAGCATGCTCAAATTTCACCAGGCAAAAACACGAACAAGAAGGGGCCGCCGATGGGGGATGTAGTTCAGATTGAAAAACACGGTGACGTTGCTGTCATCACGCTCGACAATCCTCCAGTCAACGCATTGGGGATCGCAGTTCGTCGCGGCATCATGGGTGCGCTCGACGAGGTTGAGGGTGACGCGGACGTCAAGGCGGTCGTGCTCATTGGCAAGGGACGCGGATTTTGCGGTGGTGCCGATATCCGCGAGTTCGGCAGGCCACGTGAAGAACCGATCCTCGGTCAGGTTATCAATCGCATCGAGGCCATGGACAAACCGGTCATCGCCGCCATTCACGGCATGGCCGTGGGTGGCGGCTGTGAAGTTCCACTCGGATGCCATTACAGGGTGGCAGACGGGACCGCGCAGATTGGCCTGCCTGAGGTTAAACTCGGCCTGATCCCCGGTGCTGGCGGTACGCAGCGCCTGCCGCGGTTGATCGGTCTCAAGCCCGCAATCGACATCATTGTAAGCGGTGAATATGTCGGCTCGGAAAAAGCGAAGGCGCTTGGCCTGGTCGATGAAATTATTGAGGGCGATCTTCTCGATGGTGCGCTCGGCTTTGCCAATCAGTTGATTGCCGATGGGAAAGGGCCGCGCCGTATTCGCGACATGACGCCGGATGCAACCGGCGCTGATGAGATATTTGAAAAATCGCGCGCCACTGCCGCACGGCGCATGCGTGGGCTGATTGCCCCGCAGCGCTGCATCGATAGCGTCCAAAACGCCTTGAACCTGCCAATCGACGAAGGACTCCAGAAGGAACGAGAATACTTCAGCGAGCTGGAGGTTTCCGACCAGTCGAAGGCGCTGCGGCATCTGTTCTTTGCCGAACGTGAAGCGCATCGCATCCCCGGCGTACCGAAGGACACGGCGACACGGCCGATAAAAACATCTGCTGTGATCGGGTGCGGAACCATGGGCCGTGGCATTGCCATGAGCCTTGCCAATGGCGGTGTGCCGGTGACGGTGCTGGAGGTGGACCAGCAGGCTCTGGACAGGGGCCTTGTCATGACCCGCGACACTTACGCGGGGAGTGTCTCACGCGGCAGTATTAAGCAGGCCGATATGGATGCCCGGCTTGCACTCATCTCCGGCACCACAAGTTACGACGATATAGCAAATGCCGACATCGTCATCGAAGCCGTGTTTGAGGAAATGGAGCTGAAAAAGACGCTGTTTGCCAAACTCGACGAGGTTTGCAAACAGGGCGCGATCCTCGCGACCAACACTTCATCTCTTGATGTGAATGAGATCGCTGCGGCGACCAGTCGTCCGCAGGATGTGATCGGCACGCATTTCTTCAGCCCGGCCAATGTGATGAAGTTGATGGAGAACGTACGCGGTGACAAGACCGCACCCGACGTCATAGCCAC
The DNA here is from genome assembly GCA_002352635.1 of Hyphomicrobiaceae bacterium UBA2767. GTDB lineage: Bacteria > Pseudomonadota > Alphaproteobacteria > Rhizobiales > Methyloligellaceae > UBA2767. Next base: position 4,500 of record DEIT01000036.1, on the reverse strand, counting down.
GGTGATGAAGCTTTCCAAGGACATCAACAAGGTCGGCGTCATGGTCGGCGTATGCAACGGGTTCGTGGGCAACCGCATGTTGTATGCGTACCGCTCACAGGCTGAATTTCTCCTCGAAGAGGGTGCCTTGCCCCAGCAGGTCGACAAGGTGATTTCCGATTTCGGTTTCCCCATGGGGCCGTTCACCATGGGCGATCTTGCAGGTCTCGATGTCGGCTATCTGGTCCGTCAGCATCGCCGCGAGATCGAACCGCCAACACATCGCGAGTCCTATATTGGCGATCGTATCGTAGAGATGGGCCGGCACGGACAGAAGAACCGCAAGGGCTGGTATCTGTATGAAGAAGGCAGCCGCACCCCGGTGCCCGATCCGGAGATCGAAGAGCTTATTGTGGGCATCTCAAGGGAGCTTGGAATTGAACGCCGTTCGGTGACAGATCAGGAATTGCTTGAACGCTGCATCTATCCCCTGATCAACGAAGGGGCAAAGATCTTCGGCGAGGGCATTGCCATTCGCCCGAGCGACATCGACCTGATCTGGATTTACGGTTACGGCTTTCCACGCGGCAAGGGCGGTCCGATGTTTTATGCCGATCTTGTCGGAACCAGGGCCGTCTATGAGACCATGAAAAACCTCTATGAAGAGCATGGCGAGATGCTGCGGCCGGCACCCCTGCTCGAGGAGCTGGCTAAGGCGGGCAAAAGCTTCGCTGAATTGCAGGCAGAAACAAAAATAGGCTGACAGGAGCATCCATGCGCGAGGCTGTAATCGTATCCACCGCCCGTACACCCATCGGCAAGGCATTTCGGGGCGCATTCAACAAGACCCACGGCGCGGTCATGACGGGTCACGTCATCAAGCATGCCGTGGAGCGCGCCAAGGTTGAGCCGGAAGAAGTCGAAGATGTTATCATCGGCTGCGGCTATCCTGAAGGCGCGACGGGCAAGAACATCGCCCGCCTCGCGGCCTATCGTGCGGGCCTGCCGGTCACCACGTCGGGCACGACGGTCAACCGGTTTTGCTCCTCAGGCCTTCAGGCCATCGCCATGGCGGCGCAGCGGGTTGTGATGGACCAGGTGCCGGTGATGGTCGCGGGAGGCGTTGAGTCCGTGAGCCTGGTTCAGCCAAACCTGAACAGAGCTTATTTCGAAGAAGAATGGCTCATGGAGCGCAAGCCTGAATTGTGGATGGGCATGATCGATACCGCCGATATCGTTGCGAAGCGATACGGCGTTTCCCGTGAGGCGCAGGATGAATACGCATTCGCCAGCCAGCAACGTACGGCCATCGCCCAGCAAGCCGGATATTTCGACGATGAGATTGTCCCGCTACCAACCATCATGGAAGTCAAGGACAAGGAATCCGGCGAGGTCAGCGACAAGGAAATCGCGCTTGAGAAGGATGAAGGCAATCGCCCCGGCACCACGCTTGAAGGGCTTGCCAAGCTTGCGCCCGTGATGGGCGAGGACAAGTTCGTCACGGCCGGGAACGCCAGTCAGCTTTCCGATGGAGCGTCTGCCTGTGTCGTGATGGACGCAAAACTTGCCGAGCAGCGCGGGCTCGAACCGCTTGGTATCTTCAAGGGCTTCACCGTGGCCGGTTGTGAGCCCGACGAAATGGGCATCGGGCCCGTTTTCGCAGTGCCGCGACTGCTGCAGCGTTTTGGCGTGAAGGCGGATGATGTGGATCTCTGGGAGTTGAATGAGGCTTTCGCGGTCCAGACCGTCTACTGCCGCGACCAACTTGGCATTCCCATGGACAAGTTCAACGTCAATGGCGGTTCAATTTCAATCGGACATCCTTTCGGCATGACCGGTGCGCGCCTTGCCGGTCACATCCTGATCGAAGGGAAACGGCGCGGTGCGAAGCACTGTGTGGTGACCATGTGCATAGGTGGCGGAATGGGTGCGGCAGGTCTGTTCGAGGTTGCCTGAGCATAGTGTGGATAGATGGCAGCCGACCGTGAAGTCATAGAGGTTCGCTCCGACGAGCGGGTCGAGACCGAACGCCTAGAGCCATATCTTCGTGAAAGGCTTCCAGAAACGCGAGGGGCGTTTTCGCTGGCGCAATTCGGTGGTGGTCACGCAAACCTCACTTACCTGATCCGGTTCGGGGCACACGAATATGTGCTGCGCCGCCCGCCGCTGGGGCCGGTCGCGCCGGGTTCGCACGACATGAAGCGTGAGCATCGTGTGCTGAAGGACTTATGGCGCGCCTTTCCACTGGCGCCGCAAAGTTATCTCCTGTGTGATGATCACTCGATCATCGGCGCGGATTTTCACGTCATGGAACGCCGCCATGGTATCGCCATTCGAACTGAACTGCCGGACGGTATCGACTGGACGCCCGAGTTGAATGCGGGTGTCGGCAACATGATCATCGATGTGCTGGCCGCGCTTCATAAGGCTGACCCGAACCAAGCCGGCCTTGGCAACCTCGGACGACCGGACGGGTTTCTGGATCGCCAATTATCCGGTTGGGCTAAACGTTGGGACGCGGCCAGGGACGACGATGCGCCTGACGCCATGCGCGGCATTATCTCGTTTCTGGAACGCGGGTTGCCTGAGAGCCTTCACGTGTCGCTGCTCCATAATGACTTCAAACTCGACAATATGCTCGTTGCGGCCGACGACCCGGGGCGTGCCGTCGCTGTGCTTGACTGGGATATGTGCACGCGCGGCGACCCGCTGGCGGATCTTGGATACACGCTCGCCTTCTGGGGAGAGGCGGGTGATGACCCTGCCTGGATCAAGGGCGCTTCAATGCCGACATGGAACGAAGGCTTCCCGACGCGAGATGACGTGGTTCAGCGTTATGCGACCGCAACAGGCTTCGATTGCACTCATGCGGACTGGTACCATCTGTTTGGCACCTTCAAGATCGCGGTGATCCTGCAGCAGATCTACATCCGCTATCTGAGAGGGCAGACCCAGGATCAGCGCTTTGCGGTCTTCGGCGAGCGCATTGCCGGTCTGGTGGACAAGGCTCGCTCACTGGCAAAGCTTTAGCGCTCGGCGTGGTTCAGCTGTAACGCCCGCTGCCAATCGTATTGCCGCCGTCAACGACTATTGTCTGCCCGGTGATGAAACTTCCGGCATCCGACGCAAGCAGCAAGGCAGTGCCGGCGATGTCTTCAGGTTCGCCAAGCCGCCCGATCGGATAGGACGCGATCGCCCTTTTGACCGCATCAGGGTTTTCCCACAGCGCGCGAGCGAAATCGGTGCGGATCAATCCTGGCGCAATGCAGTTGGCGCGGATGTTTGCGTGACCCCATTCCGCTGCAAGGTTGCGGGCCAGTTGCATGTCGGCGGCCTTGGACAGTCCGTATGCGCCAAGCATGTTGTTTCCCTTCAGTCCGCCGATGCTGGAGACAATGACGATGGCACCGTCCTTGCGTTCCGCCATTTGCGGCAACACCATGTTGCAGAGCCAGAGATTGCTCTTCACATTGGTGTCCATGATCTTGTCGTATGCTTCCTCGGTAATTTCTGCAAGCGGACCGTAATAGGGGTTCACGGCTGCATTACAGACCAGCACATCGATGCGGCCCCAATTGTCGAGCGTGGTATCGACGAGAGACTTGAGTTGATCGTGGTGGGATATATTGCAGGGGACAGCGAGTGCTTTTCCTCCCGCCGTCCTGATCGCATCGGCGACTTCGGCGCACTTGTCTTCCTTACGGCTGGAAACGACAACCTTTGCGCCGGCTTCCGCCAGGCACTCGGCAATGGCCCTGCCGATGCCTTTGGTCGACCCGGTTACGATTGCAACCTTGCCTGAAAGGTCAAAGCTCTTGTGAAACGGCATCTATCCCCCATCGAAAAAATCTCGCCACGCGTTCGTTAGCGGCACGACTTGCGTTTTAGTCTTATCGCCCAGGGTGTAAAGTGAACAGCCTTTGCCGGACGGCGAGCGATGTGCTTGGGGGATTGTGTGACGCGTGATGAGGAAGCTCCGGATCACACGGAGCGGTTGAGATATCTGCTGGAGCCACGTTCCGTGGCGATTGTCGGGGCGTCGGACAACCCATCGCGGATTGGCGGGCGGCCACTGCGTTATATGCTGAACGAAGGATTTGAGGGGCCAATCTTTCCGGTCAATCCCAACTACGACACGGTTCAGGGCCAGACCGTTTATCCGACAGTATCTGATCTTCCACAGCCCGTTGACTGCGCGATCATTGCGGTGCCGGCCGGGATTGTGATCGAAGCGCTTGAGGAATGCGCAGCGAAAGGCATCAGGTCCGCAATCGTCTTCAGTTCCGGTTTTGCCGAAATGGGCGGAGAGGGCGCCGCGATGCAGGCAATCCTCAGCGACATATCAAAACGCACGGGCCTGCGGATCCTGGGCCCCAATTGCCTTGGAGTGCTCAGTTTCCGCAGTCGTTTCTTTGCAACTTTCTCAAGTTCCGGCGATGCCGGATATCCGGACGGGGGGCCACTCGCCATCATCAGTCAGAGCGGCGCCTACGGCACCCACGTCTATGCGGTGGCGCGCGA
>DEIT01000010.1 GCA_002352635.1 Hyphomicrobiaceae bacterium UBA2767 | reverse complement strand
ACGCTGCCTGTGAGAGGCACATCGGACATCTTTCCCGTCCACCGCGTCTATTGTGTGGGTCGCAATTATGCCGACCACGCCATCGAGATGGGGCATGATCCCGACAAGGAGCCACCCTTCTTTTTCCAGAAGAACCCCGACAACCTTCTCGTTGGCGAGGACTTCCCCTACCCTTCGGCCTCAAGCGATGTGCATTTTGAATTTGAGATGGTGGCAGTGCTTGGCAGCGGTGGAACGAACATCCCCGTCGACGACGCCCTCAGCCACGTCTACGGCTACGCCGTTGCACTGGACATGACACGCCGTGACCTGCAGGGCGTGGCAAAAGACCTCCGCCGACCCTGGGAGGTCGGCAAAGCGTTTGAACACTCCGCGCCCTGCAGCGAGATCGTAAGGGCCTCCGAAATCGGCCACCCGGCATCGGGTGCCATCTGGCTTGAGGTGAACGGCGATCGCAAGCAGGACGGCGACCTCAATCAGATGATCTGGAAAATTCCTGAAATGATTTCTTATCTGTCGGGTCTTTTCGTCCTTGTTCCCGGTGACGTGATACTGACGGGAACGCCGGCAGGCGTGGGACCCGTCACCAAAGGTGACAGACTTCATGGAGAAGTTCAGGGCGTCGGTACGCTTGATATAGCGGTGGTATAGGCGGCAAACACAGACCGCCCACAGCGCGTTTGCGTCGCGTGAGCAAGCAAGACACGAGAACCAAACCACATAGGGAGAGAAATGATGGCGCGAATTGTCATCACCGGCGCGAACAAGGGGATCGGCCTTGAGCTGACCCGCCAACTTGCGGATCGCGGCGATGAGGTGATCGCGACGGTCCGCAAGACATCTGACGATCTGTCAAAACTCAACGTCGAAGTGATTGAAGGTGTCGATGTAGGCGATGATGATGCGGTTGCCCGTCTGGCACAATCGCTCGAGGGGCGGACAATTGATGTCCTGATAAACAATGCCGGCATCCTCACCCGCGAAGGGCTTCATGATCTCGACTGGGACGCAATTCGACGCCAGTTCGAGATTAATACGCTGGGGCCGCTCCGCGTGACCAAAGCGCTGTTGCCCTGCATGACAGGCGGCGGGAAGGTTGCAATTCTTTCAAGCCGTATGGGTTCTCTCGCCCAGAACGCCGGTGGCTCCTATGCCTATCGCATATCGAAAACCGCGGTGAATATGGTTGGTTCCAACCTTGCCATCGACCTGAAGGAAAAAGGCATCGCGGTCATTCTGCTCCATCCAGGCCATGTAGCCACTGATATCAATGACCATTCAGGACCGGTCAAGACAGACGAGTCCGCGCGTGGCCTGATACCCCTCATTGATGCTCTGACACTCGAGACAACCGGTACGTTCTGGAACTATGAGGGCGACGAATTACCCTGGTAAAAGGTCCTATCCAAATGACTGAAATCATCCTGCATCACTATCCCCAATCGCCGGTTGCGGAAAAAGTTCGTGTTGGCCTGGGCGTCAAGAAACTCGACTGGCGCTCGGTGGAGATTCCCCGCATGCCGCCCAAACCCGACCTGATGCCGCTCACAGGCGGATATCGCCGCACGCCGGTGATGCAGATCGGCGCCGATATCTACTGCGACAGCCAGTGCATTCTGCGCGAAATCGATCGTCGCCATCCTGAACCGACCTTTGCACCCGGCGGTGGACAAGGCATGCCATGGGCGTTGAGCCGCTGGACTGATTTTACCCTGTTCGACCAAGTTGTGCGCGTTGTCCTGGGATATGCGGCCGATGAAATGCCGCAAGATCTGCTAGAGGACCGTGCGCGGCTGTATTTCGGGCCTGATTGCGACATGCAGGCAGTAAAAGATTCTTTGCCGCATACCGTTGCGCAACTCAGGGCCCAATTTGGCTGGGTCAACGAGCGGCTTTCCTATGGCCGTGACTTCCTCCTGGTCGAGCCGGGCTTGCCTGACATCCTCGTTTACCACCTGGTGTGGTTCCTGCGCGGGCGCTGGGAGGGTAGCGCTGACTTCATGTCCGAATTTCCTGCGCTTGAAGCATGGGAAGCCCGAATGAAAGCCATTGGTCACGGGCAGTCAACGGATATGCCTTCAGGAGAAGCTCTTGAAATTGCAAAGAATTCAGAGCCTCAAACGCCCGAAACAAGCGACTCGCGTGATCCCCAGCATCTCGAGCCTGGCATGAGCGTCAATGTTGTGCCCGAAGGTGATGGCGGCGACCCTATGGTCTCCGGAATCGTACACGCAGTATCGCGCGAGAGCATCGCCATCTTGCGCAGTGATGATCGCGTCGGCAGAGTTTGCGTGCACTTTCCAAGAGTCGGCTACATGGTCGCAAAGTTATAGATACTATAAGTCTCTGTATCAAACCGGGTTTCTGGCGCTAATCATGTCTACAGAATGCCATCGAATCGCCTCACAAATGCTTGATAGGATGGGGTCTCTAAGATTAGTGTAGGCTCCAGGATCTCTAGGCAGGAACGCGCGCGTGGCACTACGCACAGAAACAGGCTCTCTACAATCGTATGAGGTCGTGGAGGCATTGGGGACGAATGTCGCCGTGTCCGACGCAAACCTGCTGTTTACAGGCGAGTTTTCGCGCGCGGGCAGCGATCTGATAATGACGGGGTCTGACGGCGCAAAACTGGTCGTTACCGGTTATTTTGACTCCGACTTCCCCCCCTCTCTCGTTTCACCGCAAGGTGCCGTTCTTACGGGAGATGTCGTCACATCGCTGGCGGGACCACAATTTCCCGGGCAGTACGCTCAGGCCGGTGGCGCGAACCAGGGTGCCGAAGCCATCGGCAAGGTCCAGACGCTGGAAGGCGGTGGATCGGTTGTCCGGGCAAACGGCATTACCGAAACCCTGAAAGTCGGCGATCCGGTCTTCCAGGGCGACGTGGTCATGACAGGCCCCGGCAGCAAGCTTGGTATCAGCTTTGTCGACGGCACGCTGTTCTCCCTCTCCTCCAACGCACGGATGGTGCTGAACAGTCTGGTTTACGAGCCAAACGGCTCCGACAACTCCATGCTCTTCAGCCTGGTCGAGGGAACATTCGTCTTTGCGGCAGGCAAGATCGCGCCCGACGGGGACATGAAGATCAAGACACCCGTCGCAAC
>DEIT01000086.1:16863-19072 GCA_002352635.1 Hyphomicrobiaceae bacterium UBA2767 | reverse complement strand
GAGACCAGCATGATATTCATGATGCCGATTCCGCCGACCAGGAGGCTGACACCGGCCACGGCGCCGAGCAATACTGTGAGAATGGTAGTTGTTGCGGTCTGAGTCGCCGCGATCTGCTTCATGTCGGCAACAGCAAAATCATCATCTTCACCCGCAGTAATCTTTCGGTGCTCCCGCAAGAGTCGCTCAACGTCAGCCTGCACCTTTGCGGTTTCGACTTCGCCCATCGCCGAGACATATATGATACCGATATCGGTGTTGCCCGCGATACGGCGATGATATGTCCGCAACGGCATCAGGACGATATCGTCCTGATCAGTGCCAAAACTCGACTGCCCTTTTACCTCCAAAAGCCCGATCACCTCGCAAGAAACCTTGTTTACTCTGATACGGCGACCGAGTGACGGCGCTGACCCGAATAGTTCATCTCTCACGGTCTCGCCGATGATACAGACGGCTCTGCCACCGCGCAGTTCTCCATCAAGGAACTGACGCCCAGCTATCAAGGGCCAGTCCTGGGTGATGAAATAGTTGTTGTCGGTCCCGGTTATGCTAACGGTCCGGCTTTCCGAGCCATAAACCACAGTCACGGAATTCCGAGCAACAGGTGCTACGGCCCGAACACCTCGCAATTGGCTGCGCAATTCAATGAGATTGCGCGCGTTAAACGGCTTGGCGCTGGCGCTTGAGCGACCGGGGCCAAATTGACCTGGGCGGACGAACAGCAAATTGCTGCCGAGCTTGGCCATATCGGCTTCGACCTTGGCCGTCGTGCCGTTGCCTATGGTCACCATGGCAATAACTGCGCCAACGCCGATGACAATGCCGAGCAATGTCAGAAAGGAACGCAGGGCGTTGCGCCGGATCGCATGAATAGCAAGCTTGAACGTCTCAAAGAACATCAAGCAGCTTCCTTGTTGCGCGCGTCGTTTTCGATCTTTCCATCGACGAAGCGCACCAGCCGATCGGCATACGCTGCCATATCCGATGCGTGGGTGACCATGATGACGGTGATGTCCTGGTCACGGTTCAGGCTGGTCAGCAGTTCCATAATCTCGCAGCTTGTCTTTGTATCGACATTCCCGGTTGGCTCATCGGCAAGCACAACATCCGGTTCGGTGACGATGGCCCGGGCAATGGCGACACGTTGCTGTTGACCGCCGGATAATTCGCTGGGGGTATGACGCGCGCGCTCCTTAAGCCCCACTCTATCAAGTGCTTTTATTGCAAGAGCGCGGCGTTCCTTGACACCCATGCCGCGATAGATCAGCGGCAATTCAACATTCTCGATTGCAGAGGTACGGGGCAGAAGATTGAACCCCTGGAACACGAAACCAAGAAAATGGCGCCGCAGCAGAGCGCGCTGAGTGCGCAACAGACTGCCCACTTCCACGCCTTTGAACAGATACTGACCGTTTGTCGGCTGATCCAGGCAACCGATCATGTTCATCGCCGTTGACTTGCCAGAGCCGGAGGGTCCCATGATCGCGACAAACTCGCCTTCGTCAATGCGCAGATCAACACCGTCAAGAGCGCGCACTTCCGCTGCTCCCGTTCCATAAATCTTGGTGACGCCCTTCAATTCAATGAGCGCGGGCGGCGGAGGATTTGCCTTCCGCATCGGCGTGGCCTCCTACCTCTTGACTGCCGCGGTATCGACGATCACGGATTGCCCCGGCTCCACGTTGCCCTTGACGATCTGGGTTCTCCTGCCGTCAGTTACCCCTATTGTCACGGCAACATCCTGTGGCTCTCCCTCAACAAGCACCCAGATCTTCCGATCCGCTCCGGATGTCGTTTGCGCGCTTGGTGGGCGTAGTCGCGGCCGGAAAGATATCAATTTTTGCAGGAAGTTTCTGTTGTCCGCTGCCGTATCAGTGGCCGGCGGGGAGAAGCGCAATGCCGCATTCGGCACGCTCAGAGCTTCTTTGACCTCCTCAACCGTGATCTCAGCTGTTGCCGTCATGCCCGGTCGGAGCAGCAACTCGGTATTCTCTGTGACTAAGACTGCCTTGTAGGTGACAACTCCCTGCACAATTTCAGAGCCAAACCGCAACTCCCTGATCTCGGCGGAAAATCTTCTATCGGGATACGCATCGACCGTGAAGGTCGCGTTCTGCCCTTCTTTGACCTTCCCCACATCGGCTTCATCGACATCGACCTGGACCTCCATCTTGGCGAGATCCTCGGCAATGGTGAACAGCACCGG
>DEIT01000086.1:11751-16817 GCA_002352635.1 Hyphomicrobiaceae bacterium UBA2767 | reverse complement strand
TGAACAAATGCAGGTCTTCGCCAAATTGGTTTCGCTCAATTTCAGATCCGCGGCAGCGGCAGCGACATCTGCCTTCGTGCTTTCAACGGTTGCAATGGACCGTTCATAGGCGGCCTTGGCCGCTTCCAGGTCATGTGCGGAGCCGACCTGTCTGTCGACCAGTGTGCGTTTGCGCTCATATTCGAGCTGCTTTTCAACGACTGTCGCCTCGGCGTCCTTGATCCTCGCTTTTGCCGCGGCAAGCTTGGCCCGAGCACTATCAGCGCTCGCCTTCATCTTATCGGTATCAAGTTCAGCGAGCACCTCGCCGACTTTCACCTTGCTATTGTAGTCGACCAGGACCTTGCGAATAATCCCGGATAGTTCGCTCGAAACATCGACCTCGTTCGTTGGCTGAACCGTGCCCGTTGCAGTCACAATAACGATTAGGTCACCACGGCTGGCAGGTTCAGTTATGAACTGGACAGTGTTTTTCGAGCTGACTGAGCCCCACACGGAAAGAAGGCCAGCGACTATTACAATTAGCGCTCCAGCAATAATCTGGGGCCGCCATCTCCGGAACAACGTCGGCTTCTTGGACTTGTCCAAGCCAAGCACTGTCTCAATGTCCGGCTGGGATTTGGGTGGGCGAGTCGACTTATTCATTGCCGCATACTCCTTCACACCAGCAGACAGAATATAGACCTTTTTCCAAGAGAGCCGTTTGACCCGTATCAAGATATTGGTCCGTTAATCTAGGCCAAAATCGCGACCAGACTCATACAGCTGAAGTGTCATTGAGTATCAGCTTCATTGGTAAGGCAGATCACCANNNTGGCACTTAGCGGACGTTCCACACCGAACCAATTAGAGTCCGCTTATGACCCGAAGCAGTCATAAACTGGTGCTGCTCAAGCCGTCCGATTGACTCGCATTTGCGAAGCTGACCGGCCTGATGCTTGCACAAATAGCAATGCTGGGGCCGTAAGACAGCGTGCGGGAGCGAAGGCGCATACTCGAGGCAGTGCTTACTGGAAGGTTTGGGCACCCTATGCTGGAATAGCACGCCGGCACCCTTGATCGGTTTCATCGTCGTTGCCTGCGATTCGAGTCTGACACGTTTGCGCACTTGGTGATCTATATGACGTTGACGGAGATCAAGGACGCATGGATTTCTTGGAACTACTGCTACAAGCAGACTTCGCAAAGTTAACAAGTAGGGTTCAGCATGTCTTACAAGACGATTGCGGTTTACTTGGCGCGACGAGAAAATGTCGAAAGCATGATGGGCGTAGCTATCCCCCTTGCAGAGTCATTTGAAGCACATCTGAGCGGCTTCCATGTCGCATCTGCTGTGCCAATGACCACAACCATTAGTGCGCAAGTACCGCCCAAAGTCGCTCAACAATACGTCGATTTGATGCTCGAGGATGCGAAGGCCATCGCAGCCGGATTCGCAGACTCTGTGAAAAGCATCAGTGTTCCTTCTGAGTGGCGCGAATATAAAGAACCCTTTAGTGACGTTAGTCTTCTTCATGCCATCACCGAACAGGCACGCTGTGCTGATCTTGTCATTATAGGCCAAACGCAAAGCGAGCAGCGTGTGGGAGAGCTGGCGGCGGATATCATACTTGGTGCCGGTCGGCCGGTTCTGATCGTCCCGCAGCAAGGTAAATTCGGAGCGATCTTTGGCCTGGTCGTTATCGGGTGGGATGGCTCACGGGAAGCTGCGCGAGCTGCATTCGATGCGCTGCCATTCCTAAAGCAGGCAGACGCGGTAAAAATTATCACCGTTGGCGAGAGCGGAGATGCCAAAAACATCCCGAACAATGGCAGTGAGTTCGCGAAATCACTCGCCCGCCATGGCGTCAATGCCGAAGTTGTGATGCTCAAGTCAGGTGATGAGTCCGCGGGTGAGGCGCTGCTTACCTACACATCCGACCAAGATGGTGATTTGCTGGTTATGGGCTGCTATGGCCACTCAAGGCTGCGCGAGTATCTGTTCGGCGGCGCAACTCGATATGTGCTGAAAAACATGATCACGCCCACATTCATGTCGAATTGAGTCCAGTCTGGCAGAAATACTTTCTGGAGATAATACGTTTATGAACCCGAGGGTCGAGTGAAAATCTCCTAATCGAATATACTGCAAGGTGACGTCGTATTGATTCGGAAGGCGCCCAAATGCAAGTGCCGCGTCCGCGTTCGACTCCCCTACCGATTTACGACGATGAACGTTGCGCGCTCATCGCCAAGGCGATTAGAGACGACTTTGACGTATCACGCGTGATTGAGCATCGATTCAAATTTGAGCTCGCCTCACATTGGTACGAAATCAACAGGGTCTCCCCGAAGGGTGTGGTCCCCAGTGCCGGCCGCAAGAAGCTGAACCAGATCGCCGGGGCAGCACGGAGGCTCCTCAAGCACCTTGAAATACGCGATCCAACTGACGCACCAGATGGCCCAGGGAATATCGACATCATCGATGCTCTGGCATCAGTTGACAACCAATCCGTGGAAAGCATCACGGACGCAACGTCCAGAATCGGCTTGTTCGTCAAAGCACTTGACGCGGCCGAGGCCGCGAAGAGGCTTGAACGGACGGCGAAGGCAGCTGCGAAAGATATCGAAGATCTTGGTGAGTTGACCGTATCGAAAGAACACCAAGGCAATACGGCAGTGAACCGATGGATTGGTGACATGCTCGAAACGTATAGGGACATAACTGGTAAAGAACCCGCAACTTCGGTTGGTGGTCCGGGACACTCAAATGAAGGACTCGCAGGTGGACCTTTAATTCGATTCCTTCAGGCTGCAGCGATTCCGCTTGATATCGAATATGACGAGGATGCCTGGCGCAGCCGGGTCCGAACGATCCTCCGAAACACTCCCTGACAAAACTGACAACGATTTGGCCATGCGAGCCAAGTCCGCCCGGTGCGTCATATTCGGGCGGAGATGGAAAGCCGTGACCGAAATACCCGCACTACCGCCACGCCATACCCTGCCGAATTGAGCAAACTTGTCCGCCTTCTCGCCCGACAAGCCGCACGGGAGTGGGCTGAAGGTCAGGCATGGCCGGTTCGTTCCGACAACGCGGATGTGTCCAAGGAGACGCCTTCATGAGCGTCCGCGCTGAATATCTGCGCGCGCCTGAAATCGCGCGGCACCTGGGTGTCTCGGAGCGCTCAGTGCGGCGCTGGATCGCATCGGGTGAAGTTCCTTCGGTGAAGATCGGCGGGTCGCGACTGGTCGCTTTAGAGGACCTTGGGAAACTTCTGAACGCGGACAAACCGCTCCCCGATAACTCCGAATACAACGAGACATGAAACCTCTCTATTTCAGTTAGCTATACGTGTATCGGGAAAGCTTTATTAGTGTATTCGTTCCATTTATTCTGTGATAGTATTCCTGAAAGTCATTGTTTGTCATGTTTTGACATAGTATAAACAATTAGACTAGGAGAAATCAGATGAACCAACATATCCCCTCCCCGGTAACGCTGCTCGACGTGACGTGTTTGGTTGAGCAACTGGACATGTCCGTCACGCGCCGGCGCGACATGATCTCTGCCATCAGGCGTATCGGCGCGATGATCGGCTGTGCGCCGCAGTCCGTTCCGGTAGATGTGAACTTTCTGCGTCAGCGTTTGGCAATGGTCCTGCCTGCAGCCCATGGCATCTCGGCCAAGACTTTTGCCAATTTGAAGAGCCTCTTTATTGGGGCCCTTGAGTGTGCGGGGTTCGTTGATCCGATGCCGCGGGGGGTTGCACTAAAACATTCTCAGTGGCGCCGCCTGCTGAAATCCATCTCCCACGATAAGCGCCAGGCGTGCGGCCTCGCGGCCTTTGCCAATTGGTGTGCGGTAAATGATATCCTCCCTTGCGCAGTGAGAGATGAGCATGTTTTGCAGTTCCTGGCATGGCTTGAGTCCAGGACCCTGTGCCCTCGCCCACGCGATATCGTGCGCCGGGTGCCCAACATCTGGAACGAGGCGGCGAGAGAAACCGCGGACTGGCCTGGATTTGAGCTCTCACCACTCTCCTTCCGCGTGCCCTCCGAACACCTGACCTGGGATGAGCTGCATGAGGACTTCCGACGCGATGTGTCGAGCTACCTTGCGGCCCGCAAAACCCCCGACCCTTTCGATGATCGTCCCAATGCACCGCGGCGTCCGTTGGCGGAAAGTACGACTGAACTGCAACGCGCGCATATCCGTTTGGCTGCATCCATTCTCGTGCAGTCCGGCACGCCGGTGGATAGGATCAGATCGCTTTCGAACCTCGTCGAGCCGGGTGCCTTTAAAGCCGTTCTGCGTCACTACCACGACCGAGCGGAAGGACGCCCAAGCGCCTTTGCGCACGGCGTGGCCAAAACCCTAAGCCAGGTTGCAAAGTACCATGTTGGTGTTGAGACCGATCAGATTGGCCGCCTCACCGCGATCGCCGCCAAACTCCCCGCCGTCCCGTTCGACCTGACGGAAAAAAACAAGGCCCTCTTGCAGAAGTTTGACTCCGAAACCACACGAGCAAAGCTCTTTTATTTGTCGGAGGATTTGTTGTGCGAGGTTCAATCGAACCTGGACAACGTTGGAATGGTCTTCGTCGATGCTCAGGTGGCCATCGCGGTCGATATTGCCCTCATTGCGCCGCTGCGCCCGAAGAATCTCACACGGTTGAACTGGCGCCGACACTTTGTGGAACCGGACGGGAAACGCGGACGCGTCATGCTTCACATTCCGGCGGCAGAAACCAAGACCAAGCGGCGTGATCTGACGTTCGCGCTGCCGGAAGATGCTGTCCGGCGTATCCGTTGGTACAGGCGTGAGATTCTCACCCGTCTTGGCGCCGACCCCAATGGCGATCTGTTCGTGAACGTCAAGGGCGTATTGAAGGATCAGAAAACCTTTACCTCACAGATCATCAAAAGGATCGAGACCCACGTCGGCATTCATATGACACCGCACCAGTTTCGTCATCTGGCGGCAAAGCTCTATCTGGAGGCGCACCCGGAGGACTTCAGGACGGTGACCGATCTGCTCGGTCATAGCAGCGCCAAGACAACGCTGATGTACGCCGGGGTCTCGA
>DEIT01000086.1:4834-11703 GCA_002352635.1 Hyphomicrobiaceae bacterium UBA2767 | reverse complement strand
GGAAGAAGAAGGCCTAGGAGGTTATATCATGCCAACTGCCAAGCATCTTCCCATGGCTTTGTGGCCTGCCGCAGACAAACGCGCCTTCGACCTTGCTCTTGCGCCTGGAGACATCTTCGATGAAACCTGCGGGCCCGGCGCGCATCTAGCTGAGGGAACGCGTCGCATGATCACGACCGCCTACCGGCGCTGGCTCGGTTATCTTCATCGGTACCATCAAGATGATCTTCGCCTGAGGCCTGGGGAACGGATCACCCAAGCGCACATGAGGGCCTTTGCAAAGCACCTCGAAGCCGAGGTGCGTGCAACCACGGTCGCGCACTACATAAACAACCTGCATTATGCCGCGAAGCTGATTGAGCCCTCAACGGACTGGTGCTGGCTGAAATCAATCGCCTCTCGGCTTGCAGCATTGAGCACGCCTGAAGACCGCTTCTGCCGCCTTGTCCCGAACGCACAGGTCCTCGACCTTGGTCATGAGCTCATGGTGGAAGCGGCCGACCTCCATGACTACGCGCGGCGCGCTCGAGAGACGGCGTATCGTGACGGTCTTATCCTGGCGCTCCTGAGCCTATGGCCAATACGCAGGCGGGCTATCGCGTCACTCACAATCAGCCGCCACGTGAAATCTGATGAGGACGGCATGACCCTGGTGCTTTATGGGGAAGATGCGAAATCAGGCCGGTCAGAACGCTTCCGTGCCCCCCAAGACATTGCTTCCTGCCTGCAGCGTTATCTCGATGAAATGCGTCCCGCGTTCCCCGCGTTTTCTAGCCATGACGGCCTGTGGGCCTCGAACAAGGGGTGCCCGCTCACCGGAGGTCAGATTTACAATATCGTTCGCCGCCATACAGAAAGGCGATTGGGAAAGCCGGTGAGCCTCCATGACATCAGGCGATCGGCGGCCACGTTCGTGGCGATGGATGCGCCAGAATTGGTGAGCCTGATTCCCGGCGTGTTACAACACACCGGCCCGGAGGTGAGTGAAAAGCATTACACCCTCGCTCGGTCGGTCGAAGCAAGTCACCGTTTTAACTCGACCATCAAGACTGTGCGGAGTGACTTGGCGATCAAACGAAAACGACACAAGGAGTGACTCCCATGCGTGCAACCATCTATGCCCGATACTCCTCAGACAATCAGAAGGATGCCTCGATCGAGGATCAGGTTCGCCTGTGCCGGGCTCGCATCGAACGGGAAGGTTGGAGCGTTGGGGAGGTTTATGCCGATCGCGCCATAAGCGGGGCAACAATACTCAGGCCTGGCTACCAGAGATTGCTCGAAGATGTTCGCGCAAACCGCTTCGATGTGCTCGTTGCCGAAGCGCTCGATCGCCTCTCCCGCGACCAGGAAGACATTGCTGGCCTCTACAAGCAGCTCACCTTCGCCAGCGTCACATTGATCACCCTGTCGGAAGGCGAGATCAACGAGCTCCACGTCGGGCTCAAGGGTACAATGAACGCCCTGTTCCTCAAGGATCTGGCAGACAAGACGCGGCGCGGCCTTGAGGGGCGGATCCGCCAGGGCAAGTCCGGCGGTGGCAACAGTTATGGTTACGACGTCATCCATCAGCCCAGGAGCCGATTGGACATAGAGCGCGGTCTGCGCCGCATAAACTCAGGCCGGGCCAGCATCGTCGTGCGCATATTCGAGGAGTACGCTTCAGGCAAATCTCCACGGAAAATCGCCTTCCTCCTTAATGCGGAGGACATCCCCGGCCCAACGAGCAAGGGCTGGAGCGCCAGCACGATAAATGGAAATCGCGCCCGCGGTACCGGCATTCTCAACAACGAACTTTATATCGGTCGTCTGGTCTGGAACCGGCTGCATTATGTCAAGGACCCCAACACCGGCAAACGGATTTCTCGTCTCAATCCTGAGGAAGAGTGGATCGTTCACCAAGTTCCCGACCTTCGCATCGTTCCTGACAACCTCTGGGAACAGGTCAAGGCACGGCAGAATTCTGTCAAGAAGAACACGCGTCCCGACTTGAAGTCAGATCGCCCCTTCTGGGAACGCACCAGGCCCAAATATCTGCTCTCCGGTCTCATGAAATGTGCTGCCTGCGGTGGCAGCTATACCAAGATCAGCGCGAATCTGTTTGGCTGCGCAACTGCCCGAAACAAGGGCACCTGCACCAATAGGCTGAATATCCGTAGCGAGAAGCTGGAAACCATCATTCTGGACGGTCTGAAGGACCAGTTGATGGACCCCGATCTGTTTAAATCCTTTGTCGAGGAGTTCACCAACGAACTCAATCGCCTCCGCATGACAAAATCGGCCGAGACCGATACGAAAAAAACACAGCTGACACGCATTCAAACCCAGATCGACTATCTGGTAACCGCCATCGCCGATGGTGCTGACGCGCTGGCGTTGAACGCCAAGATCAGGGAACTGGAAGAGCGCAATAAGACCATTAAAGAGGAACTGGCCCAAGTTCCCGACGATCCCCCACTACTGCTCCATCCCAACATGGCGGAATTGTATCGTCGGAAGATCAGCGAGTTGACACTCTTACTCCTAGACCCCGAATGCCGGGACAAGACCTTCGAAACCATCCGTTCGATGATCGACGAAGTGCGGGTTATCCCCGATGCAAACGGACTTTCCATCGAGCTGCGCGGTGAACTCGCAGGCATTCTAAACCTATGCCGGGAAGGCAGAAAACCCGACCAAAATGGTCGGGCTCATGCAGAGCAAATTAAGATGGTTGCGGGGGCAGGATTTGAACCTGCGACCTTCAGGTTATGAGCCTGACGAGCTACCGGACTGCTCCACCCCGCGCCAATTTCTTTCCGCCGGCATTATGTCCGGCAGTCATCTTGTCGTCTGTGCATCCTTGCCAGATTTTACTTGCCGTGGGAAGCGCGGACGATACTGCTCCACTCCGCGTCACCGGACTGTCACAAGAGGCCGTACTCCTAAGACATGCGCAGCCGCCCGTCAATGACCCGCGTGCTACTTTCCCGCCCGCAATCGCCTACCTGCAAAGCGTGTCAGGCCTATTTCACGCCAATCATGTGATTATAGTAAAATCCGATCGGTATCTGATGGGTCCACAGATCGGTTTCCACGCTTCCACCGCCATTCAATATCCCGCGGTTTGACGTGTAATTTAGCTTGTATTCGGCAAAGGCCGATGCACGCTCGGATCGCAAAAATCGCCACTCAAGGCCACCAAGCGCCTGAAAGGCCAGACCGGTGATCTGGTGTTCGTAGGTCCGGGCTTTTTGCGGCGCGCCTGAACGGTTTGTATCCACGTGCGGGACGGAAAGGCCTATGCCAATACCGGCATAGGGTGCGAAACGCTTATCCGGTCCACCTGCCCTGAAGAGCGCATTAAGCGTGAAGAAATTGAGGCCGTGGGTAAACTCCAGCTTGCGGAATGTGGCATCGAACGGCTCTTTGGCCGGAACGGTCTTGCCATCACGTGTCCCCGACTGGGTGAGCTCCTGTGTCTTGATCGCAGTTGCCTTTGCGTGGGTGTAATCGAACATGAAACCGATCCCGCGCAGCTTGGCGTTCCAGTAAACTCCGCGTGCACCCCAATAAGGTTCCGTCTTGAAGGACTCCCCCTTCCACATCATATCGGTGAACGTCAAATCCGTTCCGCCCGGCTGCATAAAATGCACAGTGCTGGGTCGTGTGTTGTTGTAACCGCCATAGACGCCGATCTGGACTTCGTGGGCCGCCCGTACCGCTTGACCAGCACCTGATGACGCACCGGCGCCTCCCGAATCCGTGGCCTGCGCGAACGGTAACACGGTTGCAATGCCCAGCGCACCGGCCGTCTTGGCGGTTGCTTCCAAACCTGCCACCACTTGTGCAACCGGCCATATCAACCCGGTCATTGCGGCATAGACCGAAACCGCCACCACTCCGCTTGCAAGCAATCCGTGGATCGCGGTGAGTGGTGTCATCAGTTCATGTGACAGATCCGGATGCGTAAAAACGAATGTCGCCGCGAGTGCCGAAAAAGCGCTCAGCGAAAGACCGACATTCAACAGCGGCGCATGCGCACGCAAAAACCGATTGCGCAAGGCTTGTGATACTGACTGGCTCACCTGTCTCTCCTAACCCTTTTTCTGATCTGTGTGCTGCATGGCCTAGTTGATGGCAGCGGCCTGGCGCCAAGGTGTGAAATATCCGCCGAGGATAAACTGATGCACCAAAATCTTGGTGGAGACGACGCCACCGTCTTTGAGCTTCACATCATTTGTCGTGTGCGAAACCTTGTACTCCGTAAAAACAGACCGTCGATCAGATTTGAAAATACGCCACTCGATGCCGCCAAGAGCCTGAATCGCGAATCCGGTAATCTGGGCCTCGCGAACCGCGTCTTTTTTTTCCAGACCGGCCCGCCACGCTTCGACATGCGGCACCATGATTCCGATGCCGACACCGGCGTAGGGAATTATGCGCCTGTGCAGGCCCGTCGCGCGGAAGACACCATTTAGGGTCAGGAAATTGAGGCCGTGGGTGAATTCAAGCTTGCGAAATGTCGCATTGAAAGCCTCGCGCGGAGGGATCACCTCTCCCTTGCGCTTGCCTTCTTGTGAGACAGTTTGCGAACGGGTTGCGGTTGCCTTCGCATGTGTAAAATCCACCATCGCCCCAAGGTTGGGAACATGCCGGCTCCAGTCGATGCCCCGACCGCCATAGTAGGGAGACGGCTTGAAAGAGTCCGTCCTCCATACGACGTCCTTCAGCGTAAGATCTGTTCCGTCCGGTGCGACCAGCCTGACGTCCGAGGGCGGCTCTTTGCTGGCACCCATATAGACGCCAACCTGCATTTCCGGCAGAGCTGCACCAGTCGTGCCCGCTGATACGGGTTTCGAAGCATCTGGGTCCGCTGCCTGCGCGAACGGCAGTACGCCCATCATTGCTCCACCGAGAGCAAGCCGCGGTGCGGCCTCGGCAAGAGCGAGGATGGCTGACCCGACACCTGAAACCAGACTAAGTGCTGCATAAAGTGCCGCGGCAGTGAGCCCTGCACCCAGAAGAGCGTGAATTGCATCGAAACGGTTGAGCAGCCTTGTTGCTGCGGCCTCATCAAGCAGCCCGGCCCACACAAGCCAGCCGGTGAGGCTCACACCCAACACAAAGCCGATGATACCGATGAACCGCCGCCAAGTGCTGCATGGCGTCTTTGCGCCGTCCGAACCCGTGTCACGAGCCCGCCAGCCGATGGAATACTTACCTACGAGATCCATTTAATTCACGGAAGCCGCTAGCGCGGCCGCCCCCCGATGTGTGGTCTTCCGCTGGAAAATTATGCGCAACCTATAACACGCCCTACCGGCGCATTCATACATCGAGACAACCTACGAAAGTGAAGCCTATTGTCGCGGTCCAGCAGTACGTAAACCGGTGCCGGGCAAAGCCTTTTTCCCTCTGCCAACAACAACTTTCATACCTGCATCCAGGAGCCTGCGGGCTCGCAAGCGAACCGTACCCGTCTGATCCCGTTCGAACAGCCACCGCCTGACCGCCAGCCGGTCGCGAAGCAGATAGGCAAAAGCGATACCGAACGCAAAGCCGACTAGCGCGTCACTAAAATAGTGCGCGCCGACGAGAAAACGCGTCGCTGCAATCCACAGCGCGGCGCAGACAATTGGCACACGCGCTTTCGGCCAGATAATGGCGAGCACGCCTGCCAGTGCCCCGGCGGTGGTTGCGTGACCGGAGGGGAATGAGGCGAAGTCAGAGTCAAAAGTGAACGGTTGGAACTCTAGCGATCCGAACGTCTCAAACAATTTGGGGCGGGCGCGTCCGAGAATATTCTTGACCAGACTCGAAGTGAGCCCGGAAAGCGCCACGGCCCCAAACAGAAAGATGAGGAGTTGCGCCGCATATCCACAGACCACTGCACGACGCAACCGCATTTCACTTGCCCGCATCCAGCCGAGAATGAGGATGCCCAATCCAGTCGGGATAAGAATCCAATTCGAACGGCCGAGGTCGGTGAGAAACTTGAAAAACTTACGAACTCCCGGATGGAATCCGCGCACTGCATCCAGCACAAGTGGATCAATCACGAGGAATGTGGCCAACACGACCGACACGGCGACAACCGCTTTCTCAAACGCGGAGAGCGCCATTAACCGGTCAGACCACGTACGAACGCTAGCCATCGAGCAATCAATCCGTAAGTTTTGTCCTCAAGTCTTGCGGATACGCTATTCCGCCTTGATAGCGGCGCCAGTCAGTTTGTCGAGCGCGCCTGTCATCTTCTTGAAGACCTCATCCTTGCCGGAAACATTGTAGCGCGCCTTAAGGGCATCCGGTTTGGTATATGCAAGCCAAACCTTGCCGTCCTTATCCTCCCAGGCAAGCACTTTGAGTGGAAGAGCAATGCCAATTTCACGGTTGGCTTGCATCAACGGCGTGCCAAGCCTCGGATTTCCGAAGATCAACAATTGAGTTGGTTTGAGCTCCAAACCGACACTTGTGGCACCGGCAGTATGATTGACGCGGGCAAAGATGGTGATGCCCTTACTTTGCATGACCTTGGTGAGCCGGTCCAATGTCTTGGAAACGCTGTGGGGGCTTTGTTTCTTGACCAGGAAATCGGCCGCAAATGCGGGCGGGGCCAAAAAGAGCAAGGCAACTGCGAGTACAAATAAACGACGCATAGGATGAACCCTTTCCGATATAGATACAAATGACTGCCTGCATCCCGCGGCATGTCTTCCGCCGAATGACAAACGCATTATCCGCAGAACAGAATCGATTTTGTGGCAAACAAAGGCAAGTACTCTTTGCTTCCTTTGGTTTGTACGGTTGCCGTCCTAAATTTAGCGCTTGGAGTGTGACGACCCCTATCATACTAAGGATTTGACAAGCCAAACACAGTCGAGCGAGCA
>DEIT01000086.1:0-4741 GCA_002352635.1 Hyphomicrobiaceae bacterium UBA2767 | reverse complement strand
GCGATGACTTCGGCTCTGCAGAGCGGCGCACACTTGGCCGGCTATTTGTCCTACGAGCTCGGTTATGTCCTGGAACCCCGCTTTCAAGGCCTCATTCCCGAGGAGCGGCAGGTGCCACTTATCTGGTTCGGGATCTTTGATGAAGTGCGCACACTGCGTGGGAGTGAAATCGAGGCCGTGCTCGCTGAGCGTGAATCTGGTTCCTACCAACTTTCACAACCTGAACTCACGATGGATGCCGGCGACTACGGCAGTCGCTTTGCAAAAGTTAAAGACTATATTACTGCCGGGGATATCTATCAGCTGAACCTGACCCTGAAGGGGCGCTTCACATTTGAGGGCGATCCGGTCGCACTCTACCGCGATTTGCGGCGCAAACAGCCGGTGTCATATGCCGCCCTCATCCAGGACGATGACCTAACCGTTATCTCGTCCTCACCGGAGTTATTCCTGAAAATCGATGGCAGGCATGTGATGACTCGTCCGATGAAGGGAACGGCTGCGCGCGGCCTGATGCCCGATGATGACGACGAAATTGCACGCTGGCTCGCCAGAGACGAAAAATCGCGCGCCGAGAACCTCATGATTGTGGATCTCATGCGCAATGATCTGGGGCGCATTGCCGAGATGGGAAGCGTCCGTGTCAGCGATCTCTACTCGGTCGAAACCTATGAGACGCTTCATCAGATGACCTCGGGTATTGAGGCACTGCTCAACGAGGAAAGCGATATTGGCACTCTCCTGACAAATATCTTTCCACCCGGCTCTGTGACCGGCGCGCCGAAAGTTCGAGCGATCGAAATCATTCGCGAATTGGAAACCGAGCCGCGCGGCATATATACCGGCGCTGTGGGTGCGATTTCCCCTGATGGAAAAGCCAACTTCAACGTGGCCATCCGCACTCTTACTCTGTTTGCGAACGGGCAGGGAGAAGTCGGCATCGGCAGCGGTGTGGTGCATGATTCTCAGGCCCAGTCGGAATTCGACGAATGCGTTCTGAAAATGCGTTTTCTGACTGAACCGGTGCGAGACTTTCAACTCATCGAGACCATGCTGTACGAACCGCTGGACAGCTATGTGCTGCTTGATCGCCATCTCGATCGACTGGCTGCGTCAGCCGCTTACTTTCGTTTTCCATTTTCACGGAATGAGGTGCTGGGGGCACTGGAGGACCATGCGAAAACGCTGGATGACGGACCGTATCGCGTTCGGCTGCTGCAGTTCCGGGATGGACACATTGAGATTACGGACACCAAGCTGCCAACGGATAGTGCTATAACCGAGATGGCTTATGTGGTGTCCGAACATACGACCGACAGCACAGATGTGTTCCTCTATCACAAGACCACTGAGCGAAAACTCTATGATGGTGAATGGGCGACAATGCATGACCGGTTCGGCGCCGATGAGGTCATATTCCTCAACGAGCGGGGTGAGGTCACGGAGGGCAGCCGCACCAATGTTTTCGCGCGCATCAATGGTGAATTGTTGACACCCACCCTGTCATGCGGATTGCTGCCCGGCACATTCCGCGCTGACATGCTAGCGCAAGGGAAGGTGTCTGAAGCAGTCCTGACGCTCTCCGATCTGGCGCGCGCGGATGGGGTGTATCTCGGAAATTCCGTGCGCGATCTTCTGCCTGCGCGTCAGATTCAAGTGCGAACACCGAAAATTGCAGCGTCCTGACCGCCTGCGAACTATTTCAGCTTGGCCACACCGAGCGGCACGTTGAAGGGTCGGCACCACAAGTAGAATTCATCATATTTGGAAGCGTCTATCTGTGCGGGCACCTTGTATGTTTGTGCCCCCGAATTGGCGTTGAGTTTTGAGAACTGGGTCGCCCGGTCGAACTTCCCGCCCTTGCCAAAGGCCAGCCATGGTCCAGGGGCTCCATCGAATTTGAAGTCTTCGCCGAGGCGTACCTCAATCCCCTCTGTGGTTTTGACGATGGACACCGAGCCGGCTGATTTGTGGCCCGATAGGCCAAACAGCGCGCCCTTTCCCAACACCTCTTGAGCGGAAACGGGAGCCGCGGCAATTGCCAGAGCCACCGCACTGAGAAATGAAACAATCACGTGACGTCTGTTCACCGGTGCATCCTCCAAGCAGTTCCTGACCGGCCCGAGAGATATGAGCCGTTCAATGTCGGCGAATCCTCGCCTTGTCCCGATCATTTACGCACCGGGAAAGCGAACAGATGCAGATGAACAGTTCGTTTTTTGCAAGTTATGGCGTTATGGCAGCGGTGCCCACCACCGGGGCGTCCTCGGCTTCAGCAACACGCAAATTCGCTGAACCGTCCTGACCATAAATGTCGGGTCGGAAATGAACAATGCCATTACCGCTGGACCAGGCGGTAACATAAACGAAATGGACCGGCACAGATTTCTTCAGTTTCACACTCTCGCTCTTGCCCAGACCCACGGTGACGCTGACGCGCATCGGAGACCAGTCCTTTGTGCCTTCGAGCAGCCACCCTGCCAGATCCAGAACCCGTTCGACCCGCACGCAGCCCGAGCTGAATGCCCGTGTGTTCTGATTGAAGAGCTGTTTGAGCGGCGTATCGTGCAGGTAGACGATATGCTTGTTAGGCATATTGATCCGGACGACACCCAGCGCATTGTTGTGCCCAGGGTCCTGGCGGAACTTGTACTTGTATGCCTTTGGTGACGACCAATCGATCTGCTCGAGCGGAATGGGTTTCGCCCCCCAGCCCGGAAGCACACTGAAATTCTCCTTTACGAAGTAACTCGGATCCCTGCGCATTTGTGGAATGAGATCCTTATGCGCAATCGAGTCCGGCACTCGCCAATATGGGAAGAAATTCAGCTCCTTGATCTTAGCAGAGACATTGGGCGTCGCCCGTGCCGGCTTGCCAACAACGACCTTGCTTTGCATGCCCAGGACGCCGCCCTGAACCGCCTGCAATGTGTATGCCGGCACGTTGACGAGAACGTATCTGTTCGACGAGTTGATCTTCATCAGATCCTGAAGCCGAACCAGATTGGTCTCCAACTGGCGAAGGCGCGCTTGTGCAGGCACATTGAGCGCCCGCCGGGTCCGGGTATCGACGAACCCGGTGATCCGCAGACCGTGACGAATCTGGAAACGGGCAACCGCTTCCTGCAAGCTGGCGTCGAAGACGCGGGCGCGACGGCGACGGGGTTGCCTGGACTGAGCCGGAAGGTCGCCAGTTAGCGTCAAGTGTTTGCGCAATTCGGTAACATGATTGCCGCGTTCGTTGGGGCGAATCGTCATACCGTCGGGAAACGGCCTCCAGCCACCTGCAGCAACAATGCTTCGATAACGGGCAATTGCCTGCCTCAAGCCATCGATGGATTGCTGGCTGACGAAGGGGATATTGGTTTCATACTGCGGGCCCAGCCGCGCAGACATTGAATTGCTGAATTCCTGGCGACGTGCTCGCCGTTCCTGCAACGAAAGTTCACGCTTGCTGTCCCACCAACGCGAAGATTCAGCGCTCGCGAAGCCCGGAAAAATAAGTGGGGACAACCCCAACCCTACAGCCGCACCGAATGTCACTCGCAGCCACTGGCGACGGTCAACCACAATGCGCTCAAGAGCTGATTTACGCTGAGGATCTTCGTTCATTATCAATATTGATCTCGCGCGTTCGCGGCGCCTATAGCCGATTCAAGAGTTACACTATGCGCAGGAACTCGATTCTGTCACCGTTTGATGTCACAAAAATGGTCGGAAATGAAGGCTATGTCCGGTCAAAAAAATATACGAATGTGCGAGATGATTGTGATGACGCAAGCAGAATGCGGTCATTACAGCTTGCGCAACACGACCCCCGCGAATAGCAGCCCATAAGCCACAAGCAGCACTTCGAACATGCTCTTGTTTACGATGGGTGAGAGCACTGGAACATTTATTCCGAAATACTTGGCGGCTACGACCAACGCAACCAAAATCACGGAAATCAGAAATATGGGAAAAGATGGTGGTGTCAGATTCATGGGTGGCGTTCCCCTGTTGCATTGCCTCTTGCATATATAGGAACGATTCTTCCGATTCCCGCTGTATTGGCTGGTTTGTCACTTTTTTGTGCGGGGCGTCCTGCCTCAACGAACAAAAACTGCCTCAAAAACCTTGGTTTTTGCCGGTTCAGGGGGGGGTCGAAATCATGCTCGCTTGCCTTTGAACCTTTTTCCGCTCCTACGCGACTGACAAATAACGGTGGCCTTGAGCCATATTACGAAGATGCTAAGGAGCTTTAAATGACCAAATCCTACGTCAACACCCTGACCCGTAAAGCCGTCCTCGGTCTCAGCGCCATTGTCATTTCGACCATGTCGCTCGTTGGCGCTGCTGATGCCAAACCCAAGTTCAACTTCGAAATCCAAATCGGCAGCGGCGGATGGGCCGCCCCCGGCATCGTTGTCGGCTCCGGTTGGGCAAACCCCTGTTGGTGGTACAAGA
Source organism: Hyphomicrobiaceae bacterium UBA2767 (assembly GCA_002352635.1). Taxonomy (GTDB): domain Bacteria; phylum Pseudomonadota; class Alphaproteobacteria; order Rhizobiales; family Methyloligellaceae; genus UBA2767. The sequence continues at coordinate 295 of DEIT01000086.1, read as the reverse complement.
AAAAGTACGACAAGACCGGCAAACTCAAGTGGAAAACCAAATATGACGAGTGTATGTGGTACTATTACTAGAGTGTCGGTTCTGAATTCACATAAATCCCCTCGGGTTCATCCCCGGGGGGATTTGTTTTGAAATCAAACGTTCGCCAAACACGAAAAAGCCACCGGCGGATATCGCAGGTGGCTTGGGCACAATTCAGATGTTGGAATCATGAAAGAGGGGATCCGAGGATCTCGATTATGTCTTGCACTACCGGCTATGGCCTAGTTGTGCGCCTTTGATCTTGGCATGCCTG
>DEIT01000133.1:10419-14881 GCA_002352635.1 Hyphomicrobiaceae bacterium UBA2767 | reverse complement strand
ATTCCTGGCCGGACGCCAAGAGAGGGGCCTGGCTGGAAGCAAAAATTTATCGTGATCTTCTCGCCTTCTTCCATGACCGTCTCAAGGTCCATCTTCGGGATAGAGGCGCTCGGCACGATCTGCTCGACGCGGTCATCTCAGAGGATGCCGACGATCTCTTGATGATCGTTGCACGTGTCGATGCGCTTGGGCGTTTTCTCGAAACGGATGACGGGGCAAATCTTTTGGCCGGGGTCAAGCGCGCTCAGAACATCCTCCGCATTGAAGAGAAGAAGGATGGGAAGCCATATGCAGGGGAGGTGAGTTCCAAACTTTTCCAGAAGGATGAAGAGAAAGTACTGGCCAGGGCTATCGGTGACGTCTCCGAGACAGCAGTGGCAAAAGTTGGCAAGGAAGACTTCGAAGGCGCGATGGCGGAAATGGCCAAACTTCGATCACCAGTCGATGCCTTTTTTGATCACGTGACCGTCAATGCGGATGAGCCCGAGCTTCGCGAAAACCGCCTCAAGCTACTCAATCAGATCAGGGAGGCGACACTTGCAGTCGCCGACTTCTCCAAAATCGAGGGATAGGAACATGTCATCGCGTATCAATATTGTCGGGCTCGGCGTTGCCGACTTGGCGAAGGCGACGGCGTTTTACGAGAAACTGGGCTTCGTGAAATCGCAAAGCGCGAGCCAGCCAACCATCACCTTCTTCAAGGCTGGTGGTGCTGTGCTGTCCTTGTTTGGCGCAGAGGCGCTTGCTGAAGACGCCTGCGCCCAGGATCACTGGACCGGACAGGGCGGTATCACCATCGCGCAGAATCTGCAAAGCGAGGAAGCGGTCGATGATTTTATGGCGCTTGCTGAATCAGCCGGTGCGAAAATTCTCAAGCCCGCAGCCAAGACATTCTGGGGCGGCTATGGCGGCTATTTCGCAGACATGGACGGCCATGTGTGGGAAGTGGCGCACAACCCTTTCATTACAATTGGCGAGAACGGTGTTCTCGAGCTGCCGGATTAAGCATCATTATCCCCATGATTGACCGAACGCCGCATTGAGTATTGTGCGGTGCAACGTTAAACAGGCGCCAGCAAACTGATCGCAAGCGAAAAGAGACCGCATATGAGCGTGCCGCAGAGAGCAACAGCTGAGAGTCCCAAATGGGTTTACAGCTTTGGGCTGGATTCCGCTGAGGGGTCAGCTGAGATGAGGGAGTTGCTAGGCGGCAAGGGTGCCAACCTTGCCGAGATGGCCAATCTCGGGCTGCCTGTGCCGCCGGGTTTCACAATCACCACGGATGTCTGCGCGGCATACTATGAAAACGGCGGTAAGCTCCCCGACGCGCTGACCCCGCAAGTCGAAGCTGCTCTCGAGGCAATCGGCAACGCAACAGGTCGCACGTTCGACGATGCAGAACGCCCGCTTCTTGTGTCGGTCCGATCCGGTGCCCGGGCGTCCATGCCGGGCATGATGGACACGGTGCTTAATCTGGGCCTCAATGATGAAACGGTAGAGGCTGTTGCGGCGCAGTCGGGCGACAAGCGCTTTGCCTATGACAGCTATCGCCGCTTCATCCAGATGTATTCAGATGTGGTGCTCGGTGTGGAGCATCACTTCTTTGAGGACATTTTAGAGAATTATCGCAACCTCAATGGCTATTCGCTCGACACTGACTTGACCGCCGATGACTGGGCCGATGTGATCAGCGAATACAAGAACTGCGTTGAGCAGGAACGCGGCGAACCTTTTCCGCAGGATATTCACGCCCAACTGTGGGGTGCCATCTCAGCAGTGTTCGGCTCCTGGCAGAATGCGCGCGCCAAGACCTATCGCCGCCTGCATCAGATCCCGGACGATTGGGGCACGGCGGTGAACATTCAGGTCATGGTGTTCGGCAATATGGGCGATACCAGCGCCACGGGCGTTGCCTTCACCCGCAATCCGTCAACGGGTACGAAAGAAATTTACGGCGAATTCCTTGTAAACGCGCAAGGTGAAGACGTGGTGGCGGGTATCCGCACGCCGCAAAGTTTGACGGAGGCTTCGAGGGTCGAAGCAGGCGATGACAAGCCTTCGCTCGAAAAGCTCATGCCAGAGGTTTTCTCCCAGCTTGAGGATGTCTTCGGCAGGCTTGAGGCGCATTATCACGACATGCAGGACATCGAGTTCACGGTGGAAGAAGGCAAGTTGTGGATGTTGCAGACGCGCTCCGGCAAACGCACCGCCAAGGCCGCCTTGAAGATAGCCGTCGATATGGTGTCCGAAGGGGTTATTGGCGAGGAGGAAGCGGTGGGGCGCATTGATCCGATGCAGCTTGATACACTGCTCCACCCAATGCTTGATCCCGACGCCGCGCGAACGATCATCGCAACCGGGTTGCCTGCCTCACCTGGTGCGGCTGTAGGCGAGATCGTTTTCAACTCGGACGAGGCCGAACGGCTTGTCGCACAGGGCAAGAGCGTCGTTCTTGTCCGCATAGAGACCAGCCCGGAAGACATTCACGGCATGCACGCGGCGTCCGGTATTCTGACAACCCGCGGTGGCATGACAAGTCACGCTGCCGTGGTCGCGCGAGGTATGGGACGCCCCTGCGTTTCCGGGGCGGGTACAGTCCACATCGATTATGAGGCCCAGACCATGCGTTCGGGTGGTGAGGTGCTCAACAAGGGTGATGTCATCACGGTCGATGGTACCACGGGCCAGGTGCTGAAGGGTGAGGTGGCCATGCTGCAGCCTGAACTTACCGGCGACTTCGGGATCCTCATGGAGTGGGCGGACAAAGTGCGCCGTCTCGGCATTCGCGCCAACGCTGATACGCCCGCCGACGCCAAGCAGTCTCGCGAATTCGGAGCCGAAGGTATCGGACTTTGCCGCACCGAGCATATGTTCTTCGAGCATGAGCGCATTCTGGCGGTGCGCGAGATGATCCTTGCCGAGACTCGGGAAGGCCGCCGTGCCGCGCTCGACAAGATCCTGCCCATGCAGCGCAAGGACTTTACCGAATTGTTCGAGATCATGGCCGGGCTGCCAGTCACGATCCGCCTGCTTGATCCACCGCTGCACGAGTTCTTGCCCCACCAGGACGAAGAAATTGCCGAGGTTGCGGAGTCGCTTGGCACGAGCGTGCAGAAGCTGAAATACCGGGTCGCCGAATTGAAAGAATTCAACCCGATGCTTGGCCATCGTGGCTGCAGGCTTGCCATCACCTATCCGGAAATCACGGAAATGCAAGCCCGCGCCATCTTCGAGGCAGCAGCGGATGCCGGCGCCAAGACGGGTGAACCGGTCATCGTTGAAGTTATGATCCCGCTCATTACCTCGCGTGAAGAATTCGATTTTCTGCACAGTCGGATCGTCGCTGTGGCTGACGCGGTGCAGGAAGAAAAAGGTGTGGAACTCACCTATCAGATCGGCACCATGATTGAGCTGCCACGCGCGTGTCTGCTGGCAGATGAAATAGCTGAACGGGCCGAGTTTTTCTCGTTTGGAACCAATGATTTGACGCAAACGGCATACGGGCTCAGCCGCGATGATTCGGCAGGTTTTCTGGGCGATTACACGTCGCGCGGTATCTTCGAAACCGATCCGTTTGTCTCTATAGATACCCGAGGGGTGGGTGAGTTGGTTGATATCGGCATCAAACGTGGCCGCAAGACCAGGCCGGACATCAAACTCGGCATTTGCGGTGAACACGCAGGGGATCCTGCATCCATAGATTTCTGCGAAAAAGTGGATTTGGACTACGTTTCCTGTTCACCTTTTCGTTTGCCGGTTGCGCGGCTTGCTGCCGCTCAAGCGGCATTGCGCCGGAAATAAGCCGATTCCTGGCCACAATTTGGGTTAACAGACTGAGGGTATTGTCGGATTTCTGCCGTTTTTTTCATTCACAATTCACCCACAGTTGGTTTAGATACTGTGCATCGCGTGCGGGATGAAGGTACCGCATGCAGGCGCAATTAAGACTCACGTAAGTCTTTTGCTGCCTAATTATCCTTCGCCCTGCAGGGGGTAAAATAAGCTCTGGTAAGGTGGGTACCTTTGCCTTGAGTGTGAGGGGAAGTCAAAAACTCCAGTGTGAGTGCGCCTTCCCGGGTCGTAAATTGTATTGGGTAACTGCTCGGATGGGGTTTCGCGTCGCACGTAGGAAGTGGCATCTTGCCGCCGCCGTATTGGCCGCGCCAGTGTTGGCTGGCGGCTATTACGCGGGTGATCCTGCCAACTTGGGAATTGCCGTGAATCCGGCGGTGTCCGGTGTCGGTTCGGTTCATGCTCGCCATATCCCAACCTCCACAGACACGACAAAGCGCACAAGTATCGCGAATGAAGCTGCGCACCTGTTCGTAGCCCCGCTCAAGGGTCCGCGTGCGGATCGCTATATCGAATTCACCCATTCCAGAAAGGGGCTGGAGCCGGAAATAAAGGTGGCCAAGGCGCCGGTACGGTCCGACATGATCGTGACGGGTTCGATCCCAAGACC
>DEIT01000133.1:9805-10361 GCA_002352635.1 Hyphomicrobiaceae bacterium UBA2767 | reverse complement strand
AGCAGATTTCGGAGTAAGGCAACGAATTTCGACCACGGAGCCAACCACTGCCAGCATGTTGCTCTCGTCACTCGTTCCATCATATCCGATGAATTTCCCTGAATTTGGAACCGGTGGAAACACGGACAAGCAGCAAGTTGCGCGCCTTGACGGCAAGATTCCCAGAGGCCTGAAGTTCAAGGGTGAGTCGGAAAACGAATATCAGAAGCGTCAGAGGCGTTGCCTAGCGACGGCCATCTACTTTGAGGCACGCGGGGAGTCGACGAAAGGGCAGGTTGCCGTTGCGCAGGTGGTTATGAACCGAGTGCGCTCGTCGCTATATCCCGACACAATCTGCGGTGTCGTGTTCCAGGGCCAAATGCGCCGCACCGGTTGCCAGTTCTCATTTACCTGCGATGGTCGCTCCGACATTGCGAAGGACATGAAAAAGTGGCGTCAGGCCAACGAGATAGCGAAGCGCATGACTCAGGGGCAGAGTTTTCTCGGCGATATCGGTTATGCAACCCATTACCATGCTAACTATGTGGCGCCGCGCTGGCGACGGGAGTTGAACAAG
>DEIT01000133.1:0-9604 GCA_002352635.1 Hyphomicrobiaceae bacterium UBA2767 | reverse complement strand
TTGATCTAAGGTCATGTTGTCTAATAGCACCGCATCAGCCTGAAGTGTGAGCAACTCATCAAGTTGATCAAGCGTATCAACCTCAACCTCGACCTTGATCATATGGCCTGCAGCATCGCGCGCTCGGTCGACGGCGTTCGCAACCCCTCCGGCCGCGGCAATATGATTGTCTTTGATCAGCACAGCGTCAAAAAGGCCGAATCGGTGGTTCTGACCGCCGCCTGCGCGCACCGCATATTTTTCAAGCGCTCGTAGCCCAGGCGTGGTTTTGCGCGTGCAACAGATGCTTGCGTTGGTGCCTTCGATTGCTTTGACATATCGCGCGGTCAGCGTGGCGATACCGCTCAGGTGGCAGAGGAAGTTTAGAGCTGTGCGTTCCCCGGTCAGCAATGCCGCCGCGGAACCCGATATACTGGCAATCGTATCTCCAGCCTGGACGTCTGCACCGTCCGGTATTTCTGTCGTGAATTCGACTGAAGAATCGCAACTGTGAAATGTCGTCTCGGCGCATTGCAGCCCCGCGATACGGCCCGGCGCGCGTGCGACGATCATCGCATTCGCTGTTGCCTCTGCAGGTATGGTGGCCCGGGTGGTGATGTCACCGACGAGACCCAGATCTTCTTTTAGTGCGCCAACGACAGCTTCCTCAACAATTGGCTCGGGTAGGGGCCGCAATGAACGAACCGCAGAAACGGGAAGGCGTCGCAGTGAGCTATCTGCTCTCATCGGGCAAACTCCGCATTGATAATGTTTTTGGAGGTCCGTTTATCCGCAACTGAGTTGTCGGAGATGGCCTTTACATCCGAAAGCGTCAGATAGCTGTGCCGCCTCCATGCGTCACGGGACTCCGGGAAGTCGGTGCGGAATTGAGCGCCGCGGGACTCCTCCCGCTGCAGCGCCGCAGCTGCAATGAACTGTGCGGTAAGGGCGCGATTACGGAGTGCTAGGGGAGTTTCGCTGTCCAGCAGCTTTCCTATGTGCTCCAGAGCTGCCAGAAGGCGGTCACCAGTGCGTATGACCCCGACACCGGATGTCATCGTGTGGCGGAGCGCTGCGTTCGCCGCGGCGATTTCCTGCACATTCATTCCGGATTTCTCCAACGTGAAAGGTGAGGACAATTTTTTGCGCGCTACACCCAGATGGGAGGCAAGGCCCGCAATGTCGTGCGCGATGCGTGCTCCGAACACGACTGTCTCAAGCAGTGAGTTGGAAGCCAGGCGGTTGGCGCCATGAGAGCCCGTACCAGCTACCTCACCACACGCCCACAAGCCGTCAACGGTCGTTCGACCGTTGGCATCAGTGAGAACGCCGCCCATGTGGTAATGGGCAGCTGGCGTAATGGGGATCGGTTCGCTGACGGGATCAATGCCGGCTTCACCGCAAACCTCAAACAATCCGGGGAAAGCCTGGCTGAAGCGTTGGCCAATGGCTTCGCGGCAATCAATGAAGGCGCCGCGGCCGGCTTGCACCTCGCGGAAGGTCGCTCGTGCCACCACGTCGCGAGGAGCGAGTTCCGCATCCTCGTGCACCGGCACCATATAGCGTTCGCCCCGCGCGTTGATCAGGATTGCTCCTTCGCCCCGCAGTGCTTCGGTCGCCAGCGGAGCCGGGTCGCGCCCGATATTGAGGGCAGTGGGGTGGAACTGGACAAACTCAGGATCAGCAATGACCGCACCGGCCCGCGCGGCCATGGCAATCCCTTCGCCATGAGCGGAGCCGGGATTGGTGGTAACCTCAAACAACTGCCCTGTTCCGCCACTTGCCAACACGACGGCCTTGGCGGGAAGTATCAGCGCTTCGCCTTGTCCAAGTGTTGCCGTCGGCCAGAGGCGCACACCGGCGACGCGACCATCACTCAGAACCAGTTCATGTGCGTTCAGACCTTCCAGGACATGGATGGACGGTGTCTTGCGTACCGCATCAGTAATGGCGGCCATGATCGCCTTGCCAGCGAGATCACCTTTAACGCGGGCGATGCGGCGTGCACTGTGCGCGGCCTCGCGGGAAAGCTGGAGTTTGCCTTCGAGGTCTTTGTCAAACGGCACACCCAAGCGCAGCAGGTCCTCTATGCGCTCAGGCGCCTCGCGGGCAAGCAGTTGCGCCATACGTTCATCAACAATCCCCGCGCCCGCGCGGATCGTATCGCGTGCATGAGCATCAGGTGTATCGCCATCGGATATGGCGGCTGCAATTCCCCCCTGAGCCCAGCCGCTCGATGTGCCTTTTCCTAGGGGCGCCGGCGAGACGAGCACAACAGGGCACGGCGCGAGTTTGAGCGCGGTGAACAGGCCCGCGAGCCCGGCACCTACGATCACGATGCAATCGCCGAGGTGTGCCGATCGGGGAAGAGCGTCTATCGGATCAAATGAAGCCATTGGCGCGGCTCCCTCATGCAATGATTGAGAAATCAGATGGGCGTTACTTGCTGAGTTCGACCATCCGTTCGACCGACCTGCGCGCGCGTTCGGCAACCTCCGGATCGATGACAATCTCTTCCTTCATATAGACGAGGGAATCGAGGATCTTCGGCAGCGTGATGCGCTTCATGTGCGGACACAGGTTGCACGGCCGCACAAACTCGACACCGGGAGTTTCTGCCGCCACATTGTCGCTCATGGAACATTCGGTCACCATCACGACCTTCTTCGGCCGGTTGTCCTTCACATAGTTGATCATGCCGCTTGTTGAGCCGGTGAAATCTGCCTCTGCAAGCACATCAGGTGGGCACTCGGGATGGGCGATGATCTTGACGGCCGGGTCGGCCTCACGCGCTGCGCGGAGGTCCTCCGCCGTGAAACGCTCGTGCACTTCGCAGTGGCCCTTCCAGGCGATGATTTCCACATCGGTCTGCTTGGCGACATATTTGGCGAGGTATTCGTCCGGCACGAAGATGACGCGAGGAACGCCAAGCGATTCGACGATTTTTACCGCGTTCGATGAGGTGCAACACACGTCACACTCGGCTTTCACTTCGGCGGAACAGTTGGCATAGGTGACAACCGGCACGCCCGGATAGGCTTCGCGAAGTGCGCGCACATCCGCACCTGTGATCGAGGCAGCGAGTGAGCAACCGGCTTTCATGTCAGGAATGAGCACAGTTTTTTCAGGGCTCAGGAGCTTGGCTGTCTCGGCCATGAAATGCACACCGCACTGCACGATGATCTCAGCATCCGTATTCGAGGCTTCGACAGCAAGCTGAAGCGAGTCGCCGACGAAGTCTGAAATGCAGTGGAAGATTTCAGGCGTCATGTAGTTGTGCGCCAGAACAACGGCATTGCGTTCTTTCTTGAGCTCGTTGATTGCCTTGACGTAGGGCGCAAAGGCGGGCCATTCGATCGGCGGCACGACGGAGGATACGCGGTCGTAAGCATGCGCGGTCTCCTTCGCCAGCTCCGGAGTGTATTCCAAATTCGGCATGTCCAGCACGCCGTATTTCCTGATTGCCTGAGGTGTTGCCGCTGCGGTCTCGGTGATGGACATGTGAGCCTCCTGCCTAATATGCTCTAACTGAGTATATAGGGAGCGTTAAAACAACCGGCAAGTCGGCCGGTTCACTTGGGTAATATAGTCCAAGTGAGCAAAATTTACCAGAGGGTGAGTTGCCGCAGGCTGAATATCGACCGAACTATCGAATTAATTACGGATTTCGGAGTCATCGTTCGTGCGCGCCTGAGGAAAAACAAACCTTTGATAAAAATATCCAATAGCGACCAGAACGAGTCCCAATCCCATGAACGACAAGGCGCGCAGGATGCCTGAAAGGTGGGAAAGGTCCGACAAGAACACCTTGGTGACAGTGAGGATGATGACACCAAGCGAAGCGTATCGCAGCACAGCTGTCCGCGTAAGGATACCCGCAGCCAGCAAAGCCGCTCCAAAGATCATCCAAATTGCGGAATAGGCATACCATTCCGCATCGCCGGTCACGCCACCGCGCAGGACACTGCCATGAAAGAGCGCGCGATTTTCAAGCGATATGTAGGCAAAAACCAGGAGAAGAGCTGCCACACCGGCAGCCATCACAAATTCTTTGGGGCGCCGACCTTGGGATACCCAGTAAAGGAAAACACAGAGAATAGCTGGCACGACATAAGCCAGCAGCAACAGATTGAATATTCGCCGAGGACCGACTGGTTCACCGGTCAAGAAGGGATTCCACAAAAACAGGAGACCAAGCAGAACCGCAGCGAGACCCGCGATACCGAGCAGAAAGCCTGCCCAGCTGACTACCGGCCTGTCGGTGTTGTCGTAAATACGCTGGAGACCGATCGCAAGCCCAAGCATGGCAATGGTTTGTATGCTGACTTCGGCAAGATCCAGACTGGTGGAGTAGATGTTTCCGTCATTCAAAATGTGACGAATTTGCAGTCCGACGAGAATGACGGTGCACAATATTCCCGCCGCCTCCAGAATCTGGATGCAACGATCGTCCTGTTGTCGGCGAAACAGCCAGGCGGCGCCGACAAATGCCACGGCGGGAATACCATACCCGTAAAGCAGCCAGTTGAAGATCGGGGTTGTGCCGGGATTTGCTCCCGCGATAACCGGATCATAAACAAGTCGGGCAATGACAAGCGCGGCCATACCCGCCGCCAGGTAACGCAGGCCTGGGATCGGGCGTTTGAGCGCAACCCAGCCGAGCCCGGGACATATGAAAGCGAGCGCAATTGTAAGCCAGCCTTTTTCGAGCAGAATTGTAAAGGACAGTGCGAGTGCGGCAACGGCTGCTGCTGCGTAACACCCTGACCGCCAACCCCAAATCTGGTCTGTAGATTTGCGGAACATCACGTCGCTTGCGCCGACATAGATGGCCGAAAGCCCAAGTCCGATAATGCCGAACGGCACACTCTGTTCGAAATTGGTTGCGCGCAGATACGCATAACCAAAAATCAGGACAGGCATCGTTGCCGAGACAAAGGTCCAGACCGCATGGCCGGACCGCCAGTAGCCGATCGCAAATCCGCTAGCCAAATAGCCTGTGCCGAACACCGCGCCAACACTCAAGAAATCCCACAATGCGGGTGGTGGAACCAGGGTGTGATCGAGATAGGCTACAGCTGGCGTTGGCGCGCGAAGTTCAGGGATATGCCAGGTGGCATAAACGGCACCGAATAGCAGTGCAGACCATATGACAAGAATGGAGAGGTTGCGCCAATGCCATGCGCTCGCGAGAAGAGCGAGCGTACCTGCACCCAGAAGGAACAGCGAAGGGGTGAAGTACCCTTCGAAACGAACTGCTGCGAATATCAGGAACGATATGGCGGCCAGAATGCCGCTCGCTACCCAGTCGGTTTCCTTCAGCAAATCGCTCCATGACTTGCCGATCTGCCAATCGGATTCACTTTCCGATGTCTGGGTCAGGAAATAGGCAGCCAAAGCCATGAGCGTGAGGATGTATGCGCTTAGCGGAACGATATCCCAGTAGGACCAATGAGTGACGCACCATAGAAAGCCCCAAAAGACAGCTCCCGCGGTGGCACTTGCCGCGAGCCAGAGCCAGCCTTTCAGGCGTGCAGCAAAGAAGGATGCGCCCGTAACCACAGCCAGATAGATGAACAGCGGCCAGGCTTTGGGGCTTTGTGTCGAAACAAGTGCGGGTGTTGCGTAGCTGCCGATCAGTCCCAATGCAGCAAGGGAGGGCCCATGCAGCCAGGACGCGGAGAGGGCTCCAAACGAACAGGCGGCAAGAAGAATGAATGCCGGAATGGGCCCTAGAAACCCGTAAAGCGCATATGCGGAATAGACGGTGGCGAAGCCGACGATGATGGCCGCTGCCGTCAGGATGCCCGGTATATAGGCGCTTGGTATTCCAGCCAGATCTGCATCTGTGTCGCGCCGGCGCAAATATTCTCCGGCGGCGGCAAGTGCCAACGCAAACAGGGCGCCGAACGTCACGCGCACAGCGGGTCCCAGCAGACCTGCCTCGATTGAGTAACGAACGAGAAATATACCGCCAAGAGCAAGCGCCAGTCCGCCAACCCATACGGTCCATTTGGTGCCGAGTGTTTCCTCCATACTGGATCGCGCTTCGGCCCGGTCGGAAATGCAGTCACTATCGCTTGTTTCCGACAACGCGATCTGGGGTGTCGGGACAGACTTTTCATCGTCAATCAGTTGTTCGATTATTTCATCGGCGGAAAGGTCTGTTTCACCGTCAGTATCTACTTGGTCCGTCTCAGCGATTTCGTCTGGATCAGAATCTGATTTGAACCCGGGGATTTTTTCGATTTGTTGGCGTAGCGCGACCAACTCTCCCTCAAGGGCATGTACGCGCCGGCGCAGCTGACTGGAATTGCTGAGCGCCAGAATGGGAAGAATGATGATTGCCGCAAGGACGAGAACAGCGATCGAGATGAGACTCATCATAGACGTTCAATTAGCAGAAATTGTCTTGCCTGGATGCACAAATAAACTCCAGATGATGAAGAGCAAATCAGTTGCGTCCCGCTTTCATGCGCACGCCGATCGATGGCCTTTCCATCAAAACCTCCCTTCGAAAGCGAAAAAGCTTTGCCGGACGGCCTCCGGTTTGCGTGCTGACGTCTCCTGTCGGTTCAACCAGGCCGCCATTCTCCACAAGACGGCGGAAGTTTTGTTTGTGCAGATGGTGGCCGGAAATCGCCTCGACGGTTTTCTGCAGTTCGAAAAGAGTGAATGAGTCGGTCAGCAATTCGAATATGACGGGCCGGTATTTGAGCTTGCCACGCAGCCGGCTAATGGCGGTTGCAAGGATCCTGCGATGATCAAATCTCATTGGCCTTCCCAGCTGGGGAAAGTCATCCCAGTCGCTGGTCGCTTCCCTGCCGTCCCGCTTTGCTTCAGCGACAAGACCCGCCTCGTAGAGAAGCTCATAACGTTCAAGTACTTTTTCCTCGTCCCAATGAGCATCGCGCCCAATGGCGAACCAGATTCGCAAGCGTTCCTGGCGCGTCAGTGCCTCAATGCGAGTTTCGTCCAGATTGTGCCGGGTCGCCCAGTGTTTCAGTCGCGGCTCAATTTCCTGTGTCAGAATATCTGGTTTGCCGGAGCGCCAGTCCTCCCACGGTAGATAAGCATACCAACGCCCGAAAGAGGTTCCCTCGTGGGCTGCCTGCGGATCCTCACCGATAAGCGCAAGATAACCGACAGAGACAATATGCGGTCCGGCATCTCCTTGCCGCGCGTGGCGGCCGCGATCCCCGAAAGTGTAAAGTTGTTCAACATAACCCAGCTCCAGACCGGACTGCTCCCGCACCCAATCTCTCAAACCGCTATCCAGCGTGCGATGATCAAGAGGTGTGAATGGCCCATAGGGCAAGGCGTCCCACTGGTCACCCTCGCGCGTTACCAGGACGTGGGGTTGACCGTCACGAACGCTGACGATGGCTGCGTTGAGGCCGATTTCAATGCTGGCCGTTCTTTTCATGTATGACCGTTGGCTAGGCCGCCAGGCGAGCGGAGAGTTTGAATACAACACCTTCCATTGTGGTCTCTCCGCGCCCGATCTCGTCAATAGCCGTTTTCATTCGCCCATCGCGCTCCAGTAAGGCATCAGCCAAGCTGACAAGGCGACGATTCGGCGTCGCGGTCGGCGAGGCCGCACGCAGAGCCTGCGCAATTTCTCGCTCTTCAATGCCGGGATTCAGCGTGCAGAGAGTGATGAATGCTGCTGCTGTCGAACGGCTAATCCCTGCCCAGCAATGAATCAGCATGGGTCTTTGCTGGTCCCATGCCAGGACGAAATCCAACAGCTCGGAAACATGGTCATCATCAGGCGGGACCATGCCGGCCTGAGGTTCCGATATATCGTTCATCGCAAGCCGCAAATGTCGATTGGGCGAAATCGAGGGTGGGGTTTCGATCATTGTCTGATCGTTGATGAGCGTCACCAAATATCCCACGTTCGAATCCTCGATTGTGGAAGTGACGGCGCTCAAGGGTCCAACGAGTATTGTTTCTTTGCTCATGATTCGAAAAACGTATCTGACTTGTTTGTCAGTTGCACGGCATAACCCTTACACATTCCATATGGTCATGCACATGCAAGAGTTCAATTGGAAAATGCTTCGATAAGTGACTGAAACCGGGACATAAAAATGGCTTGCGCATCGGGTGGGGCGAGTGGTTCCTGTGAACCGATTTCTTTCAAACTCTGAGCGCTGAGACCGCGTGGAGCGGTAAAAAAGCGCCGTGCTTCCGCATCTGAGAAACCGGCGAGCTGCGTCGCTTCAAGAAACGCCGCGATCTTGTCGGCGCGCTTGATGAGTGTCGAAACATGCTTTGGTAGTTCGCCGGGCAGGCCGAAGCGGATATGGACGGCCTGGAGCAAGCGGTCCTCAAGGGCGCGGTAGTCGAGCCCGATGGCAGCCTTGAACGGCGTTATGAGGTCTCCTACCACATACTCCGGAGCGTCGTGGATCAGGGCTGCAAGACGCCACCTTACCGACAAATCACCACGTAACTCGGCTGCGATGCGCTCGACCAGGACGGAATGTTGGGCCACTGAAAAGGCATGGTCGCCGATGGTTTGACCGTTCCAGCGCGCTACCCGCGCAAGACCGTGCGCAATGTCCTCGATCTCGATGTCCAGAGGTGAGGGGTTGAGCAAATCGAGACGGCGGCCGGAAAGCATACGCTGCCAGGCACGGGGAGGGGGGTGTTTGCGTGGCGCCATTTCGCAGTTACACCGTTGGCGCCTTGAATGTCTCTGCAAGCTTTGCGCAGGCCTCGTGACGCGGGCACGTGACGATGTGATCATTGAACATGCCGGCCGACTGCATGAAGGCATAGACGGTCGTCGGTCCGCAAAAACGAAACCCTTCCGCCTTGAGTGCTTTTGCCATCACCTGGCTCACTGGCGTCTGGGCGGGGATATCCTGCATGCGCTTGAACCGGTTCTGCACCGGTTTGCCATCAACGAAATCCCATAGAAAAGCGGAAAGCGATGTTCGCTCCTGAAGTTTCAAACAGGTTTGGGCGTTGGAAATGGCGGCTTCGATTTTTCCGCGATGCCGGATTATCCCGGCGTCATTGAGCAGTTCTGCAATCTTGCGCTCATCATAGCGCGCTACCTTCTCCGCGTCGAAATTGTCGAACACCTCGCGAAAGCGGGCGCGTTTGTTGAGGATGGTTATCCAGGCGAGGCCCGCTTGAAACCCCTCCAATGTGAGCTTTTCCAGTAGCCACCGGTCATCTGCGCGCGGCACCCCCCATTCCTCGTCGTGATAGGCGAAGTAGATGGGCTGCGGTCCGGCCCAGTCGCATCGAAGAGCTTCACTCATGTCGCATCCTCGGTTTTTTTCATGGGCACGGTGAACGACGCCCACTGCGGCTGGTCGAGAACAATCTCCACATCGCCTGCCCGCAAGGCATGACCATCACTGATCGCCTTTTTGGCTCGGTCGAGGCGGACGGTTGCCAAGCCCTTGTCGCCCGAAACGGACCCCATCACGCCAATGCTCGTGTCTCCACCCTTGATCTCCGCGCCGGAGGAAAGAGAAGTGCCGCCATGTACCGGCACAATGCGTTTGCGTGCTGTGCCGCGGTGCTCCATGCGTGAGACTACCTCCTGACCCACATAGCAGCCCTTATGGAAGTCCACGCCTGCAAGCTGATCGTAATCGGC